>PBSX01000084.1 GCA_002726375.1 Marinovum sp.
CAATATACAGTCAAAATGATAATTTAAACCAGTATTAATTATCTCTTTTTTGGGGTGTTTCGTATATATTTTTGTTTCAATAATTTTTATTACTCAAAGTTGCGCTTGGTGGTTTACATGAAAAAACATGCGCTACCCTGAAAAGTTATAATTAGCGTCTATTCGCTACCAATTTAGATATTCTGGGCAATTCCCTCGCAAAATAGAAGTTGGTTTGCCGCCCAGACACTGGCATGCATTTAAACCCATAAAGGATGCGTGTATTTAAACTTTTCAAACAATCGGCCGTAAAATAAAGAGGCACATACCCGATGAAAGAGGTGTCTCGATGCAAATACCAACCCACACTCTCGCGTCGCAATCTGTGGTTTCTAGTTTTGCGGTTGGCACAAAGGCAACGGCTAAAGCGGATAAATCAGGTCAGCAGCGCCGGAACAAAAAATACAAGGCCAACGTCACGGTTTCGATAAGCGTCAAGCCGCATAAATCAAAGGCAAAGCACTTTGATTTTGAGGCATATCGTTCGCTTTATGGTTAATCTGCAGGGTTAAATTGACTTGGCGTAGACCGTTTCAAGCGCAAACTCGATATTTTCATCGCGGCTTTCAAGTTTGGCAATTTCGTCACTATATTTTTGTGCAGTGATTACTCTCTTGTTAAATTTGTTTTCTAGATTTTTATACTGCCGTTCGCGCAGAAGTTCATGCAGGTCAAAAAGTCGTGAATACCGAGTTTCCCGATGTTTTTTAAGCGCCAAAGATGGCTCGGTCCATATAAATTTGCAATAGGGGCAAATCTGTTTTGCCCCCGTAAAATCCACGCGCTTCGCAGGTTTGTTAACTTTCGCACAAGATGGACATTTAATCATGTTCTGAGGTTTCTATATCCCATGGTTCTTGGCTATTACTGTATTTCAACCTAAGGCTATTTACTCTGGCTCTGGTTCCTTTTTTGCGGCTTGGAAAAACAAATACATCAGGCCCAGCAAAACAATCATCATAACGGCCAAGCTGGCATCTACAGGTATTGCGCCAACTGCGGCATGATATAGCGGCATTACTGCGAGAATAGCTTGCACCAAAAGCGCTGTAGGGGTTGCATCTTTTAGCCCATCCTCAGAGAGCCATCTGGGCAGCATCCAGAATAAAAGACTGATACCTAACAAACCTGCGCCGTGATGCTCTGCCATAGTCACAATGCCAATAGAATGGTCCCAGCCATTCATGTTTGAAATCATCGGCCCACCAAATAACATCATGAGTGCCATCACACCGTGGAGCACTGCAAATATTTTATAAAGGGTATCTAATTTCATGGAGGCATCCTTGGATAAGAATTTTTTAATTAATAGTTACTAAAATTTTTTTCAAAGCAAAGGTTTTTGGCTGTCTAGTTGAATAAATTAATAATTTTTCGGATATTTATATTTAAATGCTTAAATTTTAGGTACTTTTCTATTTATAAAACCTACTGCTTAATTTTGCTTTAGGCAGTTGTTTTATTGACTATTGTCTCTCAAGTGCGCGACTTTAGCTATGCGTGATATTCTTTTGGCTAAAAAATCAGGGCATTTTAGCCAAGACCGCTTTTCCTCACGTTATACAAAAAAATCTACACTCTATCTATTTTTTCGATAACCTAGGCAAAGCACACCTTCAGCCCAAGGAGAGACCGCACAATGGAAATCGCATTAAGCCCAATGGAGTTTTCACGCCGCGCGCGTCGGCTGTACCCAGATTGCGAAGCGGTGGTAGATGGAGACCTACGTTTTACCTATGCGCAATTTCTTGAACGTTGCGATCGCTGGTCTTCTGCGCTGCAATCGCTGGATGTGGGGCAGGGCGATCGGGTGGCCTATATTGCGCCCAATACCCATGGCCATCTAGAAGGATATTACGCGGTCCCGCAAATTGGCGCGGTGATGGTGCCGATTAATTTTCGGCTTATCCCGCAGGATTTTGAATATATTATCAATCATAGCGGCGCAAAAGTGGTCTGCGTCCATTCCGATCTGATTGAGGCGGTGAACAGCATTCGCGACCAGTTGGTAGGCGTCGAACATNTNGTTGCGCTTGAAGGCAATGCTGAGGGTTGGATNAATTANGAAGAGACACTTGCTGCNCAGTCGCCCAAATTTTCTGCTGTGACCATNAAAGAGACTGATTTGATCACNATCAACTATACAAGCGGCACAACGGCGCGTCCCAANGGTGTGATGGTCACCCATAGGAATGCCTATCTCAATGTGATGGGAACTTTGGCGCATCACCATTTGCAACCCGGTGATCGCTATCTTTGGACCTTGCCAATGTTTCACGCAAACGGCTGGACATTTACATGGATTAATACAGCACGGGGCATGACGCATGTCTGTCTTCGGAAAGTGGAACCACAGCGTATTTTTGAGCTTATCGAAAAAGAAAAGATCACTATGTTTTGCGCGGCGCCAACGGTTTTAATCGGGCTGACCAGTGCCCCGGTAGAGCAGCGCGCAAAAACATCATGGCAGGTCAATGTGTTCACCGCCGGTGCGCCCCCAGCTGCCGCCACCATTAAAATCGTTGAGGGTGAGTTAGGCTGGTCACTGACCCATGTGTTCGGTTTAACGGAAACATCGCCCTTTATCGCCATTTGCGAACTGCGCCCCGAACACCGCGATTTATCCCCCGCCGAAAGCGCAGCGCTTAAAGCCTGTCAGGGGGTCGAGCTTGTCTCGTCGGGCGAATTGCGAGTTGTCGACGAAGGCGGCCATGAGGTGGCGCACGATGGTGCAACGCTGGGAGAAATCACAGTGCGCGGCAACGTGGTGATGAAAGGCTATTATAACGATGCTGAAGCAACCGCTGCTGCCATTAAAAACGGATGGTTTCATTCCGGCGATGCGGCCGTGGTGCACCCCAATGGATATGTGGAAATTCGGGACCGATTCAAAGACGTGATTATCAGCGGCGGCGAAAATGTATCGTCAATTGAAATTGAAGGATGCCTGCTGACGCATACAGCCGTTCAAGAGGTTGCTGTTGTTGGGATGCCGCACGAGAAATGGGGCGAGTCGCCGCATGCTTTTGTTGTCATTCAACCTGGATCACAGGTCACCGAAGCTGACATAAAACTGCATGTGCGAGATAACTTGGCCCATTTTAAAACCCCTCAATGGGTCAGCTTTGTCGAAGAATTGCCCAAAACCGCAACTGGAAAAGTGCAGAAATTTGTGCTGCGCGATGGTCAAAGTGGCATTTCGCGGCAATAAAAGACAGAGCTGTGAAATCGTCATGAAATGCTCTAGATGCAGTTTTACTGCGCAATGAAAAGCGCACAATTCATCGCACATGCCCAAGGCAGTGGCAAAAGGGAAATAGATGAAAAGTCCGAAAGAGGTTTGGTCACAAGCGGCTGAAGTGGTGTCTGAAATGACATTGCAAGAGCGCGCAAGTCTGATGTCAGGCAGTAGCTTTTGGCATTTGCAACCGCTTGAAAGGTTGGAATTGGATGCGGTTATGGTTGCAGATGGTCCGCATGGCCTGAGAAAAGCGGATATGGCTGTTGATCAGGCGGGCCTGAACGCGTCTGTACCGGCCACCTGCTTTCCGACCGCGGTGACCCTTGCGTCCAGTTGGGATGCCGAACTGCTGCAAGAGGTCGGCGCTGCGATTGGCCGTGAATGTCAGGCACAAGACGTGGCCGTATTACTGGGGCCGGGTGTGAATATTAAACGCAATCCGCTGTGTGGACGCAATTTTGAATATTATTCTGAAGATCCGTTTTTATCGGGCAAACTGGCTGCAAAATTTATTCAGGGCGTACAAAGCACGGGTATAGGCACCAGCCTTAAGCACTTTGCCGCGAACAACCAAGAATCGCACCGTATGGTTGTCGATACTTTGGTTGATCGCCGCACCTTGTTTGAGCTTTATCTGCCGGCCTTTGAAATCGCAGTCAAAGAAGCGCAGCCTTGGACCGTTATGTGCGCTTATAACAAATTAAACGGTACCTTCTGTAGTGAGCATAAACCGCTTTTAACTGATATTCTACGCGACCGGTGGGGGTTTGAAGGCTTGGTTGTCACAGATTGGGGGGCGATCAATGATCGCCCAAAGGCTGTTTCGGCGGGTCTTGAGCTTGAAATGCCAAGCAGCGGCGGGGTGAATGACGATGTGGTTGCCCTCGCGGTTGAGCAAAACGCACTGGCAGAAGAAGATCTGGATCGTGCGGCGCAGCGTGTGAGTGCGCTGATGCTGGCCGCCCAGAACAATTCCAAAAGCTATAATGTTGATTTTGACGCGCATCATGATCTTGCGCGCAAAGGCGCTGCCGAAGGCGCAGTTTTGCTGAAGAATAAAAATGGGTGTTTACCTTTTGATACAAAGCGCTCACTGGCGGTGATAGGCGCTTTTGCCGAAACCCCGCGCATTCAGGGTGCAGGCAGCTCGCAGGTCAATGCCACGCGAATTGAAAAACCACTTGAGGTTTTGCGCAAAATGAATGGCGCGAAGATCACGTATGCGCCTGGCTTTGATCCTGAATTGGCAGAAGATAATCCGGGTTTGATCAAAGAGGCTGTTGAGGCCGCTGAAAAAGCAGATCAGGTCTTGATCCTAGCAGGGTTGCCGCCGCTGTTTGAAGCAGAAGGGTTTGACCGAACAACGCTCAAACAACCCGNGCAAATCGATAGATTGATTGAGGCGGTGTCAAAAGCCAACCCAAACTGTGCGGTTATATTGTCGAACGGCTCTCCGATTGAAATGCCATGGCTTGATCAGGCTCCTGCAGTCCTTGAGGCCTATCTAGGTGGGCAGGCCGGAGCTGAGGCAATGGCGGATTTGGTGTTTGGAAAGCTATCGCCTAGCGGTAAATTGGCCGAAACTTTCCCGCTGTCCTTAGCGGATGTTCCTTCACAGCCTAACTTTGCCAATCATCCGCGCCAGATTGTCTATCGTGAGGGTTTGAATGTTGGCTACCGCGCCTATGGGGGGGCACAAGACGGGGTGTTTTTCCCCTTTGGTCATGGGTTAAGTTATACGGAATTTAGCTATGACAACCTTAAGGTGTCAGGGCAATATAATGCGGCCAACCCTTTGGTTCAGGTGACGCTTGAGGTCACCAACAGCGGGGCCTGCAGCGGCGCAGAAATCATTCAGCTTTATGTTCGCGATTGTGANGCATCGGTNTACCGGCCAGNTCGTGAGCTGAAGGGATTTCAAAAACTGTCTCTTGCCAGCGGTGAAACAAAGACATGCAGTTTTGAGCTAGATGCAAGGGCCTTTGCCTATTTCGATCTTGAAACTGATGATTGGCAAATAGAGCCGGGCAAATTTGAACTTCTCATTGGTGCGTCCTGCTGTGATATCCGGCTGAGCCGCAGTGTTGAAATAACGGGTCAGGAAAGCCCCTCATACAGTCCCAAAGCCCAGCAGCCCTATTATATTATGGACGACGCAGCCCTTGCCGATTTGGGATTGCAAATGACGCCTCCAGATCCAATTCGCCCCTATTCGGTGCAAACGACCTTAGAGGATATAAAACATCATTGGCTGGGCAAGCGTTTGATCGCAAAAGTCAATGAGATGATGCGGGAGCACACTGGCGGCCAAACTCCAAGCCCAGTGGTGNAAAAAATGCAGGAAGCGATTGTCAGTTCGATGCGGCTAAGCACTCTTCGTAATATGAGCAATGGCGCCGTTAAACCAAAGCACCTAGACCTCCTTATTCATGTTTTAAATGGTGCTTGGCTGCGCGCCATGGCAAGGCTTTTCCGCCGCTAGTTCCGATCCGCTTTAGGGACCCATATTTAAATCTCGCAGAAATTGCGAGATGTGCTCTTTAAAGCGAAAAAAACCGTGCGTTGCTTTGGGCCAGCACATTTGGTCATACTCNGACAGGACCGATACAACGCCGATTCCACTGTCATGCGCTTTGCGCTTCAGGGCCGTAATGAAATCAGATGTCGGACCTACAGTCGCGTATGGGATGGCAATTTGCGTGGCTGCACAATCAAGGGCCTTTGAAATAATATCATCTGCGCTGGTGGCCTTATGAATATTNCCAATNCGCTCAAACCATCTGTGATCTGCATCTTTAATAAGCGTTTCAACAAATTCTATGACGGCGGGTGACATTTCAAAAGGTGTCAGCCTTTCCAAACAGCTTACCCGCACGGCTCCGACAATATTTTCAAAGCTATCGACAAGAGGCGATAAATCCATGTCATCATCGTGAAGAAGCACGAATGTCGGCGCGGCTTTATCATAGTTTTGTGTCTGAGGTGCCGGCAGGCGCGGATGTGTGACAGTTTCTGTGCGCGGCTGGGCCGTAGTTGCCAGACCAGATTGGAAAAAACGCCCATCGGTATATTTTGCGATGTTGTCAGGTCTCGCCAGATAAGTCTTACCTGCGGTTTGCAACCCAGCAACCCAGCGCCAACTCAATGTATTTGAAGCCGGATCGCCATCAAAAAGGTGCCGCAGGAAGAAATCCGCCCCAAGCTCCCATGGCAGCTTTAAAGTGAAGATCCANATTGAAGCAAACCACATTCGTGCGTGATTATGTAAATAACCGGTATCCGCCAATTCTAGTGCCCAAGCATCAAAGCACTCTATCCCTGTTCGCCCCAAACAGGCCGCTTCCCATTGCTGGCGCAANCCGGATTGAGTGGCGATTTGATTGCATTGAATCCCCAGTTGANCTTGATACTCGGCCCAAACCGAGGGNCGCATTTCCAACCAGCCTTTCCAATAGGTGCGCCAAAAAACTTCTTGAACAAACTTTTCTGCGTCCTTGAACGAATGATGGTCGAGAACCGACTTCAGCACCTCTGTTTCTGTGATGATCCTGCGCCGAATATAAGGGGAAAGGCATGAGACATCCGTATGGCCGCCTGCGCCGCGGTCAAAATTACGCTGTTTNNCATAGCTAATGCCAGCCCGAGNGGCAAAACTANTCAAGTGATATAGTGCGTCGGCTTTGGTGGCTGGAAAGGACATAACTGCATTTAACCCNCTTTTGTTTTTTGATGATCTAATGCAAAGTTTAAGCGGTTCAATCAGTGGTGCTCCTAATTGGAGAACAGCTCAACTGTCCGAAATTATGTTGCGTTTAAGATAATGTGCAGTGGCTCCTAACAAGCTTTACATTCTGGCTTGGCACCGGCGATGTCCCCGATCATACAAATGCACCCGATAGAAGTTTGATACCATAGAAAAAAAACCCGATACCAACCAGGCCATTTAGAGGGCGGTACAGCAAAAGATACATCGCTGCAGCTGTTTTGGAGGAAAAGAAAGTGGCAAAAATAGCATGACCAGAAAAAGATGCTGCGGCAGAGAGTAGGATAAACCCAAATATATTTTGCAATCCAAGCGTAATTATTGGGAAAAGAGAAATAACAGCAAGCCAAGTTGTAAGAACTTTTGGATTGGTCATCATCACCACGAAAGCTTGCCAGAAAGCTAAAGAAAATGACTGATCCTGAATGCTTTCCAATTGGCTCTGTGGGTTAAAGGCCTTTCTCAGATATCGAACAGCAAAATAGATCAGCAAGCTCCCTCCAAGAATAATCAGGCTTTGATTGGCCAATGGGTATGTTTCAAAAAAAGCAGCCGCGCCAAATAAAGCGGCGCTTGCCCAAAGAAGTATGCCCAAGCCGCAAGCAAGCGCACAGGCCAGCCCTGCGCGATATCCAGAACCAGTTGAGGTTGCAATTGTGTTCAAAACGTTTGGGCCAGGCACAAAGACATTGAGCAAGAAAAAGCCTAACGCCGGTAGCAGATCAAAAAAGGGCATAATAAGTTAAATCTCTTTGCTCAGGCAAAGCCGGATGGATTTTTCATAAATTGGCATCATTCTGTTTCATCTATCTCCACTGACAAGTGCCCTATGCAATTGCTCATCATCAATAACTAGCAAATTGCATGGCTAAACTGAATTTGATAGCCCTGCCTTTCATATCTATGCTCAATTTTTGCTGATTAATCTTGCTTGGACAATTTTAAAAGCCCCTATTATGACCAAACAAAAAAGCCTTTGGGCGCACGGATAGTCAGGCCAGAGATGAGGTGTAACTTGTTAAGTTTGCAAAGAGATTCCCGCTCTTTGATTAGGCAGATTATATTTCTGTATTCACTTATGGCTATGGCTAAATTATTTCTTGTAAATTAGGCTGTGTACCAGTCCGAAGTATTCAACTTATTTGGGCCTAGAAACTGGAAGTGGTGCCAGAATTTGACTTTAAGTGTCGAAGCTGTACAGCAGAAGAGGGCTTTCCTTTTCTGCTTTTTTAAAGGGTTACATGTATGAAACAAAGGCTTAAGGGAAAAAACGTTCTCGTTACAGCTGCAGGCCAAGGTATTGGTCGCGCTTCGGCGCTGGCAATGGCGGAAGAGGGCGCTCAGGTGTTTGCAACGGATGTCAACATGACAACTCTGTCCACGATTCGACAGGCCAATCATGAAAATATTGAAATTTTCAAACTTGATGTGTGCGATGATGACAGCGTAAGCGAAGGCGTGCAACGCGCTGCGCCAGACGTGCTTTTTAATTGCGCTGGATTTGTGCACAGCGGGACCATTTTAGAGGCCCGGGATGATGACTGGGATTTTGCTTTTGATCTCAATCTGCGCTCAATGCTGCGCACCATTCGCGCCAGCCTGCCGGGAATGTTAGAGCGCGGCTCGGGGTCGATTATAAACATGTCCTCTGCCTGTTCCTCAATCATTGGCGCGCCAAACCGGTTTATCTATGGCACCACGAAAGCCGCGGTTTTGGGGCTAACAAAGTCTGTTGCGATTGATTACATCACCCAAGGCATTCGCTGTAATGCGATTTGTCCCGGCACAGTCGACAGCCCTAGCCTGCATGACCGGTTGCAGGCGACGGGCGATTACGATGCCGCGATGAAAGCATTTGTAGCCCGCCAGCCTATGGGACGGATTGCACAGGCTGAAGAAATTGCCGCGCTGGTGGTTTATCTTGCAAGCGACGACAGCGCATTTACAACAGGGCAAGGTCACGTGATTGACGGCGGCTGGTCAGGGTAGGAATATGAAGAAAATAGACATCAAAGATTTACGATCCCGCAAATGGTTTATGAATCCAGACAATCCCGAGATGACTGCGCTGTATCTAGAGCGCTATCTGAACTACGGGCTGACCCGCCAAGAATTGCAATCTGGAAAGCCGATCATTGGCATTGCCCAAACCGGCAGCGATCTTAGCCCATGTAATCGCCATCATATTGAACTGACTAAGCGGGTGCGGGACGGTATCCTTGCCTCTGGTGGTACGCCAATTGAAATTCCGGTGCACCCTATTCAGGAAACCGGCAAACGGCCAACAGCAATGCTGGACCGTAATTTGGCATATCTGTCACTGGTTGAAACGCTCTTTGGCTATCCTTTGGATGGTGTCGTGTTGAATATTGGCTGCGACAAGACCACGCCTGCGCTTTTGATGGCGGCGGCAACGGTAAATATCCCTGCCATTGCCTTATCGGTCGGCCCGATGCTAAACGGATGGTTTCAGGGCGAACGTACCGGATCTGGTACCATCGTCTGGAAAGCCCGTGAAATGCTGGCAGCAGGCGAAATTGATGACGATGGCTTTATGGACCTGGTCGCCAGTTCTGCGCCCTCGGTGGGCTATTGCAATACCATGGGAACAGCCACCACAATGAATTCGCTGGCCGAAGCGCTGGGCATGCAATTGCCCGGTGCGGCAGCAATTCCTGCGCCCTACCGCGAGCGTGGTCAGATCAGCTATGAAACCGGCCGCCGGATTGTGGATATGGTGTGGGAAGATTTACGCCCCAGTGAAATTATGACCCGCGCTGCTTTTGAAAATGCCATTGTGATAAATTCGGCAATCGGCGGATCAACCAATGCGCCCATTCATTTGAACGGCATCGCGCGGCATTTGGGCGTTGAGCTTAACAATGACGACTGGCAAGCGGTTGGGCATCATGTGCCCTTGATAGTGAACCTGCAGCCTGCTGGCGAATATCTAGGCGAAGACTATCACCGCGCTGGCGGTGTGCCGGCCGTGGTCGGAGAGTTGCTGGCCGCAGGTCTGTTGCCACATCCCGAAGCGCTAACTGTTAATGGCCACTCCATGGGCGATAATTGCAGCGCGCGCCGCTCAGAGAATGCTGAGGTTATTAAATCAGCTGACCAGCCAATCCTTGCGGATGCGGGCTTTATCAATTTGAGCGGTAATCTGTTTGACAGTGCGATCATGAAAACCAGCGTGATTAGCGAAAATTTCCGCAAAGCATATCTTTCAAACCCAGAAGATATGAACGCTTTTGAGGGGCGGGCCATCGTGTTTGACGGGCCAGAGGATTTTCACCACCGCATTGATGATCCGGCCGAAAACATTGATGAAAACTCTATCCTTTTCATGCGCGGCGCGGGCCCCATCGGCTATCCGGGCGGCGCCGAGGTGGTAAATATGCGCCCGCCTGCCTATCTTTTGAAGCAGGGGGTTGAGGCCCTGCCGTGTATTGGTGATGGCCGCCAATCTGGCACCTCTGGCAGCCCGTCAATTTTAAATGCTTCGCCTGAAGCCGCCGCAGGCGGTGGGCTTGCGTTGTTGAAAACCGGTGACCGTGTTCGTATTGATCTTAACAAATGCACAGCTGATATGCTGGTGACCCTGGATGAATTGGCCGAGCGCGCCCGCATTTTTGAAGCTGAGGGCTATCCGCATCCGGAAAATCAATCACCTTGGCAGCAATATTTCCGTGAGAAAGTTGGCCGTTTTGATGAGGGCATGACCTTGAAAGATGCGGATGAATATCGTGATATCGCGCGTAAATTTACGCCTAGGGATAACCATTGAGGAACGACAAATGAAATTAGTTCGTTACGGCGCGCTGGGCGCTGAAAAACCCGGAATTATCGACGCGAATGGCGTTCTGCGCGATTTGTCGGACCATGTGTCCGATATTGCTGGCGACACTTTGTCTGATCCTGCGCTGCAGGCTTTGCGCGCTTTAGATCACGCCAGTTTGCCCGAGGTTAAAGGCAATCCGCGCATTGGTGCCTGCGTCGGCAATATTGGAAAATTCCTCTGCATTGGTTTGAATTATTCAGATCACGCTGCCGAAACCGGCGCGGCCATTCCAGAGCATCCGATTTTGTTCTTTAAAGCCAATTCTGCCATCGTCGGCCCCAATGATGAGGTTTCGATGCCGCGCGGGTCTGTGAAAACCGACTGGGAAGTCGAGTTAGGCGTGGTGATTGGCAAAACTGCAAAATATGTCAGTCAAGCCGAAGCGCTCGATCATGTGGCGGGCTATTGCATCGTTAATGATGTGTCCGAGCGCCATTTTCAAGCCAACCTGACGGGTCAATGGACCAAAGGAAAATCCTGTGACACTTTTGGTCCAACAGGGCCTTGGTTGGTCACTCGTGATGAAATTGCCGATCCGCAAAACCTAGACATGACTTTGGACGTGAACGGGAAGCGGATGCAAAATGGCAATACCCGCACAATGATCTTTACCGTTGCCGAAATTATCGAACATCTGTCCGGCTTAATGACGCTGCATCCCGGTGATGTGATCAGCACCGGAACGCCTCCGGGGGTTGGTTTGGGGATCAAGCCTGAGCCGGTTTTCTTAAAAACGGGAGATGTTATGGAGCTCAATATTGAAGGTCTTGGCAAACAAAGGCAAAACGTAACACAGGACGCATAGATTTGGCAGAGCTTTTGTTGATTGGTGATGTCACCGACACCATGCGCGTGCGTTTAGCAGCAAAATTTACCATTCATGAGCTGGCGGATATGACCGACCCGTTGGCCTGGTTGAAAGAGCATGGTGCCAAAATCCAATATGTGTCTACCAACGGCCATGACGGGATCAGGCCTGAATATGTTGAGGCTATGCCCGATCTCAAGCTCATTAGCTGTTACGGCGTTGGCTATGATGCGATTGATACTGCGCAGGCTGTAAGCCGTGGAATTTGGGTCACGCACACCCCCAATGTGTTAAATGCCGAAGTTGCAACAACGGCTTTAATGTTGATGTTGGCCTGTTATCGCAATCTATTGGCAGATGATGCTTATGTGCGCTCTGGAAAATGGCAAACCGATGGCAATGCGCCGCTCACGCGCACTGCGGACAACCGAACGGTTGGGATTGTTGGATTGGGACGAATTGGTCAGGCCATTGCCGACAAGCTTGCGCCGTTTAATGCAAAAATTCTTTATCATGCGCGCAATGAAAAACCTTCAGATTACACTTATTACAGCGATCTGACGGCCATGGCCCGCGATAGTGAGGTTTTGATCTGTATAACGCCCGGTGGGCCATCGACCCATAAACTGGTCAATGCCGATGTGATCAAAGCATTAGGGCCAGAGGGGATATTGATCAATGTCAGTCGCGGCTCTGTGGTAGATGAAGCCGCCTTGATCGCTGCGCTTCAAGAGCAGCGACTAGGGGCGGCTGGGCTTGATGTGTTTGAGCGTGAGCCAAAGGTGCCTACGGCCTTGCGAGCCCTGTCCAACGTAGTTCTGTTGCCCCATGTCGGCAGCGCAACGCGTGAAACCCGCGCTGCCATGGGGGCTTTGACCGTCGATAATCTGCTACAACATTTTGAGCAAG
The DNA here is from genome assembly GCA_002726375.1 of Marinovum sp. GTDB lineage: Bacteria > Pseudomonadota > Alphaproteobacteria > Rhodobacterales > Rhodobacteraceae > CABZJG01. The sequence continues at coordinate 12,602 of PBSX01000084.1, forward strand.
GTACAGTGATCAGCCCGGTGCCAGAATGTGCCAAAATGTAAAGGGTACTGGCTTAGATCCCGATTGCAATCACGCCAGTAACAATCATTAATGCGGATATAAGTTTATCAATCGATGGTTTTTCTTTGAAAAAGAAAATTCCAATGATCACCGCAAAGAGTACAGAAATTTCTCTAAGGGCCGTGATTACGGCAATCGGTGCCACCGTCATTGCCCAAACTGCAATTGAATAGGCACCAACTGACGCACCGCCTGCCAGCAAGCCTTGGATCCAAACCGGCCTTGATTTTGGGATCATTTCCCGGCCGCGCAAAGCGAGCCCTGCAATGATGAACAGAGCAGCATCCAAGAAAAACAACCACCCTACATAGCCCAAAGCCGTTCCGGAGGCACGCGCACCCAGTCCGTCAAAAAGCGAATATCCGGCTGTTCCAACCGCTGCCATGAGGGCAAAAGGTATCAGTGCCCGCTCTTCTTTGTGGGTAATGATGCCTCTTGCCATTAGTAAAATGCCCAATCCCACCAACAAGATACCTGCGATCTGGAGGTTGCTGACAGCATCCGGCAAATAAAGAAGGCTGATTATGAGCACGATCATCGGCGCGGTGCCTCGGGCGATTGGATACACTCGGCTCAGATCACCCTTTGTGTAGGCAAAGGTTAAAAAAACCTTATAGATCAGATGGCAGAGGACAGACCCTAAGAGAAATAACCAGCTTCCTGAATCGGGGATTGGGTAAAGCGCAATAAGAAAAAGGCCAAAAATGCCATGGCCAAAGGATAAAAGCAGCATGCCTTGAAATTTATCATCGCCAAATTTGATAACCGCGTTCCAGCCGGCGTGTAAAAGTGCAGCAAATAGAACAGCCAGAAAAATATACATGCACGACCTTTCTGAACAATCATAATTTGCCTAATTGGGGCTCTGCTAAACGTTGAACCACACTACAACCTAGTTTGGGCAAAGCAATCGGTTTCATCCCCCCGAAGACGGGCCGATATCGTGCCGACAGATATGCTTTTCATGTACTGGCTAAATTCAAAAAAATCAGGTGTTGCTTGTCGTAATTCAACAGCCCTCATATGGGCGGAATTGAACTTCCATCACCATGTGTAGCCATGTGATCTTATAGGTAATTGGGAATAGCTAATATAGCTGACAGATTTACAAATCCATTCGACATAGAGGCCAATCGATGTCTGTTTTTGCCACGTGATTTATGTAATTGCCGTACATAGCGCTTATCACATTCGAAATAATTTCGATTATCACACTATCTGAGAGCCCACTCTTTCTTGCAGTTTCCAATTGGTTGTCAGGCAATTCGCCTTTCCGCTCAACGATCGCAACCGCGAGGTCAAGCATTGCCTGATCTTTGGGATCATCCGCTTCACATAGTCTCGCTCTGATAATGTCAGTTGATTCTAGTTCTGTTGCCATTGAGCAAAATTCTGAATGGGCAGAAAGGCAATATCTGCAATTGTTTGCCTGTGATACAGCCAGCGCAATCATTTCCCTTTGGGTAAAGTTCAATTCGCCNTGCTCTAGCGCTTTATCGATAGCAAACATCATCTTTAGGCTTGCTTGAGAATTCGCTGCAACAGCCATGCCATTTGGAATAAAGCCGAGATCGCTTTCGATTGCCTCTAAGGATTCTTTGACACGACAATGCCGTCGTGGAAATCTTCTTCAAAACCATCAAGGCTGAACTGTCGTGGCAAACGTCATGGCCAACGAGACGAGAGGATGAAATTGCAATCTTCAATTCCATAAGCGGCTTTTATAATCCACGAAGGCGCCATTCAGCGTTGGGTTGGAAAAGCCCTGTCGCCTTCGAACGAAAAGTGGCATAAAAGAGCACTTGGAGCGGCACGAAAACGCGACAGGTGCACACTGGCCAGACCTAGTCTTCAGTCCCTAAACTACTCAAGGATAGGAATAATGCTGCACAAGATCAGCCGGAACACGTCTTTAGAAGTAGTAATACCCCGCACGATTAAACGTGTAAGGGACTTTTTTGGTCAGTAATTTAGTCAATACTCTCTCCAGCCGAATACTAAGGCAAAGATATTTATAATAATGTTATCAATGGGTTATCTATCAGTGAACTGATGTAGTCTGATTGATAAATGGTGCGGTCGAGAAGACTCGAACTTCCACTCCGGTTAAAGAACAGCGACCTCAACGCTGCGCGTCTACCAATTCCGCCACGACCGCACGATCATGGTGAGGGGGGGAATAGCGAAATATGGGCGGGATGTGAAGTGGCAATTTGAGCGCTTTGCAAAAAAATAAGGCTTTTGGCCTTGCCGTGAAAGCCGAGCTTTACTCGCCCTTGAATTTTGGCGCACGTTTTTCATTAAAGGCAAGCACACCTTCCCGGCGGTCTTGGGTCGGTATCGTTCGGTTGTAGGCTTCGATTTCAAAGGCCAAACCGTCGGCAAGCCCCATCTGCAAGCCTTTATGGATGGCCTGTTTGGCCTGCCGCACGGCAATAGGGGCATTGTTTGCAATGTTCTCAGCCAGCGTTAGGACCGTTGGCAGTAATTCTTGCGGTGGGTAAATTGCATTTGCCAACCCCCACTCAAGGGCTTCTTGCGCGTCAAATACCCGACCTGATAATATAAGTTCTTTGGCCCGGCGTTCGCCAACCGCCCGAGATAAGGTTTGCGTGCCGCCGGCGCCGGGAATAATGCCGATGCGCACCTCGGTCTGTGCAAAACGAGCGGTTTTTGACACATAGACAAAATCCAGGGCCGCCGCCAATTCACAGCCGCCGCCATAGGCCGCGCCGTTAATCGCGCCTATGACAGGCAGAGGGCAGGCAATGATGGCGCGCACCATGCGTTCATAAACCAGATGCTGCGCTTGCCAATCGGCGTCGCTCATTCCATTACGCTCTTTTAAGTCGCCGCCAGCACAAAAAGCCCGATCGCCGGAGCCGGTCATGACTACCGTCCTGATCTCTTTTGGTTTTAATGCTAAAGTTTCAAATAAATCATAAAGCTCACCTGCCATAACGGTGTTAAAGGCATTTGCCGCCTCTGGCCGGTTAAGCGTAACCAGCAAGACATGCTTTGAGGGCTCTTGCAGCAAGAGTGTGTCATATGGGGTAGACATTATAAGGCCTCTTTTTGCATTTTGTTGTTGGTTTTCCAAAATGATAGTAGGGCTAGATCAAAGCCATGCCAAGCTTCATTTGCCAATGGTGGTAATAGGCTGCAGGCCATTAAATCAAGTTTGTGCTGGATCATTCCACCTGTATAGATTTGAAAGATAGGAAAGTTTTAGGTGAAGCGTTATGGCACTTGATAAAGAACTAGAGGGCATATTCGTTGTGTCGTTGGAACACGCTGTTGCCGCNCCTTATTGCGGAATGCTNTTGGCCGATGCGGGTGCCCGTGTGATCAAGGTTGAGCGGCCAGAGGGGGATTTTGCGCGAGGNTATGACAAAGGTGCAGAAGGCCAAAGNGCGATCTTTGCCTGGCTTAACCGGGGCAAGGAAGCGCTNTGTNTNNANCTNAAANATGCAAAAGACTTNGCGGTTCTGCAGGAAATGATNGNGCGTGCGGATATTTTACTCAGCAATCTCGCGCCCGGTGCAATGGACCGCTTGGGGTTAAACGGCGCGGTACTTCGACAAAAGACCCCCGGATTGATCACCTGCCGCATTTCTGGATATGGCGAAAGCGGGCCTGGGGCGCAGAAAAAAGCCTATGACTTTCTTGTGCAGGCTGAAACCGGTATTTGTGCGGTCACGGGCAGCCCAGAGGCTCCGGCCAGAGTGGGCATATCAGTCACTGATATTTCCACAGGGTTGACCGCTTTTTCGGCAATTTTGCGTGCATTGATTCAGCGTGGGCGTACCGGACAAGGCGTTGATTTGTCTATTTCAATGTTTGATGTGATGTCTGACTGGATGAATATGCCGCTGCTGGCCCACCGCTATATGGGCGGTGCGCCAGATCGGATGGGGCTAAAACATTCTTTTATTGCCCCCTATGGAGCGTTTGTTTGTGCAGATGATCAGCAGGTCTTATTGGCGATCCAAAGCGACCGTGAATTTTTCATATTTTGCGATCAGGTTCTCGGACGACCCGAGTTGGCAAAAAATCCAAAATTTGCGGATAATCCGGCCCGATACACCAACCGCGAAGAGCTTGATGCAATTGTCACGCAATGTTTTTCCCAGTTTTCTGCCAATTCCGTTGCCGAACGTTTAGATGCCGCAGGCATTGCCAATGCCACACTGAATTCGGTGGCGGATCTTTCGGCGCATCCCTGTTTGAAAAATTCAGTGGCCTCATTTGGCAGCGCCGAGATCACAATGGCGGCCTTGCCAGTTTCTAGCGAGCCGGTAGCAGTTAAAATTGTGCCAATGCTCGATGAGCACGGGGATGCGATACGCCAAGAATTTGCCCCACAACAGTCAAAGGTTAATCAAGATGAACTATGAACTGGATCATCCTGAAATTCGTCACGCAGTAACTAAGCTTTGTGCGAATTTCCCCGGGCCCTATTGGCAAAAATGCGATCGCGAAAATAGCTATCCCAGCGAATTCGTAGCAGCATTGACAGACGCTGGATATTTGGCCGCCCTGATCCCCGAGAAGTTCGGCGGTCTGTCATTGCCCTTATCAGCTGCCGCCGCAATCTTGGAAGAAATCCACCGTTCAGGTGGCAATGCAGCCGCCTGCCACGCACAAATGTATACCATGGGCACTCTTCTTCGGCATGGATCGGAAACGCAAAAGGCGCAGTACCTGCCGGATGTTGCCAGCGGCGCTCTTAGATTGCAGGCCTTTGGCGTGACCGAACCCAGCAGTGGTACGGATACTACATCGCTAAAGTGTACAGCGCGGCGTGAGGGGGGAACCTATTTGATCAATGGCCAGAAAATTTGGACAAGCCGGGCGGAATATTCGGATCTTTTGGTGCTTTTGGCGCGCACCACTCCGCGCGATCAAGTGACCAAAAAAACCCAAGGTCTGTCTGTGTTTTTGGTAGATATGCGGGATGCGCTTGGTACCTCTCTAACCATTAGGCCCATTCGAACAATGATGAACCATGCCACAACCGAGCTTTTCTTTGATGAAATGCCGGTTCCAGCGGCGAACTTAATCGGCGAAGAAGGGCAGGGGTTTCGCTATATTCTATCGGGGATGAATGCCGAACGTATCTTGATTGCCGCTGAATGTATCGGGGATGCAAAGTGGTTTATCGAAAAAGCCTCTCACTATGCCAGTGACAGAACAGTGTTTGATCGGCCGATTGGGCAAAACCAAGGGGTGCAATTTCCCATTGCCCGCGCCTATTCACAAATGCGTGCAGCAGAGCTGATGCTAAAACAAGCGATTGCGCTTTATGAAGCGGGCGGCAATCCGGGTGAAGAAGCCAATTTGGCAAAGCTTTTGGCCGCAGATGCACAATGGGCGGCGGCAGAGGCCTGTGTACAAACCCATGGCGGGTTTGGCTTTGCGGAAGAATACGATGTCGAGCGCAAATTTCGCGAAGCACGTCTCTATCAGGTGGCGCCGATTTCGACCAACCTTATTTTAAGTTACATCTCCGAGCACGTGCTGGACATGCCCCGATCATATTAGCTTGGTTATTCCAGCTCTTCGATTGGGGCGTCGGCCTTAAGCCAAGCGCTAAATCCGCCTGCAATATGCGCAACAGGGGTAAGCCCCATTTCCATAGCAACTTGGGCGCTTAGGGCCGAACGCCACGCGCTGGCACAGTAAAACAGATAGGTTTTGTCCTGATTGAATATCTCTTTATGGTAGGGGCTGTCCGGATCAATCCAAAACTCTAGCATTCCGCGTGGGCACGAAAAAGCACCGGGGATTTTGCCGCTGCGCTTTAATTCGCGAATATCGCGCAGATCGACAAAAACATGGTCTGGGCTGTCCAAAAGGGCTTGCGCCTCTTCAATGGAGACGGTTGTGACCACTTTGTTTGCTTCGGCCAAGAGCGCTTTGACGCCTTTTGTGATTGTTTGAGCCATTGCTATATTCCTAGATGTAGTTTTGGTTTCCAAAATGGGCGAAAAAGTTCAATCTTTGGGCAGCGGTCCATCACCACCTGCAGGCCTGCGTCTTCGGCTAGACGGGCAGCTTCATCATTGCGTACGCCAATTTGGCCCCACAGAATCTTGGCGCCAATGGCGACGGCTTCTTGGGCAATGCCGAGCAAATCTTCAGGTCGGCGGAACACTTCCACCATATCCACGGGCCGGTCTATTTCAGCCAGCGAATTAAAAACCTTTAAGCCACGGATTTCGGTGACATCCGGGCGCGGGTTGACAGGGATCATTTCATATCCGGTTTCGTGCAACACGCGCAAAACTCCATAGCTGAACTTGGTTTTATCCGGACTAGCACCGACCATAGCTATAGTTTTCACTGACTTTAAAATGCTCTGTAGATAGCTATCGCTATAGGGCTCATCATGGTTCACATAACTCATTGATTTGTCTCCTGCGGTGCGGCGATATCCGCTTTAAGCTCATGGGGGGCAAGGGGGTCCAAAAACGGATTACGATAAAGCTTGTCATGGCTTTCAACACCGATTTCCAACGTGCAGTCACCTCGCGGTCGCGCAACGCATAAAATCACATAGCCATCATTAAGCTGACGGTTGTTAAGTGCGACTTGACGGCGCTGATCTATTTGGCCAGCTATCAGTTTGGCCGCGCAGGTAATGCAGCCGCCATATTTGCACCCATAAGGCAAATCAACGCCTTGATCCCGCAGACTATCCAGCAAAGGTTTGCGTGGATCAACCTTATAGGCTGCACCGTCCCTGTTGGCGATCGTAATGGTATGCATCATAGCCAGATGTCGCTTGTACAGTCGCCGCCCGGATAGCGGGCTTCATGGCAGCGGCTTGGGCCATTAGGCTCTTGGCCAAAATCGACGATAAAATCCGGATTAAGCGTCATGCCACCATTTACCGGATCACAATCAATCATCACCATCACGCCGCCCTGCTCGCGAATTTCGGGATAGAATTGGTTGTCCCATGTGGAAAACAAAGAGGTGGTTACATAAAGCCGTTTGCCATCAAGGCTAAGCTGGAACATTTGCGGCCCGCCGGCCATTTTCACACCGTTCACCTCGGGCGCTTTGCCCAGCAATCCGCCCATCCAGACCTGGCCTGTCAGCACCGGGTTGTGAGGGTCGCTAATATCATACTGACGCATATCACCATGCAGCCAATTATTGAAGTAAAGATATTTGTCATCCATCGACACAAGGATTGCTGACATCACGCCGGGCACTGGAATAGGCCATTCTGGATGCGGTTCATTGCCAACATCGATTATTTTTTCCCATTCCCACTTTCCAGCATCATTTTTCCACCAATGAATGACGTTTGAGCTAAGTGCTGCGCCGCAAAACCCATGGGTACTGTCTGGATCATGGTGGAATTTCACTTCAAGCGGGATCAGGCCATCTTCCCCAAGATACATGGTTTCAATGGGTTCTTTTTTCTCAAAATCCCAAAAATGCAGCTCGCGGCCATATTTTAGGTGGCCAACTTCTTCCAAATCAAAGCCCGGCATGAAAGTGTTCGGGGCAGCCCATTCCGAGCTGACCATCACATTATGGCGCGGTTGATACCAAAAATCATAACCGAATTTTATATCGCCCATGGAGTTTTCCCACCGGCCGACGATTTCGAAATCCTTATTCAGCTGCAAATAGCCACCCGGAGCTTCGCCTTTGGCATTGCCTAGAAATGAAATGATTATTTCCGAGCCAAGGCAATGCACCGTGTGGGGGCCACTCAGATCTGTTTTGGATTTAATCTCTGCCCCGTCGATCACTTTGTGCAGACGCGGCGCACGCGGATCAGTAGCCGTATCAACAACATGGATATTATTTGACCGCACCCCAGGAAGAAGCAGATATTTACGCGCCATACTGCTATCATCATGGCAAGATGAACAGGCATTCCAACCCATATGGTGCAACTCGTCACCAATGCCCGGCATTTCCAGCCGGTGGATTACTTCAGAGTAAGTTGGGCTGTCGGGATCAACATCAACAGTGGCAAGATAATCAGGCTTTTGAATGCCGGTTCCAGTATAAATTGCAATCGTATAGAGCAGCTTTTCTTTTGGAGCCTGCATCGCCTCAGAAGGTGATGCATACCCCGGTCCACAACATTCCATGACTGAGCCTCCCTTAAGATTCGCTTTATTTGACTTTTTCATGGGTATCTTATTATATGAGACAAATGTCTGTAAAGCGAGATTATTGTGCATCTTGATCGTGTGATGAAAATACTTGAAGCAGTGGCAACAACAGGCCGGCCTGTTTCGGCACTTGAAGTTCAGAACCTCACTGATTTACCACGCCCAACCTGCTATCGGCTATTGCAGACAATGACCGCACAGCGCTTGTTGGACGAACCTGAAACGGGGCGGTTCCTAGTCGGCGAACGGATGGTTCGCCTCGCGTTTCTTGCCCAACCGGACGTGGATGTTTGCCGCGCTGCTGCGCCAACGTTGAAAGAAGCCGCAGATCAGTTCGGAGAGGCGATATTTCTGTCACGGCTTCGCAGTAAAGGTGTGGAAATCATTCATGTCGAAGTGCCCAAGGATGCCAAACGCTCGTTTATTCATCCCGGTCTTGGATTTCGTCCGATGCATGCCTGTTCGTGTTCCAAGGTGATCGCAGCCTATGCCAAAGACGGGTTTCGCGATGATATTTTGGCTAAGCCAATGCGGTCCTTCACCAAAAAAACAAAAAATGATCCGCAGGCGCTGCGCCGCGAGTTTGATAGCATACGTGCCGAAGGCTATGCCGAATGCGTCGAAGAGATTGAGGTGGGCGTTTGCTCAGTGGCTGCACCGGTTCAAATCGGAGCCATTGGCCCCACCTTTAGCATTGGCGCCACAGGGCCAGTGCGGCGGTTCACCCAAGAGCGTAGGGCAGAGATTGGCGGCGCTTTGCAAAGCATTAGCCAAACCGTGTCTCAGGTTTTAATGCTGCATGGAACTGCACGCGCCTAATAGTTTTGCATAAGAGCAAAAGTTGCCGGTATTGCCTTTGAGTATCAAGTATCCTGAACGTTTGAGTAAGAGGCCTTACCAGAAATAGAACATTCTAAAAATCAAAGTGGGGTAAAGTAAGAAAGTGGTGGGCGACCTTGGAATCGAACCAAGCGTGCGTCTCCGCGAGGGAGTTACAGTCCCCTGCCACACCTTGCGGCCTGTCGCCCACTGCTCTTTTGCTAAGAGCGTGAGGCGGTGCTTACAATCGGCTTTTGGCGGCGTCAACAGAAAATTGCCAAATTTATGAGGTGATTGAACCTTGGTTTTAAAAACCAAAAATCAAATTCCAAGCTGTGCAAAAACGGCAGCGCGGATTTAGAAACTATCGGGCAGGGCGTCATGCGCCATGTGATCTAAAACGGCGTTGACAAACTTTGCCTCTTTGCCCTCAGGAAAAAACGCGTTGGCAAGATCAACATATTCGGAAATGACAACTTTCGGAGGGACATCGCTTGATACCATTTCTGCTCCTGCCGCGCGGAACAAGGCCCGTAAGGTTGGATCAATGCGTCCCAAGGGCCATTTGGCAACCAAAGCCCGATCGGTCAGCTGATCAATTTGGGCTTGATTTTCCACCGCATTTGCGATGGTTTGGCGAAAAAGATCCACATCACCCTCGGCAAATTGAGCGCCATCGTAATCGGCACCAAAACGGTGGTCTAGGAATTCTTCGCAGACGGCATCCGAGGTTTGATCAGAATGTTCCATCTGAAACAAGGCTTGCACGGCATAAAGGCGGCTCGCCGATTTCATTTTGCGTTTTTGGTTGCCAGAAAGGCTAGGTCTTTTGGTCATGAACTACCATCGCTTGCTATCTGTAATTCATCTGACACAGGTTTAAAGCCGACCCCTTTGCGCTCAGCGCCCCACTTACGAGAGAGGGCAATCAGATGTAGGGCAGCAGCTGCTGCGCCGCCGCCTTTATTTTGATTTTCGGGGTCAGCGCGCACCTCTGCCTGCGTTCGGTTTTCAACCGTCAATATGCCATTTCCAATGCACAAACCCTGTAGACCCAATAGCGTAAGGGCGCGCGAGCTATCATTGCAAACAGTGTCGTAATGGGTTGTCTCACCGCGGATAACGCAGCCGAGCGCCACAAAGCCGTCATAGCTTTTTAGCCGCTCAGCAATGCCAATGGCGGTGGGGATTTCAAGCGCGCCTGGCACTTCTGCGACCTCGTAAATGCCTCCGGCTGCTGTGATTTCAGATGTCGCTCCTGCGATCAGCTTATCTGCAATATCTTTGTAGTAAGGCGCCACAACCAGCAAAAGTTTTAACGGCTTTTCCAAAGCTGGGCGGGGAAGGGTATAATGCGTTTCTGAGCCAGCCATTATTTTTTCTCCAAAATTTTGCGGGTGCCGATTATTTCCAAACCGTACGCTTCCAGCCCAACGACCTTGGGTGTTGGGGAATTGGTCAACAGCTCAAGCTTTGAGAGCCCCAAAGAGGACAAAATCTGCGCGCCCAATCCGTATTGCCGCAGTGTTTTAGGGGAAACGGCATCACTGTCTTCTACTTTCATCGAGGTATCGCGCAGCAGTACAACAACGCCGCGTCCTTCCTGAGCGACTGTATGCATAGCATCGGCAAACTCTGCTGCACGGCCATCAGGTCCGACACCAACAATGTCTAGTAGTGGATCCATCGCGTGCATGCGTACCAAAACAGGCTCTTCGGTTGAAATATCACCTTTGGACAAAACAATATGTTCATCGCCATGGGTTTCATCGACGTAAACTCGCATCAACCAGTCACCACCAAACTCAGAGGTGATGGTTTTTTGGGCTTGCACCCGAACCAAATTATCATGCCGGCGCCGATAGGCGATAAGATCGGCGATGGTGCCAATTTTCAAGCCATGTTTTTGGGCAAAGGACACTAGCTCGGGAAGGCGAGACATTGTGCCATCTTCGTTCATAATCTCACAAATAACACCTGAAGGATTTAATCCGGCAAGCCGGCTTACATCGACCGCCGCTTCGGTATGGCCAGCGCGGACCAAAACGCCGCCGTTGCGCGCGCGCAGCGGAAAAACATGCCCTGGTGTCGCTATGTCGGCGCCAGTTTTTGAGGCATCAATGGCAACCGATATGGTGCGCGCACGATCATGTGCCGATATCCCCGTGGTGACACCCTCGCGCGCTTCAATGGAAATGGTGAACGCAGTTTCGTGGCGCGATGAATTATGCGTGCTCATCAATTGCAGGCCTAATTGGTCAATGCGCTCACTGGTTAAGGTCAAGCAAATGAGCCCGCGGCCATGTGTTGCCATGAAGTTAATCGCGTCCGGGGTCGCCATTTGCGCGGGGATGACCAGATCACCTTCGTTTTCACGATCTTCGTGATCGACCAAGATAAACATTTTTCCGTTGCGCGCATCTTCAATAATCTCTTCTATCGAAGAGACGGCATTGTGATAGTCAGGGGTCATCTCACCTGTAGCCTCTTCACTCATGTTTATCTCCGTATCTAAGAGCTCCCCTTAGAGGCTCTGATTTGGTTTTACCAGAGCGCTTTTTGGGTGATAATCACAAACCCGTCAAATCTTTTGCAAAAACCACATGCGCTAGAGAGTATATATTTCAAATTTTTCTCAAACCAAACCAAATCAAACTTCCATGAAACCTGACCTATATTGGCCGCGCCGCATAAAGCGCGACTGCCGCTGCGTTTGAAACATTAAGCGATCCAAAATTGGCCGAAAAGTCAATCCGCACCAAGCCATCAACCGTTTCTTTTGTGCGTTGCCGCAATCCTGGCCCTTCGGCGCCTAAAACTAGAGCAACCGGCCGATCACGGCGGTCGCTCAGAGCGGCTTCAATGGTTGTTTCTGCCGTGCCATCCAATCCAAAAACAAGATAGCCCATCGATTGTAATTGAAGGATGGTATCGGCCAAATTTCGCAGACGAAGATAAGGCTGACGTTCCAGTGCACCACTTGCGGTTTTTGCCAGTGCTCCGGTTTCGGGCGCACTGTGGCGCTGCGTGCCTATCACAGCGTTTGCCCCAAACACTTCGGCCGAACGTAAGATTGCGCCGACATTGTGCGGGTCTGTGACTTGGTCGAGCAGAACAAGCCGAGGCGCAGCTTGCCCGCTAGCCAGCGCAACATCTTCTAACGTTCCCCAGTTCAGCGGTTTGACCTCAAGCGCGGCACCTTGATGTACCGATCCAGGATCCAGCGGTGCAGAAAATCTGCGTGGGTCGCTAATTTCGGGCTGCATTCCGGATGCCTCGATTGCTGAGGCAAGTTTATCAGCAGCATTTTTCGTTACAATAAGATGCAATCTTGTCCGCCGGTCATTCAGCAAGGCATCTTGCACAGCGTGCAGGCCAAACAGCCAAACAGTTTCCTGTTTGGCTGCTTTTTTGGATTGTTCTTTTTCAATGACCCAGTTGGGCTTTTTCATCTTGTGCCTTTGATTTGCTGGAAACTTGGATGCAGTCGCTATCACATCCTGAACCGGCAAACCATAGGAATGCTTAGCTTAATGTTGGTCCCAAAGGCAGTTTACGGCTGATGAACGGCCATATCACAACCCCCAAGCCGGCAAAGCCAAGAGCGAGACAGGCGAAAAAGCCTATGAATGGGATCATACTTAGTCCAAACACAATAACTGCGCCAATCAATGCTGCTATAATCCGCTCTAAAACACGGCTGCCGTCGAAGCTACCGAATTTTTCCAGCACATACACTCCTATGCCAAAGGTCGCGACCAAATAGCCAAGCAAAAAGACAACAAAGCCAAAAATCAAAAACAACGGAAGCGTAAGCGCTCCGATGATTGTGAGAACAAGCACCAGCATCAGCCCGAGAATAACGGTGAGTGATGGCATGCTGGACCAAAGCGACGCGAAAGGTGCTTGCACGACTGTGCCGGCTGTATAGGACATCCAATTTGGGAAAATCACGACAAGAATTCCAATAAAAGCTGTGGTTAAAGCAATGTCTTGAAGCGCCTCAATGAGCCACTCTAATGGCCCCCATGGTTCGTAATCCGGATCATCCTCTAAATGGTTGCCAACTATGAGTTCAATTTGCTTAAATCTGCAAACCGTCAAGTCGAACGCCACTACCGGATTGGCTCGGCCAAGCGTGCCTTTGATGATCCCACATATCGCCATCAAACCCATAGCTTTTCGGGCATAGGATTGTGGCCATATCGGCCCTGTCATTTGACGGTGAAGGCAGGTGATGGCGGCCTTGATATTGCTTGGATACGGCGGGGTCGGATCGATGCCAACCCATG
>PBSX01000085.1 GCA_002726375.1 Marinovum sp.
AGATGCTCCCTGAATTCAAGAATTATCCCTTGTCCTTTGCTGGCGACGGCGAATTGATTGGCATGCCTCAGCGCTATGGCCCGTTCAGCTTTGTGGTGAACACCGATGTCATCAGCCGTGAAATGGCCGAGGATCAGGGGTGGAAACTGTTCCTCGATGAAAAGATGAAGGGGCGCTACGGTGTTTTAACCTATGACAACTGGAACGTCATGCACATGGCACTGACCGCTGATCTGAACCCGTTTGCCCCCATTGAGGGCGGTGACCAAGAGAAGTTCCGCAGCGTGGCCAAATCCATCTTTGGCGGGGCCAAATTGCTGACTGACGATCTGGTGGCGATGAACACCGCTCTTATAAATGGCGAGATTGATGCCTATTTTACCGGCGGTACCTATACCGCGTCGCCAGCCCGCTTTGACGGGGCCACGCAGGTGCGGGCGATCACGCCTAACTCGGGTCCGGTTGACGGCAAAGGTGGCGTTGTCTGGGTTGAGCTAACATCTGTGGTCAACAACCCGGATCCAAGCAGCCTTGGTGAGGACTTTCTTGAGTTCGTTCAAGCGCCTGATATTTCCAAAGCCGTGGCATTTACAGAAGGGACGTATAACCCTGTCAGCCAGATGGGCGACGCGGCTGTTATGTCGCTCTTTGATGCGGACGAACTGGACGCCATCCAGATGGATAGCCTTGAAGAGGAAATGTCTCGCTCGCTCGATTATCAGGTCGTGACATCCTACGACGCGCTGATCGACATCTATACGCAAGAGCGCCGTTCATAAAGCTGACCGCTCCGGTGCAATCTGTCCCGGAGCGGTCTAATCAAAACTAGAGCCAGCAAACAGGGGTTGCGCATGCTAGGACAGGCACTTTTGCGCCTTCAGGGAATTGTCAAAAAGTTTGGTGATTTCACTGCGTTGGACAATATCAACCTTGAGATCAACGAAGGCGAGTTCTTTACCATCGTCGGCCCTTCGGGCAGCGGTAAGTCCACACTGATCCGTCTTTTGGTAGGTATGGATGATGTGACCTCGGGACAAATTTTGTTGCGAGATCAACGGATTGACCAGACCCCTGCTAACCTTCGCCCTACCTGCATGGTTTTTCAGTCGTTGGCTTTGTTCCCGCATATGAGCGTGGGTGAAAATATCGAATTCCCGCTGAAGTTACGCAAAGATTCTCCTGCAGATCGCCGCGCCCGTGCACTGGAACTTCTGGATCTGCTGCGTTTGCCGCGGGACTATTATGACAAACGGATTTCGCAGTGTTCCGGCGGCGAGCGGCAGCGGGTTGCCTTGGCCCGCGCCTTGGCGTTTGACCCTGAAATCCTGTTTTTTGACGAACCTCTGTCAGCGCTGGATTACCGTCTGCGCAAGGCGCTTGAGAAGGAACTGAAGGACCTGCACGCTCGAACCGGCAAGACCTTTGTTTATATCACCCATTCGCTGGAAGAGGCAATGGTAATGTCGGACCGGATTGCCATCATGAAAGATGGTCGTTTTGAACAGATTGCCGTTGCCGATGAAATTTACGGCAAGCCTGTCAGCCGTTTTGTGGCCGAGTTTATGGGCGAAGTGAATTTGTTTGCGCTGGCATCGGACGCCAAAGGCGCCTTATCGAGCGATGTTCTAAAAATCAGCCCCTCGACAAAACTGGAGGCAGTGGCTTCAAACAGCCGGGGCTTGCTCATGGTGCGCCCAGAATATATGGGTTTTGCGGAGGGTAGCAATAGCCATGATTTCACCTTGACCGGTATATTCCATGGCGAATATGCTCTGGGTTCACGTATCCAATACGAGCTTAAAACGCCCGAGGGAATTGTTACGGTCGAAAAGCTACGCGAGGACCGACTAACCGCGCGCGAAGGCGATAAGGTCACTGTAGGGTTTAATGCCGAGGCCACCCATTTTATTGGCGGCGCCACATGAACAAGCTGGATCGCAAACTTGGTATCTTGACTGCGCTGCCTTTGACGGTTGTGCTCGTCATGTCGTTCCTAGCACCGTTGATTGTAGTGGCATTGTTTTCGATTATGCCGGCCAAGGTGTTTTCTTTGGCCAATACGCCTGATTTCACGGCCTATTCCACGTTCTTTAGCCAAGGCTACTATAAATCCCTCGTGTGGTCTTTGGGAATGGCTCTGGCCTCCACCGCGATCTTGCTGGTCGTCAGCTGGCCGCTCGCATTCGGCATGGCCAAAGTTTTTGGCCGCTTCACGCTGGTGCTGACCATTGCTGTGGTGATGAGCTTGTTCGTTTCGGAGAATATCCGCCTATTCGGCTGGGTACTGACCCTGATGAAGGGCGGATTGATTGAAGGCCATTGGCGCTATTTCACCGGCGAGGGCTTTGATAGTCCGCTTTACGGTGTCGGGATCATCATCTTTGGGTTGGTCTACGTATATCTGCCGTTCATGTTATTCCCGCTTGCGCAGGGCATTGCAATGGTGCCTGACGACACCCGGCAGGCGGCCTATGATCTGGGCGCGACCCGCTGGCAGGTGCTGTGGCAGATCGAAGTGCCGTTGGCGGCCCCTGGTATCGTGGTAGGCTCGCTTTTGAGCTTTGTACTGGCGGCAGGCGCCTTGGCAGAATCCAAAATTCTGGGTGGCCAAGCGGTCATTGCCATTGCTGATGATATCGAAACTGCCTTCACTTTTGGCCAGAACTGGCCTCTTGGATCGGCTCTGTCGATGATCTTGATCGCCATTATAGGCGGACTTGCACTCTTTGGCGTGGGCAAGGTTGATCTAGATGCCATTATGGGCAGGAAACGCTGATGGCCACCTCCCGCTCTACCCGCATCGTGCTTTATGTATATGGAATTCTCGTGATTTTCTTTTTGTACCTGCCTTTGGTATCTGTGGCTTTCGCCTCGGTTTCGAAGGCGCGTTACCTCAGCTTTCCAATCAAGCGTTACTCGACTAAGTGGTACGGTGAGGCTTTGGACAGCAGCACAGTCAGCAACTTGCTGGTCACTTCTCTGTCGGTTGCGGTGCTGGTGACGATCATATCGGTGGTGATAGCTTTCTTTGGTGCACTGGCCTTTGCGCGTTATCAATGGCGTTACCGCACGACATTCCAAAAACTGATCCTGCTGCCAATATTCTTTCCACAAACCGTGTTGGGACTGGCGCTGTTAATGTGGTTCAACTCGTTGGGGATCATCCCCACGTGGAAAACGGCGGTGGTGGCGCATCTGGTCTGGATAGCGCCAATTGCNACGCTGATTGTCTCTATTCGCGCATACAGCTTTGATCCCGCTCTGGAAGAAGCAGCACGTGACATGGGAGCCGACACCTGGACCATCNTGCGCGAGATCACATTGCCGCTGCTGATGCCCGGTATGGTCTCGGCGGGACTGTTTGCGTTTTTGCTNAGCTGGGGGAATTTCCCGCTGTCCCTGTTTACCACTGGGGCGGATAGCACGTTGCCGGAATGGCTCTACGCCAAGATGGTNTCGGGGTATTCGCCGCTTGTGCCCACTCTTGGGGTCATGTCGGTTGTGGGGTCGTTTCTGCTGATCCTGATCGCGCTTTCGGTGTCTTGGCTGATACGGGCTAACCGCGAAAGCCGCGCAGCTCAAATTGAAAACAATATCTAACTTGGAGGAACTCAACATGTTCACATCACTCAAAGGTAAAAGCGTCATCGTCACGGGTGGATCAAAGGGAATTGGTCGCGGTATCGCGCAGGTGTTTGCACGTCAAGGCGTCAAGCTGACTATCGCTGCCCGTAACGAGGAAGACCTGAAAACTGCGGTCGGTGAAATCGGTGGTGATACGCGGTATGAGGTGTGTGATGTGTCCGATTGGGCNTCGGTTCAGGCGATGGTCGATAGNGCGGCAAAGGCCCAAGGCGGGCTGGATGTGATGTGCGCCAATGCNGGTGCTTTTCCGCAAACNAAGATGATCGACATGGACCCCGTCGAATGGGATCAGGTAATGGCTGTTAATCTTAAATCCTCGTTCCTGTGTGTTAAAGCTTCGATCCCACACTTTGAGAAAGCAGGTAAAGGCCGGGTGGTGCTGACCTCGTCAATCACCGGGCCGGTTACAGGCTATCCNGGCTGGACACATTACGGNGCGTCCAAATCCGGCCAGCTTGGCTTTCTGAAAACCGCTGCGATGGAGCTGGCGCGCTACAACACCACAATCAACGCGGTGATGCCAGGCAACATCTACACCGAAGGCCTACAGGATTTGGGTGAGGATTATCTAAAAACCATGGCCAATTCGATCCCGCTGAAACGGCTGGGCGATGTCGAGGATATTGGTAATGCGGCGCTTTTTTTCGCCTCGGATGAGTCTAGCTATATCTCCGGCCAGCAGATCATCGTGGACGGTGGGCAAACTCTGCCTGAATCGCTCGAAGCACTTGAGGAAATCTGAGATCCAAACCGGGAGAACACAATGGCCGGAACTGATATGCCGCTTGAAGAGCTGCTGGGCTATCTAGAAACCTTGGCAAACCAGTCCCTGTCGCTATGGGATATTCCGGCCGCCGCTACCGCGCGGTTGATCAATGTGTCGGAGAACGCGACGTATTTGGTGGAAGCGCCGGGCGGGTATAAATCTATCCTGCGGGTGCACCGTGAGAACTATCATTCGCACCGGGCGATCGAGTGTGAGTTGGACTGGTTGGAAGCCTTGGACGCTGCTGGGATAGTGACCACTCCGGGTTTCTACTTGGGTAAAAACGGAGATCCTATTCAAGAAGCACGCGTAGAGGGTCTGAACGATCCGCGTTATCTGGTTTTGTTTCAATTCATAGAAGGTGAAGCACCGGATGAAAGCGGTGATATGTCAGATGACTACGAGGAATTGGGGGCTATTGCCGCGCGCTGCCATGATCACGTGCTGGGCTGGCAAAAACCCAATAATTTTGAACGGCTAACATGGGATGTGAATACTGTGTTTGGCGAAGCGCCGACGTGGGGCGATTGGCGTGTTGCGCCTGAGGTGGACGGGACAGTCAAACCTGTGCTTGAGCAGATTGAGGCCACAATCCGCAGCCGGCTGACGACTTTTGGTAAGGCAGAGACGCGGTTTAATCTGATCCACGCTGATATGCGGCTGGCAAATTTGTTGGTCGCAGGGGATGGCACTCGGCTNATCGATTTTGACGATTGTGGTTGGGGGTGGTTTCTGTACGATTTTGCTGCCGCTATCAGCTTTATTGAAGATGATCCGCGCATCCCCGATCTTAAGGCCGCGTGGGTGCGAGGTTACCGTTCGGTGCGTACTTTGTCCGCTGAGGAAGAGGCCGAGATTGATACNTTTGTGATGCTGCGCCGCATGGCTCTTCTCGCTTGGATTGGTAGCCATATCGAAGCGCCTGAGCCGCAAGAATTGGCGCCCGGATTTGCCGCCACAACCGCTCGTTTGGGGCAGGCTTGGATGNACAGGATCAGCGGTACGTTGGAGACACCAAATGAATGACTGGAAAAAAGCTTATCGCAGTTTTTACTATGAAACCGCTGCTGACCCGGATGANATTGTGCTGGAGCGTAAGCGTACGGCGCTTTTAGTAATCGACATCCAGAACACCTATCTTGAGCCTGATGATGACCCGGCTGAAGCCGCGCGTTGGCAACCGTTTTATGAACGGATGAACAACATCGTCATCCCCAATAATGCAAAGCTGCTGGACTGGGCGCGGGATGAGGGGATCGAGGTGATCTTNGCCCGGATTGCCTGTCAGACGCAAGATGGACGCGACCGGTCTCTTAGTCAGAAGAAACCGGGATTCAACTATTTATTGTTGCCCAAAAACCGCAAAGATAGTCAGTTGGTGCNGGAGTTGTCCCCGCAGGGCGACGAAATTGTGGTGACTAAAACCACTGATAGCGCATTGACCGGCACCAATTTGAGGTTGATGTTGCATAATATTGGTATCACCGATGTGATTGTTTCAGGTATTTTCACTGACCAATGTGTCAGTTCAACTGTTCGGTCATTGGCTGACGAAAGTTTTGGCGTGGTTGTCGTGCACGACGCTTGTGCGGCTGCCACGATGGATCTTCANGAGAAAGAACTGGAGATCATCAATATGATCTATTGTCATGTTGTCGGTATGGTTGATCTGTCGAAGCTCTTGCAAGCCGCCTAGTTGTTAAGTCTCAGTATTTTGTGGGTTGGATGTAGATAATTTGACCTGGTTGCGGGAATTTTGGTTATGTTCAGGCCGGCCTTTGAAACGCCGCTGACGATGCTGGTGCTTCGGCTGATGGACTGATGGACTGATGGACTGATGGTTGCAAAGAGGCGCGATCTTGGCGAGGCCTGCACCGCGGTGAACAGGATCTATCTGCACGCTTCGGTCGAAACGCAATTTGTTGAAAAGTTTACCGCAGGTTTGGCNACGCTGAAAATAACGGATGGGCTCGNCCCTTCGGTCGATGTNGGGCCGCTGGTCAATGTCNAGACCCGTGATAAGGTTGCNGCGCTTGTTGACGATGCTCTGTCGCGTGTCGCTCAGCNAAAACTGTGCGGCATACGTCCGGATGATTAAGAATTTCTATCCGCCAAAAAGGTGCTAGCCAATGTGCCCGATGCATCAAAGATGAATTTTTGGTCCGGTGGCGGCGTTGCAAAGTTTCACCGATGAGGCTGAAATCATCAATTGGGGCAATTAAACCGAATATGGGCTGGTGGNTTATGNTTATACGGGCGATCTGCAACGGGGATCCTTCTTTCGCCACCTCTCCCCTGAATGCTTCAATGACCATCCGCGTGTCACCATGTTGCAGGTGGTCGCGATGNCGCACTGAACCGGGGTAGGGACTGATAAGTTGAGATGCTGCCAGCAAGTGAAGAGGAACTTGCAAAAGTCGCTTAAGGGGTCGCTGGCTGTAGGTAAGCCGAGAGAGGTTGTTGATTTGAACATAATTTTCCGTAATGTTGCTAAAAAATTTTGAGGTTAAAAATATGTCGAGTTGGGGCTTTGATCAGTGGATACAGATTGTCCAAATTTTTATCGGCTTGGTGACATCTTCCGCTATCGCTGGGTGGGTGGTTTGGCAGTATAAAAAAGATAATGAAATTANAGCTTTGAGAAATCAGCGAGACAATCTACAACTTGAGATTAAAACAATGAAGCTTTATGAGTTGGCCGTTATTCGAAAGNTTTTGGTCGACAAAGAGATAACTTTCCCAACAAAAAGTACCCCAAATGGTTTTAGAGATTCACTGCGCAACCTTGTTAAAGTAGAATATTACGAAGACGACGCGCCACACCAATTTCCCACCAATTCGACAGAAACTCTCAAAAAATATGAAACCTCATGAAGTATTTTAAAATGCATTAATCTCGCTGTGATCGTTAGCGCCAGACGTGAGTGTGAAACGTACGCATGGATGCTCGAAAGCAACCTATAAAAATGATNGACTACCAGAATGTGCTGGCCCATTCCCGGCATGAAAAAGTATCCTGAAAGACGTTGGCGACAACCAGATCGAATTTTCTTTGGTTTTGGTGCATGTCATATCTTAACTGGTGCGTTCCTCGAAGAACGCCCTTTCGAAGGCTTTTACGGTGAATGGATNATTCCCAACGAGGGCTTCAGTGNNACCCATATGTACGTGACCAATGGATTGATANNGTTTGATTATCATGGATATGTGCTTGGTGAAAAACTCTTGTCACGATATTGGAAAGGTCACCAAGATTGCTACTGTGGATGGCAAGCCAATATTGAGAANNTCGACTTTCCGTTGCTCGACACGACTGCGCTCAACAAACGCAAACACCTTGGGCCAGATCAGTCTTTTGGCGATCCAGCCCCCCGCGCCAGAGACTTCATCAAATCGAAGAAGCTGCCTGCCCAGCTACGCAATTCCATTTGAAATCGGGCGTGTACGATTGCGGCCCCAACTAGCGCTCTTCCTTGGGCGGCTCTGGTTTGCGGTAAGCATCAACGCAGCCGTGGATCAAGCGGCGTCTTTTGCCTCGGCCTCGGCGTTTTGAGCGTTGATCATGTCCTGAAAGGCCCACGGCATGTGATCGTTGATGCGGTTCGCTGGATGATCCTCGATGCGCTTCAGCACCCAGGCAAGCCAGCCTTCGGGATTCACTTTGTTCACCATCAAAACCCTCATAATGCGCTGACCAAATCGCCGACCTCGCGCAATTACCGCAGATCAAATCGCGCCAAAATAGACGGGGATCCCTGTATGCTTACTTTGATCCCGAGGGTCAGTCGTCTGGTAGTGCGGATTTTGTTTAAAGGATGACAAGAAAAACAATTGGGTTTTGTGTGAGCGTGCAGGCCCGTCGCACCGCTAGAGCGATTGCACAGTTTCAGCCCAAGCTGTAATCATGATCGCAGCAGAAGCGGCCCCGGGATCTTTGTGCCCGATTGATCGTTTGCCAAGTTTTTTGGATCTTCCGCGATTACTTTGCATCTGCGTTGTTGCGTTGGCCCCGGTGGAAGCACCCTGCGCTCCGGCCATCAGACAGTCCCCGACCGACGCGCCCTGTTCAAATCTTATTGTCGCAGCCGCAATGGCAGGTTCCCAGGCGTCGATCATCGTTTTGTCACCTACGGCGGCTCCACCGCGCGCTGTGATGCCTTGTGCCATACCATCTAACCAAGCGATCATTGCCCGGGCATCAAGGTTTAGGCGATCGCCGACCGCTTCGCCCGCTGCGTTGAAACCGGATGCATAAAGGGGTCCAACCGATGCTCCAACCGCATCAAGGAAAGCTTGGCCGATGCCTTCGCAAAGTTCTGAGATTGTGGCTGTGTGGTCGGTTTGCTCAACCAAAGCCAAGGCTGCTTTCCAACCAATTTCCATTGTGATGCCATGATCCCCGTCGCCAAGATCTCCGTCCAGTTCACATAAGTAATTTCGTTGGGAGAAAATAGCCTCTGCCGAGGCAGCCATCATGTCTCGAAACACGTCCGGTGTAATTTGACCTGAGCGGTCAAGCCCGGATTTATCACGTTTTTTCGGTTCCTTGATATGAGCATGTTGTCTAGAAGTGTGTCTTACAGGCTGTTTAACAGTATTTTGACCTGTACCAACGCGCAACGCAGGCGTATCACAAGGATGATCCAGCCAACGCTGTAAGTCTTTGTCAAGTTTCATCAAAGACACAGAGGCCCCAGCCATTTCCAATGAGGTGCAATACTCACCGACCCAACTGTGATGTATCGCAACTTTTTGCGCGTCCAAAACCTTTGCTACTCGGCGATGTAACAGATACAGTTCTAGCAAAGTAGTTGACCCAAGACCGTTGACTAGTACAGCGACTTTGTCCCCTTCGTTCAGTGCTAATTCTGCCAAAATAGGCTGCATTAGGCGGTCAGTCACGGCATCGGCACTTTCGGCGGGAATGCTTGCAATACCAGGCTCG
>PBSX01000086.1 GCA_002726375.1 Marinovum sp.
CATTTCTTGATCTCCTTAGCGGTGGTCTGTTTGGAGCTTGCGCTCTAGATACATTGAGTAACGAGACATTAAAAAGCACACGATAAAGAACAGGAACGCGATAAAAGCGAAAAGTTCCCAGTAGATGCCATTCCATTTAGCGTTGGCGCGAATACCTTGAGACAGCCCTAATGGGTCCATCAAGCCGATAATTGAAACCAGAGTGGTATCTTTAAATACGCCAATAAAGGTGCTCACGATTCCTGGGATAGAAATCTTAAGGGCTTGCGGCATAATGATAAGCCGCTGCGCTTGCCAGTAGTTCAAACCGAGGCTGTCAGCCCCTTCAAACTGCCCTCGCGGTAAGGCAGCCAGGCCCCCCCGAATGACTTCAGCCATATAGGCAGAGGCAAAGAGCGTTACCATAATCATAACCCTGAGAATGATGTCAAAATTGGTTCCAGGAGGCATGAAAATATTCAGCAAGGTCGAGGCAACAAAAAGCAGAGTGATCAAAGGAACCCCACGAATAAACTCAATGAACCAAACTGAAATTGTTTTTAGGATCAATAGGTCAGACTGCCGTCCCAAAGCAAGCACAATTCCGATTGGCAATGAGCACCCAATCGCAACAACACCGATTAGGAGAGCCAGCATAAATCCACCAAAGTCTCGGCTTATGACTGGTTCTAAAGCGAGTGGTAAGATCGTTCCTATACCCTGTGAAAGAAGTATGGGGCCAATGTACAGCCACCAAACTACTGCACCTATAATCGACAGTATAACCGAGCCTAACTGCCCCACGATTTCAGACGTGTAGCGAACTATGATATACCCCACGGCAAAACCCGAAAGAGCCGACACAGATGCCCACAAGGACCCACCCCACATTAACCACGGCAATAAAAAGGGATACACTGCAGTTAGATAAAAAATCTTTTTGGGTGCACCCGTAAAAAGCACCGGCGCAAGCGAAATAAGCAATAAAATAAAAGCTAAAATAGGTCGCCAGTAGAGCTCGGAAGGATAAAACCCAAACAAAAGCTGAATCCAACGATCGTTGATCACCGCCCAACAAGCATGACCATGGCTATCTCCCCAAGTTTCGATTGCTATTTCTCGGCATTCTGACAAAGAACCGGCATTCCATACTGAAAGGAATATCCAAGGCACTACGCCTGACAGAACGTACCAGATAAAATAGAGCGAAATAAATGTCAAAATTGCATTAAACCAGTTTGAAAACAGGTTCTCTCGGAGCCAACCTACCAATCCAAAAGCCGTTAATGGAGGTGTCTGCTCATCAATGATTTCACGCCGAACGAAAGCCTTATCACTCATATCACCGCTCCACCAATTTAACGCTATTGTTATACCAGTTCATCACAGCCGAGATTGAAAGTGATATCGTAAGATACACCAACATTAGAAGCAGGATACATTCCAATTCTCGCCCTGTCTGGTTCAAAGTGATACCGCCAAGCGTTCCAGTTACATCCATATAGCCAACAGCAATCGCCAGAGATGAGTTTTTTGTAAGGTTTAGGTAGTTTGAGATAAGCGGAGGTATAATCACACGTAACGCCTGCGGCAAAACCACAAGATTCATAATTCGATTTGGGCGTAGTCCCAACGAGGCCGCCGCTTCTGTCTGGCCCCTTGAGATTGCCAAGATGCCGCCTCTGACGATCTCGGCGATAAACGCGGCAGTGTACAACGACAACGCCAGCCAAAGAGCAATCAGCGAGTTACGAAGGTGGGTTCCACCTTTGAAATTAAAGCCTTTAAGTTCCGGGTATCCCAAATGAAACCCAAGCACCCAAAGCACGAATGCAATTGGCAAAATAATGACCCCAAGCCTAAGATACCAAGTGGTCGGCCTATCGCCCGTCGCATCTTGTATCCTGTTCGCCCGTCTTTTTATCCAAGCCGACACAGTAAAAGATGCGATAAGAACTGCAATTATTAGGAAAAGATCAAGACTCACGCTAAACCGCAAGCTGGATTGGCCAAAGAGTGCCACATCGCCAATGCCGTTAGAAAAAAGCGGTTCAGGAACGTATACGCCTCTATTGGTAAGCGCGACACTGTCAAACAATTCCAAAGAAGCTGTGGCATTTTCGCCTCGGAAGGCTTTCGGCGCAGGTAACCCTTCAATCAGGACTGCCATAGCCAGAACAATCCAAAGCAGAACAGGAACATTTCTAAAGGCTTCAACGTAAACAGTCATAATCCTAGCAACGAGCCAGTTTTTTGACAGGCGGGCAACGCCGACAAAAACTCCAATGATCGTCGCGGTTATGCATCCTAGGAACGCCACAACCAGCGTATTTAATACACCGACGAAAGAAGCTCTTAGGTGCGAGTCACGCGAATTATATTCAACCAGTCTTTGATTGATATCATAGCTAGAAGGCTCAAAAAGAAAACCAAACTCAACTGGCTTCCCTAAGTTATTAAGATTGGTGACTGTATTTGAAATCAACCAGAAAACTATACTTACAAAGCCAATCATCGCAATGACCTGAATGGTCATAGATCGATACCGTGTGTCGTAGAGAAGCATCGAAAGCTTAAACGACTCCCTATCAGGGTCGGTTAACGTCGCCATAAATATGATCCCTGTGGTTCAGCCAATCTTTTTGCACACCGCAAGCAGGCTTTAATTTTGAAAAAAGGGCGCAGTAAATACCGCGCCCTCTATAATTTTAACTTAACGGAAAGGTGGAGAGTAGATTAGACCACCATCTGTCCACTGAGCGTTCAAGCCTCGTGCAAGACCGATTGGTGTCGCTTCACCAATGTTGGCTTCAAACAACTCGCCATAGTTGCCGCCAACCATGATTGCCCGTTTGGCCCAGTCACCATCAAGACCAAGCATCGCGCCAAGTGTACCTTCTGTACCCAAAAGGCGATTGATCTCAGGATTATTGGTGCCAGCTGACATCTCTTCAAGGTTTGCAGATGTCACACCAAGCTCTTCTGCAGTAATCAGAGCGTTAAGTGTCCAGCGGACTACATCACCCCAATTGTTATCGCCATGGCGCACAAGAGGACCAAGAGGCTCTTTTGAGATAATCTCAGGCATCAGAACGTGATCGCCTGGGTTTTCAAAAGTTGCACGGGTTGCAGCCAGACCGGATGCGTCAGTTGTGAAAACATCACAGGCGCCAGCCAGATACTGTTGCTGTGCTTCTGCGTTGGTTTCGATTGGAACTGGCTCGTAGCTCATGTTGTTTGAACGAAAGAAGTCTGCTAAGTTCAACTCTGTCGTGGTTCCAGTTTGGATACAAACAGTGGCACCATCAAGGTCTGCAGCTGATGAAACGCCCAGATCCGCAGGAGCCATGAAGCCTTGACCGTCATAGTAGTTTACGCCGACAAATTCGAATTTTAGGTCAACATCACGGCTAAAGGTCCAAGTCGTGTTCCGCGCCAGCATATCAATTTCGCCAGAAGCCAAAGCTGTAAAGCGTGTTTTACCAGTGGTTGGAACAAACTCAACCGCTTGGGCATCGCCCAAAACTGCGGCCGCTACGGCGCGACAAACGCCTACGTCAAAACCGCTCCATTCACCGCTGGCATCTGGGGCTGCAAAGCCCACCAAACCGGTTGAAACGCCGCAGTTCAATGTGCCGCGCGCTTTTACGTCGTCTAACGTACCTGCCGCTGCTGCACCGGCCGCCAGACCTGCGACGGCCAGCGTGCCAAGAACAAAAGATTTTTTCATTTTACCCTCTTCCTGATTTTCAGCCTCTGATTTGAAGCTGTTGGTTTGAACCATAGGTTCATTGACACTGAAATTCAAAACATCTTCCTTCCAGTGCTCCGATTATGGGGACTTCTTTCAATTTGTATTTGAATAGACAGAATTCCCTCCACACAGTGTTCCACTTTGGTCAAAATTATGACAGAACGTCAAGTAATCTATTCTTTAAATTGATGTTTGAGCCAGACAAAATAAACCAAGTTTATTGCAAAATGGCCAAATTCAACCCAAAGATGTGTAGAAATTGAAAGCTTGCAAGAATTTCGTGCGTTTGCCTCGCGTCAACTCTTCCGCTATTTCGTCCTGACCCCACTGTTCTTTTTGCCAGATTTCATCAACTTGGCAAATATCCCAAACTGACTCTGGGGTTTCATGACCTTCAACCACCGCAAGTCCCGCCACTAATGATCCTGACAAACCAACCAAATCATAAAGAGCCGTCAACTCAAACGGATTAAATTTATTTATGCAGGATCGTAACGCCTTGATCGATTGCAGTGGTTGGTGGATAAAAATAACCCCATGGGCTATATTCAGCGGCGCATTCAAAGCATCTCTTGACCAGTTCAACATTGGATCCCAAGCCCTCTGTTGCCTTTCGACAAGCTCGCGCGGTGCCTCTGCTCGATAGCAAAATAGATCTGTCTCTGCGTAGGCTGAAACCAACTCAGCGACTTCTTGAAATTGATCTGTCACTTTATCCAAAGCCGCATTTGCAGCCCCGGTAAAGGGCATAGCTGCGGGATCAAGAACTTCACCTTGGGCACTCCATTCTGCGGCAATTGCCTTTGCCAATTGTAGCGTCGGCAAAATGAGGGGGGCTTTTGCCGGGGTGTTAACCCCCCGGCCGTCTAATAAAACAGAATAACCATTTCCAACTTTTGAAATTGAAACATCCTGCCAAAACCGCTTTGGCTTCCATTCCGACATTTTTCACTCTCTCAATAGGTTTTCTATTGCGCCCAACAAATCAGTCGCCTGATGGACTAGCATATCTGCTGCGGCCAGTTTGGTGTGTGGGTGATACCCCCAACCGACGCCAATTGCAAAAACTCCTGCTGATTTTGCCATGTCTATGTCAAAACTCGTATCCCCGATCATAACAGTGCAATTTCGGTCAACATTAGCCTCTCTCATAGCTGTCTTTATCATTGATGGATTTGGTTTAGAAGGATGGTCATCCGCAACTTGCGCCGTGACAAACCAAGGCGCAATCTCGTAGCTGTCAAGCAAGGCAGTCAAACCTCGACGCGATTTTCCAGTTGCAATCCCAAGGATATAATTTGGGCGTCTATACAATTCAGCTAATACCTCATAAACACCCGGATAAAATCGGGGCTTTGCTCCTTTGGCGCGCGCTTCTGCAAAGGCCAACTTATAGATTTCGGCACACCGTTCTTGGATGTGTTGCGGTTTATTTGTGAGCAATTGAGAAAATGCATCTGGCAGGGAAAGCCCAACAATGGATAGGATATCCTGACGTGTTGGCACTGGATGATCTATTGCCATAAATGCGTCCTTCATTGCATCCATGATTTGCAATTGGCTATCAACCAAAGTGCCATCGACATCAAACAATACTAGGTATTGTTTTGCGTCCAATGACTATACTACCTCAAATGGATCATTAGGTACGTCATTCGAAACCCACTGAAAAGTAGACCAAGTTTCTGACATATGGCGGGGCAACGTGGCAGTAAAACTGACAATCTTGCGTGTTGCAGGATGTTGAAAAGAAATAAATCGGGCATGAAGATGGAGCTTGCGGCTTATGTCTCCGCCTAACTGTGCACCCCAGCCATCACCAAGGTTTTCTTGCCCTGAACCACCGTACTTTCCATCGCCAATAATGGGATGNCCAATTTCTGCCATATGCACCCGCAATTGATGGGTTCGGCCCGTGATCGGTGATAAAGCCACCCATGCTGCCCGTTTTGCCAGCTCATTTANGACGGCATAGTCAGTTGTTGCCCGCTTTGCATCGTCAAATTGCGCCAAATCTCGAGGATGAATGCACTGCATCTTTTCACCCTCTCCCCTACTGCTTCGCCCGGGTGCTTTTCTCAAGGCATATTTGATAGTGCCCATTTTAGGGCTTGGTGCACCCGCCACAGCCGCCCAGTAAATTTTGCGCGTTTCGCGATGGCGGAAGGCTTCGGTAAGAGCTTGCGCAACTTTGCGCGTCCGCGCCATTACTAAAACCCCAGAGGTATCCTTATCCAGCCGGTGCACCAATCTTGGCNTTTCCTCATTGCCAAAACGCAATGCCNCGGACATGCCATCCACATGGCGCTTTTGTTTACTGCCGCCCTGCGTTGGCAAACCAGCCGGTTTATTTAAAACAATCAGATAATCATCTTTATAGATCACTGCTGCCTGTATGAGCTTGGTATCCTCTGATGAAATTACCCNCGGTTCGATCGGCCGATCCGAGCCACTTTCCTGAGGCATCGGGGGTATACGTATCACTTGACCCACTTCTATGCGACTTGCGGCTTTACAACGTGAGCGATCAATACGCAGCTCACCCTTGCGGCACATTTTTTCGATGCGCGCTTGGCCAACAAACTCATACCTACGCTTGAGCCAGCGGTCCAGTCTTTGGCCCCCATCCTCTGGGGAAACGACAATATGCTCAACTCCGCTCATGACGTTACCACCCGCATTATTTGNACTCCCAACATAACTGCGGCCAAAGACCCAATAACGCTTANACCGACATAGCCCAAAGCAAACAGACCGCGCCCGGCCTCATAAAGGCGGAAAGCGTCAAGCGAGAATGCCGAGAATGTGGTGAAACCACCGAGCACACCAGTCATGAGCAATAAGGTCAAACGGTCGTCAAACCGNGACGCCAGACAGACAAAGCCCAATCCCATTAANAATGANCCANTAATNTTGACCGATAAAGTGCCAAAAGGAAATGCCACATGCTGCCCCACTACAAAACGTAGCAAAGCCCCAATAGCGCCACCCATAGAAACTATTAAATAACTCATNGGCAGTCCATCAATCTTTGCCGCGAATTTGTCAAGCTAAGGCTTAGGGCTTTGGGTTACGCTTTTCACGCAGCTTGTTGAAATATTGAACCCGTTTTTGCAATTCACGTTCAAACCCTCGTTCAACTGGTTGGTAAATAGACGGACGGTCCAGTTGATCCGGAAAATAATTCTGCCCCGAAAACCCGTCCTCTGCATCGTGATCATAGGCATACCCTTCNCCATATCCTTGCTGTTTCATCAGCGCGGTGGGGGCATTTCGAATATGCAANGGTNGNGGCTCTGATCCATATNTCTTGGCCAATGAGCGAGCGGCTTTATAAGCAACATAACCAGCATTGGATTTAGGCGCCAAAGCCAAATATATAACAGCCTGAGCGATCGCCAGCTCACCCTCGGGGCTACCAAGGCGCTCATATGTTTCCCAAGCCTGTATGCAAATATTTTGCGCCTCTAGGTCTGCAAGCCCTATGTCCTCTACAGCCATTCGCAGAATTCTTCTCGCCAAATAGCGTGGATCCTCGCCACCCTCAANCATGCGGGCAAGCCAATAAATTGCAGCATCAGGGTCAGATCCCCTGACAGATTTATGAAGTGCCGAAATCAGATTATAGTGTTCTTCNCCAGATTTGTCGTANTTGGATGCTCTTCGCGTCAACCNCTTTTGTAGATCATCCAAAGTTAATTCGCCGTCTAACTGCCAACTAGCAATTTGTTCGACTAAATTGATCAAGGCTCTGCCATCACCATCCGCCATGGAAATTAACATCGGGCGCGCTTNNTCACTGATCGGAAGACTGACACCCAATTCCNTTTCCGCCCTTTTCAGAAGATCACCAAGCTCTGCCTCTGATAGCCGTGAAAGCACCATCACTTGCGCTCTGGACAAGAGCGCAGCGTTTAATTCAAATGATGGATTTTCGGTGGTTGCACCAACCAACAAAATAGTACCATCTTCCATATAGGGCAAAAATCCGTCTTGCTGGGCTTTGTTGAACCTGTGGATTTCGTCCACAAACAACAAGGTCCCACGCCCATTATTAGCCCGAATTTTAGCTGCTTCAAAACAACGTTTCAGGTCCGAAACACCCGTAAATATAGCACTAATCTGTTCAAAATGCAGGTTTGTTTGATCTGCCAATAGTCGCGCCAAAGTCGTTTTGCCAACCCCTGGCGGGCCCCAGAAGATGATCGAACCAAGTTTGCCCGATCCCAACATCGCGCCTAGTGGTGCATCAGCATCAAGAATTTGGGACTGGCCAATAACTTGATCAACTAATTTTGGCCGCAACCGCTCTGCTAGCGGCTGAAGTTTAATATCGGCTNGANCAGAGGTTTCGAATAGATCATTCACAATCGAAACCTTAACTTAATTTGGCGGGGTCCGCGTTGAATTAAGATTTCTCCACGGCGGTTATTTTCCCCAAGAAAATCATCAATATCATTGCCCGTTTGTACCTTTCGTCCATTTACTTCACGGATGATGTCACCTGTTTTCAACCCAATGCGCACCGCTAATGGACCCGGCTCAATAACAATGAGCCCTTTGCTATCCCACGGCAATTGCAATTCTGCCTGAACAGCAGGATTAATCGAACTAATAATGAGCCCCGGAAAGAAACTACGGCGATCAAATTGAATGATTTCCCTCGGTGGATTTTCAGGGGCAGTGGCAAGCTCAACCAAAATATCAGTGCGCCCTTCGGAGTTCACTCGTGTGACATCCGCATGCGTCCCAATGCCTGCAACCGATAAGCGATACATCATTTCAGCCGGCGTTGTGACAGCTTGACCCTGAATTGCAGCCACCACATCCCCAACTTTAAAACCGGCAACGCGAAAGGGGCTAAGCTCGTGCAAGGCTATAATGACCATGCCCGCCGCCAGATCAAGACCCAGCCCCTTTGCGAGGTCTGGAGTTAAGGGTTGCCCAGACATACCTGCCCAAGGTCTTTGAAACCCGCTAAATCCGGCCTTGGCTTGCAGCACAAACTGGCGCACTAAGCTGGCTGGAATGGCAAACCCAATTCCGTTTGATCCTCCTGAACGCGTTAAAATAGAGGTATTTATCCCTATCAACAGCCCTGAGGTATCAACCAATGCACCGCCAGAATTGCCTGGGTTTATCGGAGCATCGGTTTGAATAAAGTAACCCCGACCACTGCCCTGAGCAGCCCCAGAACGTGCAAGGCCTGAAACGATACCACTGCTGACGGTTTGGCCAACTCCAAACGGGTTGCCAATCGCCAGCACCAACTCACCAACTTCGACTGTTTCACTATCCCTTAAATTCAAAAACGGAAGATGTGCTGGTGTGTCGATTCTAAGAACCGCTAAATCGCTTTGCTCATCACTCAAAAGCGGTTTGGCAGAAAACTCCTGTCCATCGTTTAACACAACCCGAATGTCGGTAGCACCGGCAACAACATGATAATTTGAAACCACAATGCCGTCTTTACTCAGAATAACACCTGATCCTAGTGAGTTTTGCACCTGTGGGCGCCTGTTTCCAAAATCTTTGAAAAAATTGCCAAAAAAGGGATCATTTTGAAAAGGACTGATACGGGCTTCGATTACGCGTTGTGCATAGATATTTACCACCGCCGGCGCAGATTTTTTCACCAGTGGCGCAAAACTTAAAGTAATTTCAGACTTTGAAGACGGCACTTGAGTATCAGCATTTGCTGCAAAAGGCCCGCCCAAAACCACAATCAAAATTAAACTAATACAACGCTGGATCACCGCCACCTCCTGTTATACTGTTTCAGATATGGAGGTTTGGAATACATATGACAAGCCAGCCATTTCCCAAATAATGCAAAAACCCTCGCAGACAGCTGCAAGGGTTTCATTTTACCGTTTAAAACGAGGGCTTTAGTCTTCGAGCGTTTCTTCGGCTGCAACCCGTGCTTTGTCACCTGCTCCCTTGGCTTCTGGGTCGCGGTCAACGAATTCTATAATGGCCATTGGGGCCATATCGCCGTAGCGAAAACCAGCACGCAGGATACGCACATAGCCGCCCTGACGTTCTTTGTAGCGTGGGCCGAGAACATCAAAAAGCTTGCTGACATATTGATCTTCTTTCAGCTGCGATGCCGCGATACGGCGGGCGTGCAAATCACCGCGCTTGCCAAGTGTGATCAGTTTTTCGACAATCGGCCGCAGCTCTTTAGCCTTTGGTAACGTTGTCTTTATTTGCTCATGCTCAATCAATGAACCAGCCATGTTTGCCCATAGAGCTTTACGGTGTTCATGGGTCCTATTGAGCCGGCGGTACCCTTTTGCGTGACGCATTTTTATCTCCTAATATTTATTTTTCTTTGTCCGGCAGCCGATGCGTGTCAGCCACTCTCCTTGGGGCGGTATTGCCCAGTTTCGCACTGCGGTATGACGTCGGTATTGCGTCAGTATCGCGGAGGTGCGAATTCGCCCGACCAAAAGCAACTTGGTCAGGCCAAATTTTAAAAGTTGTCTTCGAACTTTTTCGCCAGATCTTCGATATTATCTGGCGGCCAGTCTTCGACATCCATGCCAAGATGCAGTCCCATGCCCGACAGCACTTCTTTGATCTCATTCAAAGATTTGCGACCAAAGTTGGGGGTGCGGAGCATCTCTGCTTCGGTTTTCTGAATCAAATCACCAATATAAACGATATTGTCGTTCTTGAGGCAGTTAGCAGAGCGCACAGATAGTTCCAGCTCGTCAACCTTTTTCAACAGAAGCGGGTTAAACTCTAGCCCATCATCGTCATCTTGGCGGCCAGCAGCTTCTGGCTCTTCAAAGTTCACGAAGATTGACAGCTGATCTTGCAAAATGCGCGCTGCGTAAGCCACTGCATCATCAGGTGTGACAGATCCATCTGTTTCCAGTTTCATTGTTAGCTTGTCATAATCCAAAACCTGACCTTCACGGGTCGGTTGAACATCATATGACACCCGCTTGACCGGTGAATAAATCGCATCAATTGGGATCAGTCCAATGGGGCTATCTTCCGGTTTATTTTTATCCGCAGACACATATCCTTTGCCCGTATTAACGGTCAGTTCCATGTACAGATCGGCACCATCATCCAAATGGCACAAAACATGGTCCTTATTTAAAACCTCAATACCCGCGCTTTCGGAAATATCACCCGCAGTGACAACCGCAGGGCCTTTGGCGCTAACAGTTAGACGCTTTGGCCCTTCTACTTCCATTTGCAGAGCAACGCCCTTCAGGTTCAAAACAATGTCGGTCACATCTTCGCCAACACCGGCAACCGATGAAAACTCATGCAATACATTGTCAATCTGCACGCTGGTGACTGCTGCGCCCTGTAGGCTGCTCATCAGTACGCGGCGTAAAGCATTGCCTAAGGTTAGTCCAAATCCGCGCTCTAGCGGCTCTGCGACAACAGTCGCCTGACGGGTGGGTTCATTTCCCGGCTTCACTTCCAGCTGCGCTGGCTTGATCAATTCTGCCCAGTTCTTATGGATCATGCGTCCCTCCATTCCTGCAACTGCCCCATGTCCAAAAAGTCAGTCGCGCCCGAGGTTAAATAGACGAATACTTGGGGGCAGAAACATAACCTGTCCCCAACTAAAACTTATAAATTAGACCCGGCGACGCTTTGGCGGCCGGCAGCCGTTGTGCGCAATTGGGGTCACATCCCGTATAGATGTAATGTTAAATCCGACCGCGGCCAAAGCCCGAAGTGCGCTTTCCCGGCCTGAACCTGGACCTTGCACTTCGACCTCAAGTGTTTTTACACCATGGTCTTGTGCTTTACGACCAGCATCCTCTGCAGCCATTTGGGCAGCATAGGGCGTTGATTTACGCGATCCTTTGAAGCCCATAGTGCCCGCAGACGACCATGCGATTGCGTTGCCTTGAACATCTGAAATAAGGATTTTGGTGTTGTTGAACGAAGAGTTCACATGTGCAACACCAGCGGCGATGTTCTTGGAAACCTTTTTCTTGCCCACGCGGCGAGTATCTCGTGCCATAATTGATGCCCTCTCTTACTTCTTCTTGCCAGCAATTGCTCTTGCTGGGCCCTTGCGGGTGCGGGCATTTGTGTGGGTGCGCTGCCCACGAACCGGCAGGTTACGACGGTGACGCAAGCCACGATAGCAACCAAGATCCATCAGGCGTTTGATGTTCATTTGAACTTCACGGCGAAGATCACCTTCTACGGAGAAATTTGCGTCGATATGTTCGCGAACCGCGAGCACTTCTGCGTCGCTTAGCTCGTTGACCCGGCGTGCAGCGTCAATGTTTACAGCTTCGCAAATCTGCTTTGCTGAAGTTGCGCCAATTCCGGTAATATATGTAAGGGCGATTGGAACCCGCTTGTTTGTCGGGATGTTTACGCCGGCGATACGTGCCACGTGTCTTTTCCTTTTCGTTGCGGTTCCGTAGCTCCGGAACCTTTTTTCACAACCTATGACCCTTTTTGGACTATGCCACAGGGCCAAAGCTGATTAGGTGATCATGCGACCCAAAATGAATTCGGATCCAACAAATTGATTCTCGTCAGAGAGGCTCTCCCTAAGAGCATTTAGGCAACCCGTCAAGCCCTTAGAAGTTTAATTATCCAATACCTCGGCAATCGAGGTCTGGACTGCTGCAATCGCAGCCAAGCCATCAACCGAGCGCAGCGTGTCTTTTGCGTGATAATAACCGATAAGCGGAGATGTTTTTTTGTAATATTCCATCAGCCGTTGTCTAAGGCTATCTTCGTTATCATCAGCCCGGCGGGTAAACTCAGTGTTTCCACAGCGGGTGCATTTACCATCTGACGGAATAGGTTTTGTCACATCATGGTAAACTTCGCCGCATCCGGCACAAGTTGACCGGCCAGTTATGCGGCTTACCAAAGCATCATCATCCACCCGCATCTCAACCACGGCCTCAAGTGTTTCACCAACCTCTTGCAGCAGATCACCTAAAGCGTCAGCTTGCGCCAAAGTACGCGGGAAGCCGTCAAAGATAAAACCGCCTGCATTTTCGCCCGCTAGCTTTTCACGAATGAGCCCGATCACAATCTCATCTGTAACCAAATCGCCGCGTGCCATCACTTCTGCCACGCGTTGGCCCATTTCGCTGCCACTGGATTTTGCCTCACGCAGCATATCGCCTGTGGAAAGTTGGATCATGTTCCGAGTTTCGACTAGATGCCTTGCTTGGGTGCCCTTGCCGGCACCAGGCGGTCCCAAAAGGATGATGTTCATCGTCTGGCAGGTCCTTTTTTCTTCCGCCCTTTACCCTTACCACGAATTTGTGACTTTTGGATCAAACTTTCGTATTGGTGCGCTAGCAAATGGGATTGGACCTGTTGAATAGTATCCATGGTCACCGACACCACAATCAGCACCGAAGTGCCGCCAAAATAAAACGGAATGGCGAACTGACCGCGCAGAACTTCAGGCAGCAAACATACAGCCGCAAGATAGCCTGATCCCAGAACCAGCACTCGGTTGACCACATATTCAAGATGCTCTGCTGTCTTCTTACCAGGGCGAATACCGGGGATAAAACCGTTTTGGTTTTTCAGGTTGTCTGCAACCTCTTCGGGTTTGAAGGATACATTAAAGGTGTAAAAATAGGCAAAGAACACGATCATCGCAGTGAAGAACGCAAGGTATAGCGGCTGGCCTGGTCCAAAATAGGCTAGGATCGTAGACATCACCGGTCCGGTTTGTGATCCTGAAAAGGTGCTAATCGTTGTTGGCAGCAGCAGCAGCGAACTCGCGAAAATGGCTGGAATAACCCCTGATGGGTTGACCTTGACCGGAAGGTGCGAATTTTGCCCCTCCATCACTTTCATACCCACTTGGCGGCGCGGATATTGGATCGCAATTTTGCGCAGTGCGCGCTCCATAAAGACCACAAAGGCAATCGTCGCTATGACCATCACAATCACGCCCACGATCACTGCAGGGCTAATAGCGCCAGACCGGCCCGAGGCGAAAAACTGCGCCAAAGCCGCTGGAATTTCCGCAATAATGCCAACAAAGATAATCAGCGAAATACCGTTGCCGATGCCGCGCGCTGTAATTTGCTCGCCCAGCCACATCAGGAACATGGTGCCACCAACCAGAGTAATCAGGCAGGACATCCGAAAGAACAGACCAGGGTCGGTGACCAGATTCCCCGCTTCAAGACTTGCAGCCAATCCGTAGGCCTGCAAAGTCGCCAACAGCACTGTGCCATAGCGGGTGTATTGATTGATCTTCTTGCGCCCCTGCTCGCCCTCTTTTTTGAGCTGCTCAAGCTGCGGCACCATTGAAGTCAGAAGCTGAATGATGATTGAGGCCGAAATATACGGCATAATCCCCAAAGCAAATATCCCCATCCGGCCAAGCGCGCCGCCAGTGAACATCGACAGCATGCCGCCGATCCCCTGCTGTGCCTGTTCCATGAACTCCCGCAACGCGGCGCCATCAATTCCGGGTACAGGAATAAATGTGCCAAGCCGATACACTACCAGCAGGCCAAGCGTAAACAAAATCCGATTTCTTAAATCAGTTGCTTTACCCAATGCGGCCCAGCTTGTATTTGCGGCCATTTGTTCAACTGCGGATACCATGTGGATCTCTCTTTATATACGCGCCGCCAAAAACATTTTTCGGATTTGGCGGCACTATTTGAACACTTAACGGTTATGTAAGCAGCGCTTGCGCTTGAAACAACCCGTTATTCTGCTGCGGCAGGCGCTGCTGTGACAGTCAAAGTGCCGCCAGCTTTTTCTACTGCAGCAATGGCCGATTTCGACGCACCAGTGACAGATAGTTTCACTTTGGCGGAAATTTCGCCCTTGGCAAGGATACGCACACCATCAAGCTTACGGCGGACAAGGCCAGAAGCGACCAGAGTATCCTCTGATATTTCAGCCGACGCATCCAACTTGCCCGCTTCGACAAATTTCTGGATCAAGCCGAGGTTTACAACAGCGTACTTCTGACGGTTAGGTTTGTTGAAACCACGCTTTGGAAGCCGTTGATACAAAGGCATTTGGCCGCCTTCAAAGCCATTAATTGCCACGCCTGAACGTGATTTTTGACCCTTGATACCACGCCCAGCAGTTTTACCTTTGCCAGACCCGACACCACGGCCAACACGCTTTTTCTTTTGCAGGGCGCCATCGTTATCGCGCAATTCATGTAATTTCATGTCGCTTCTCCTTTGCCGGAACTGCCCTTCGAGCGACCAAAGGGGCAAACACGGCGTTTCACAATTTTGATTCTGGGGCATTATGCCCACCGCAGGCATATAAACCCAAGCTGCTTGCCGCGCAAGTCCCCTGTGCCCCAAAGCATTTATAGCAGTCTCAACACACAGCGCTGCTATGAAAACCGCCCAATTTGCCTCATCCATTCATCTGCCACATCGCCCATGGTTTTGGAGCGGCGATCTTTGATCCATGCCGTAAACGGGCGGGTGAATTTGAAATCTGGGCCACACTCTGAGCTTAAAAACTGCCGGACATTTTGG
>PBSX01000087.1 GCA_002726375.1 Marinovum sp.
ACCGCTGCGATCAGCAGGATCATCAGGCTGAGCGCAGCCCCGATGGTCAGGGAACGGCTGCGGCTCATGTGCGGTCCCTCAGACGCGGATCCACCGCCGCATAGGCCAAATCGACCAGGAAATTCACCAAGATGACCGCAAACACCAACAGCATGACCACGCTTTCCACCACAATCAGATCGCGCTGGGTGATCGCCTGAAACACCAAGCGGCCAAGACCGGGCAGGAAAAACACCTGTTCGATGATAATTGCGCCAGCCATCAGAAAGGAAAACTGTAGCCCGATAATGGTCAGCACCGGGATCATCGCATTGCGCAGGGCGTGCCGCCAAAGCGTGGCCCGTTTGCCCAGCCCTTTGGCGCGGGCGGTGCGAATATAATCTTCTGACAGGGTTTCAATCAGNGCACTGCGCATCACGCGCGACAGGATCGCGGCCTGCGGCAGAGCCAAGGCAATCGCCGGAAGGGTCAGAGACTTTAGCCCAAGGAACANCCCATCGTCCCAACCGGCAAAGCCGCCAGCCGAAAACCAGCGCAGCTTAATTGCAAAGATCACCACCAAGATCATCGCAAACCAGAAATTCGGAATGGCCACACCCAACTGNGTCGCCCCCATCACCGCCACATCACCGGCTTTGCCGCGCCGTGAGGCGGCATAAAGACCTGTGGGAAANGCAATCGCGGTTGATATCACGAGGGCATANATCGCCANGGGCAGTGAAATCCAAAGCCGCTCGCCGATCATATCNGAAATCGGGCTACGATAAGTGTAGGACAGGCCAAAATCCCCGCTCAGCATNCCGCTAATCCANGCGATGTAGCGGGCAAATTTGCCCTGGTCCAGCCCCAGCTCGGCGCGNAGCGCGGCCACGGTGTCGGGCTGCGCATTGATACCGAGCATAAATGAGGCGGGATCACCGGGCGCGACCTCAACCACGGCGAAAATGATCACCGAGGCCAAACAGAGGCTGAGGGCCAGAGATAGAGCACGTTTAAGNGTATAGCGCAGCATAGATAAAACCGTAGTCAGGGATCAAACATAGGTCCAGTAAAATGGCAAAAAAAAGGGGGCAGATTTGCCCCCTTTTATAGATTTNAGGTCTTCATGTTCCGATTTAGTTGGNCCAACTGACCCCTGTTAGATCATTGGCTTGAGTTGGCGCATTGACCCAAAGCCCACGTATTTTGGCATCGGCAACGGTCGAATATGCCAGCTCGAACAGATAGCCGTTGACGTAATCGTCGGAAATGATCCGCTGTGCCTTTTGCAACATTGCGCTGCGNTTGGCCGGATCGCTTTCNGCNTTNAGNTCGNTCATCANGGCTTGGAANGCNGGGTTGTCGTATTGGAAGTAATACTCAGGCCGCGCATAAATGCCGATGTCCATCGGTTCGGTNTGGCTGACAATAGTTAGGCCATAATCCTTGCCGCGGAACACCTGCTCAAGCCATTGCGCCCACTCAAGATTGCTGATCTCGGTTTCAATCCCAACTTCGCGCAATTGCGCTGCGATAATTTCACCGCCGCGCCGTGCATATGAGGGGGGTGGAAGTTTGAGCGTGGTTTCAAACCCGTCNGGAAAGCCAGCCTCGGCCAGAAGCTGCTTGGACAGCTCGGGGTCATAGGCTGAGTTTCCTGTCAGATCGACATAATCGGGGTTGTGCGGTGCGAAATGGGTGCCAATCGGGGTCCCGTATCCAAACATTGCACCGTCGATAATCGCTTGGCGATCAATCGCATGGGCAATGGCTTTGCGCACTTTGACATTATCCAGAGGCGGCATTTTGTTGTTGGTCGACAAAATGGTTTCGCCCTCGGTTGAACCAGACAGCACCTGAAAGCGTGCATCNGCTTCAAACTGNGGCAGGTTTTCNGGCGCCGGGAAGCCAGCAAAGACATCAACGTCTTGCGCCATCACCGCTGCAAAGGCAGCCGTTGGATCCGAGATGAACTTGAACGTGGCGGCATCCAATGCGGGCGCTGCGCCCCAATAGTCGCCGTTACGCGCCAGCTCGATGCGGTCGCCCTGCACCCAGTTGACGAATTTGAACGCGCCGGTGCCGACCGGATTGTTTTTAATGCCCTCAATACTTTCAGGGGCCACAATTACAGCATCCCCCCATGCCATGTTGAACAAAAAGCTGCCGTTGGCCTGATCCNAATGTGACTTTGACNGTTGTGCTATCGACAACGCTCACATCGGTGATGCCGGAAAACAGAGCTTTTTGGGCATTGGTGCTGTCTTCGCCGCGCGCGCGATCAAGCGAAAACTTTACATCTTCGGCATCCATCGCAGTGCCGTCGTGGAACGTCACGCCGCTATGCAGGTGAAAGGTGTATTCGGTCCCATCTGCGGAAATATCCCATGATTTTGCCAATCCGGAAATGATCGCCCCGTCCGAGGCAAACCGCGTCAGGCCTTCAAAAACATTGGAGTAAAGTACACTGTCGATCGCACCGGCGGCTGCGCTGGTNGGATCNAGATGCGGTGGCTCAAGCTGAATTGCGATCGTTAGTTCATTTTGAGCGGCCAAACTGGTGCCGGTAAACGAGGCAATCGCCAAAGCAGTGGCGGTTAAAAACTTGGAAGTTAGTTTTGACATGAACTTCTCCTTTTTGTGTGAAATCGTGACCGGGCGGGCATTTCGTTACACGGCCTATTTGTGATGCGCGGTCTCTGTGCAATGCCCTATAGTAACAATTTTTATCCACTTGCCAACAAAATATGAATCCGGAACCGGACAAGTGATCTGCCGAGGTGGTTTACGGAATTTAATTCANGGCCGCATCGTCATAGGGGACTATGGTTAGACCTGAGCGGGAAAATCCCTTATCNGGCTGGTTTTCTGGAAGGGCGGAACCAAGAAGCGATTTGACGATTTGCCAGTGTTTCTGATCTGCTTGCAGTCGGCCGCGCAGTCCTGTGTCCAAGCCAAGAGACAGCCAGCCCTCAAGCGTAACATCGACATCATTTATGCCCAACTTGATGTTAGAAACTTCGAAAGTTTCATTCGGGCGAAGCTGTGGCAACAGGCCGTTAAATCCAAGCGCTTGGCCGCTAATATCGAACAATAAGCGCATTTCGCCCTCCTGCGCGCCCTCGTCAAGTTTAACGTCTTTGAGCCGAATATAGACTTTTACGCCTGTTGCGGTTTCCNCGATGGAAAACTGCAAATCCTGCGCCGCGAGCCATTGGCGGCCTGAGGATGAAATCACGATATCTCTGGCTTCGGTCGACAGCCGGAACTGACCCGGATCACGGGTCACAACCGAAGCTCTTAATCCTTGGTGGCGCATATCAAAATTGCGCTTATTAAAAGTTATCTTCTGGGTGTCTGGCCATACCAAAATATGGTGGTCCGGTTGATAACTTAGCCGCATTATTTGAATAAAATCTGCGCGCCAATCAAGTCCAGGGTTGGCCGCTGACAGCTTTGGGTTTTGCATGGTCATATCATACCGATTCGGAAACCCGAGCTGTGAAAGGTCGGAAAACCCAATATCGTAACCGGCCTGTTGCTGGTCAGAAATCCAAGTTGTGATTCGCATTTTGTTGCTGGCCCCGCCCCAAAACCAGGCAGCAGACCAAAGCAGCGCGGCCAAAAAGATGATCAGTAACATTCGAAACATGCAGCCAGCCCTTTCGGTTGCGGATAAAATCGTGTTTACAGACGCAAAACCAGAAGGACCAGTGAAATGGATATGTGGGTGTTCGGCTACGGATCGTTGCTGTGGAATCCCGGCTTTGACTATGTGGAAACAGCCCTCGCGCGGCTTGAGGGCTATCAACGCAGTTTCTGCATGCGCTCAATCCATCATCGGGGCACTGTTGAGGATCCGGGATTGGTCTTGGCGCTTGATCAAACAGCCGGTGGCAGTTGTGACGGGCTTGCCTTTCGGGTGGCGAAATCTG
The DNA here is from genome assembly GCA_002726375.1 of Marinovum sp. GTDB lineage: Bacteria > Pseudomonadota > Alphaproteobacteria > Rhodobacterales > Rhodobacteraceae > CABZJG01. The sequence goes on from PBSX01000087.1 coordinate 3,915, forward strand.
CCGAAGCCACCACCTTGGCCTATTTGCGCGAGCGTGAATTGGTTTCTTCGGCCTATCTGGAAAAAACGGTTCCGGTCGCCTTGCGCTCGGGGCAGTCGGTTGCGGCGCTGACCTATGTCATTGATCCCGGTCATGTCCAATATTGCGGGTCTATTCCTTTGACCGAACAGGCACAGATTATTGCTGCGGCTAAAGGGGGGATGGGGCCAAATTCAGAGTATCTCTTTAATACGGTCGCCCAGATCACTAAATTGGGTCTTGAAGATGCAGATTTGCAATGGCTTGTTACTCAAGTTCGAGCAAGGCATGATGAAATCCTTGGCTCTGGCGCAGATGCACTTTAGGGTGGGCCATAAATCAATTGGTAGTAGGACCTGACCGCATGGATCAGTCGAACCTCGAAGACAAATTACAATTTTCACAGCCCGTGCGTCAGGTCATGCTGATGCTAATCGTGGTTGGGCTTACAGCCTTTGGGGCGGTGATTGCCGCGCCAAGCGTGATGCCGGTGGTGCAATCAAACCTATGGCTTAACGGCTTTATTATATTTGTTTTTGCAATCGGGGTAATCAGCTGTTTTGTACAGGTTGTGCAATTGATTTCTTCGGTGCGCTGGATTGAAAACTTTGCCCGCGAAAAGGGCAGCGTTTCGTCTAAAGCACCGCAGCTTTTGGCACCTTTGGCAACACTTTTGCGCGCGCGCGGCGCGCAGATGCAGATCGGAGCGGCCTCAACACGATCCATTTTGGATTCGGTTGGTACCCGCATCGAAGAAGTGCGTGAGATCACGCGCTATATTGTGAATCTGCTAATTTTCCTTGGTTTGCTTGGCACGTTTTATGGTCTGGCCACCACGGTACCGGCTTTGGTGGAAACCATCCGTTCGCTCGCCCCACAAGAGGGCGAGTCCGGCTTTGCCGTCTTTAGCCGGTTGATGAATGGTCTTGAAAGTCAGCTGGCCGGTATGGGTGTCGCGTTTGCTTCGTCCTTGCTCGGACTTGCAGGATCGCTGGTGGTCGGGCTTTTAGAGCTTTTTGCCGGTCACGGCCAAAACCGCTTTTACCGTGAATTGGAAGAATGGCTATCAAGCATCACCCGCCTTGGATTTTCATCCGGAGATGGCGAGGGAACGCCCGAGCAAAATATGGCGCTTGGTGTGGTTAACCAGATGGCTGATCAAATGGATGCCCTGCAGGCCATGTTCGCCCAAAGTGATGGTGCCCGGGCGTTGGTGGATGAAAAGCTGAGCACGCTCGCAGATACCATAGACAGGCTTGGTCAGAGGCTTGAGGCCAATACCCCCGGTGCGATGGCGTTATCACAAGTTGCCGAAGGTCAGGAAAAGCTGATCGAGGTACTGGGCAAAAAGGAACGCAGCGATGCCATGGATGCGGAAAGCCGGATGCGTCTGCGCTCGATTGATGTGCAAATGCTTCATCTTACCGAAGAAATTTCTGCGGGGCGGCAGGAAAGCATCAGCGCCCTACGCTCTGATTTTGCCGCTTTGACCAATGCCATATTGAAAGCCACTGAGGATTTTGAAAAGGCTGAAATGCAGCCCGCCAAGCCGAAGAAAACAAAGGATTAAAAATGGCGCTCTCGCGACGCACAGGGCAGCGCTTCCAAGCCTCGATCTGGCCGGGGTTCGTGGATGCGATGACCGGCTTGCTGCTTGTGCTGATGTTCGTGCTGACCATTTTTATGGTGGTGCAGTTTGTGCTGCGTGAAACCATCACCGGTCAGGAAAGCGAGCTGAACACTCTTAGTGCGGAAATTGCTGCAATTGCCGAAGCACTGGGCATGGAGCGCGACAAAGTCAAAACGCTTGAAACCGAACTTGGCACGCTCAACGCGACCTTGGGTGACACCCAGGCCGAGGTTACGGCGCAATCGCAGTTGATCGCACAGCTCACTCAGCAGCGCGACGATACGGCAGACCAACTGGCACAGGCCAGCCAAAGAATTGCAAGCTTTGAAGAACAGGTTGCCTCGCTGTTGGCCGCGCAGAATAAATCAAATCAACAAATCACCACGCTTGAGGCGGAAAAGGTTGAATTACTGAGCCAGCAAGAGCAATTGAATTTGGCCCTTGCCAGTGCCCGAAGTGAAATTGACAGCGCCACAGAAGATGCAAGGCGCAAAGCCGCAGAGCGTGAGGCGCTGACTGCCTATATTGCTTCGCTCGAAGCGGCAAAGGCGGAAAATGAAAGCCAGATCGCGCAGCAAAGTGAAGATCTTGTAAAGCTCAAAGATATTCTGACCGAAGAAGAAGCCGCGCGTCTGGTGTCCAGTCAGGTCGCCCAAGAGCTGCGCAAACAGCTTGAAAATGCCACTGCCGAGCTGACCGCCATGACGTTGGTGTTGGAAGAACAGCGGCGCAAAGCAGAAGAAACATTAATCATACTTGCCGCAGCAGAGGCCGCAAAAGCCGATCTTGACCAGATGCTGCAAGAAACACTTTTGGCATTGGAAGCGGCCAATCTAAAAGTTGATAGCCAAAGCCAGGCAATATCCGATCTTGAAACCACCGGCCAGCGGGTCAAAGCCGCCTTTGATCAATCCGAGGTCGCTTTGGCCGCCGCCTTGGCGCGTCAGCAGAAGCTTGAAATGCAGATCAGTGAACTGCAGGCTGCGCTAAAGATCGCTTTGGGATCAGATGAGGATAAAGCGGCGCAGCTGAGTGCATTGCAGACCGAATTATCACAGGCCCAAGATCAGGTTGCGACCCTAAATCAGGCGCGCCAATCGGCGCAATCGCTTGCTGAAAAGCTTCAGCTTCAGCTGTCAAGCGCGCTGGAAGATATCGAGCGGCTCAACCAAGATCGGTTAGAGAAATCTGACCGGTCACTGGCGTTGCAAGACCGGCTTGCGCAGACCCGCGAAGAGTTGCAGCGAGCAGAACAGGCAGCCGCCGACGGGCAAGAGAAAAATGCCACTTTAGAGCAAAAGATTGCTGCGCTTTTGCTCAGCCTTAACCAAGCCGAGGCACAATCTGCTGAAACAAAAGACCAATTGAGGGACACCCAAGGCACCTTAAGCGACACACAATCCGCGCTGCGCAATGAACAGGCCGCTCGGGCCAAGGCCATGAGCGAAGCCGAGGCATTGAACCAGAAACTGGCGCAGGCTTTGGTGAATTTGACCGCTGCCGATGCGGACCGCAACCGCGCGGCAACCGATATTGAACAGTTGCAAGAGGCGCTGCGCAAACTTGAGCAAGCTAGCAGCGATGCGCAGCGCAGTTTTGAGGCTGATCTTGCCTCGGCCGTGGCCGACAAGCTGGCGATTGATAAACAGCGGTCCGATACACAGGCGCAATTGGCCCAAGCGCTGAACGCCTTAAGCGTAGCCGAGCAGGCCCGCGATAGCGCTGCAGATGCGGCTGTTCGTCTAGAAACCCAACTGGCAACACAAAAACAGACAGATGATGAGGCGCGGCGCAGCCTAGAGGCGGATCTTGCTGCTGCACTGGCAGCCAAACTAGACGCCGAAACCGATCGCAAGAAAGT
>PBSX01000088.1 GCA_002726375.1 Marinovum sp.
CTTTGGTCGTGACACCCTATTACAACAAACCCACGCAAGCGGGACTTATCGCGCATTTCAAAACCTTGCATGATGCCTGCGAGTTGCCGATCGTCATTTATAATATTCCGGGCCGTTCAGTGGTGGATATGTCGCCGCAAACCATGGGCGAGCTGGCCAAACTGCCGCGTATTATCGGGGTCAAAGACGCCACTGGCGATCTGGCCCGTGTCTGCGAGCAACGCATCACCTGCGGCGCTGATTTCCTACAAATCTCGGGGGAAGATGCAACCGCGCATGGTTTTAACGCGCAAGGCGGCATTGGCTGTATTTCGGTCACTGCCAACGCGGCACCAAAGCTCTGTGCCGAGTTGCAAAACGCCTGTCTTGTGGGGGATTATGCCACCGCACTTGATCTGCAGGATAAGCTGATGCCGCTGCATCAAGCGATTTTCACCGAGCCGGGTTTGGTGGGCGCCAAATACGCAATGTCGCAACTGGGGCTGTGTTCGGATGAGGTTCGGCTGCCTTTGACCCCATTGAGTGACAGCACAAAGGGCTTGATCCGCGATGCGTTGCGTCACGCTGGGCTGTTGAACTAAACCCGGTCACTTTTGCCCTATGCGCCGGACAAGCATCGCTTTTCAAAAATGATTTCTGTTATACTTTAACGCACAGCTAAACGTAGGGGCATCTCGTCCATCGCGGTGCGAAACCATTTCACAATGGCATCGCGCTCATCCTGTTCCATCCAAGTCACGTTCGCTGGTGGCATCGCGTGGGTTACCCCGGAATGCAGGTAAATGGCCTTGGCTTGCGCGGTGATATCTGCACGGCTTTCCAAAAACACATGGTTGGGCGCATAGCGGATGCCCTCATACACAGGCTCACGGGCATGACACATAGAGCAGCGGCCAACAACAATCTCTTGCACATGATCGAATTCTTCTACTGCAGCGAAAATCTGCTGCTTTTCCGACAATGCGTCAGACTCTTCCAGTGGTTTGACCATGGGCGCGGTCGATAGCCACATGATGCATAAAAACAGCAGCGCGGTAACAAGCCACGTCCAAGTAGGATTGCCTGACCCCGCGTGGCGCGTGTTGAAATAATGCCGGATCGTGACCCCCATCAAAAACACCAAAGCACAGATTAGCCAGTTATACTCGCTGGCAAAGGCCAGTGGATAATGCGTTGATAGCATTAAAAAGATCACCGGCAGGGTGAGGTAGTTATTATGGGTCGAGCGCAGTTTGGCAATTTTTCCGTATTTGGCGTCAGGCACCCGGCCAGCCACGAGGTCTGCCACCACGATACGCTGATTGGGCATAATGATGAAAAATACATTGGCGGTCATAATGGTGGCGGTAAATGCCCCCAGATGAAGTAGCGACGCGCGGCCGGTAAATATCTGATCATAGCCCCACGCCATTACTACCAAAAGTACAAAAAGCAAGACCATCAATACCGTCGGGCTGTCCCCCAGTTTTGACTTGCATAAAAAATCATAAATTACCCAACCAAGCGCCAGTGAACCCGCCGAAATTAAAATCGCCTGAAACACAGATAGGTCCGCTTTGGACTGATCGATTAGATATATCTCGGCGCCCGCCCAGTACATCACCATCAAAAGCGCCGCGCCAGACAGCCATGTGCTGTAGCTTTCCCATTTGAACCAGGTCAGATGTGCGGGCATTTCTTCGGGCGCCACAAGGTATTTTCGGACATGATAAAATCCACCGCCGTGGACCTGCCATTCTTCGCCATGCGCTCCCTTTGGCAAATCATCCGATTTGCGCAATCCCAGATCAAGCGCAATAAAATAAAATGACGATCCGATCCAAGCCATCGCGGTAATGACGTGAACCCATCGAATGGCAAAGGCCAACCAGTCCCAGATAATTGCAAACTCTTGCATCGTCTCTTCTCTTAACTCTGCTCTAATAGTCCTAGTCTAATCCTAGATTTACTTGTATTGTAAAAAAATCCAAGCTGTTTCAATAAAAGCAACATAATGTCTTATACTGATAACATCCGAACCTTTGTGCGTGTCTACGAACTGGGGTCAATGTCAGCTGCCGCGCGCGATCAAAGGATTTCGCCTGCCGTTGCCTCTGCTCGGATTTCCCAATTAGAAGACCATCTTAGAGTACGGCTGTTTCAGCGCACCACGCGGATGCTTAATCCAACCGAGCAAGGTCGTTTGTTTTATAGCGGAGCGGTGCGGATATTGGATGCAATCGAAGAAGCAGAGGCGCAGGTACAAGATATCACCCAATCCCCCCGAGGGTCGATTTATGTCGCCGCACCGCTGGGTGTCGGGCGGCGTTTTATTGCCCCCGCAGTGCCAGACTTTAAAGAACAATATCCGCTGATTGATGTCCGTTTGCGCTTGTCGGATCGCAGTGTCGACCTGACCGCCGAAGGCTTAGATATTGCCTTTTTCCTCGGCACTCCGAAAGATTCGACCTTTAAGATGAAAAAAATTGCCGATTGCCCACGGCTTTTATGCGCAGCCCCAAGCTATTTGCAGCAGCGCGGCGCGCCGCAATCGCTCAAAGAGCTGACCGACGGCACCCATGATTGTTTGAACCTGCGATTTCCCGGCGCGTCAGAATTTCAATGGCCGCTCACGACCGAAGACGGTATTCAGCGGTTTGCCGTCAAAGGCCCATTTGAATCCGATGATGGGGATGTACTGACAAATTGGGCGGTGGGCGGTTTTGGAATTATTATGAAACCCTATTTTGAAGTTGCCGATCACCTGCAATCCGGCGCGCTGGTTGCGGTATTACCGCAGCATAGCCCGGTTGAGATCCAGCTCGGGTGCCTTTATCCGCACCGGCGTAAACAGGATCCAAAAATCCGGCTTTTCATAGAGTTTATGGCGCGGCGCAGCGCCGCCCAAATGGCAAACATAATGCAGGGCGTTCAGCTGCCTCGATAAGTTGAATATCCAAACGGCGAAAGCAGCAGCGGCACATGATAATGGCTGTTTTCGCTCATTTCAAAACGGATCGGGATGATATCCAGAAACCCGTTGCTGCCCGAGGGCGCGCCGCATCCGCTTAGGTATGTACCGGCATGGAACACCAGTTCATAGCGGCCCAAAGCGAACTCTTCGCTCGGCAGGATCGGGCCATCTGTTCGGCCATCAGCGTTGGTGGTCATGCTGCCAAGCGCAAGGCGTGTGTCTTCTTCAAGCCGAAAAAGATCAATTTTCAATCCCGCAGCAGGGCAGCCCCGCGCGGTATCCAATACATGTGTGGTCAAATATCCAGACATCTGCCCCTCTTTTCATCACTCTGCTATTCTGCGCCAAAAAAATACTTCTGCAACCTTGCCATAATATAAAAGATGTTTCAAAAATTGATTGAAAGTCTTGCTCGCTTTCTTGTGATACAAACGACCAAGAAGGAACATCGCATGAAGCGTTATCGCCGCGACATGATTGGATATGGGGCAAACCCACCCAAAGCGAACTGGCCTAACGAGGCCAAGATCGCTTTGCAATTTGTGATCAATTATGAAGAAGGCGGCGAAAACTGCATCCTGCATGATGATCCCGCATCCGAAGCTTTTCTATCTGAAATCGTTGGGGCGGCGGCCTGGCCAGATCAACGCCATTGGAACATGGAAAGCATGTATGAATACGGCGCCCGCGCCGGGTTCTGGCGGCTGCACCGGCTGTTCACCGAGCTTGATATACCGGCCACCGTTTACGGCGTGGCCACGGCCTTGGCGCGCAACCCCGAACAGGTGCACGCCATGCAGCAGGCCGGCTGGGAAATCGCCAGCCACGGGCTAAAGTGGATCGAGCACAAGGATATGACGCCCAAGGTCGAGTCCACCCAGATCCAAGAGGCCATTGCACTGCATGCCGAAGTGACCGGCGAGCGGCCTTATGGCTGGTATACGGGCCGATGCTCGGAAAACACCGTTTCATTGGTCGCTGCGGCTGGCGGGGTTGACTATATCTCGGACAGCTACGCCGATGATCTGCCCTTTTGGATGGACTGCGGCGGCCATGACCAGTTGATTATTCCCTATACGCTTGATGCCAATGATATGCGCTTTGCAACCCCGCAGGGCTTTAATGCAGGCGATCAGTTTTTCAACTACCTCAAAGACAGTTTTGATGCGCTTTATGCTGAAGGCGCTGCCGGCTCTGCCAAGATGATGTCGGTGGGCCTGCATTGCCGGCTGATTGGCCGCCCGGGCCGCATCATGGCCCTGCGGCGCTTTATAGAGTATGCGAAATCGCATGCAGATGTTTGGTTTGCCCGGCGGGTTGATATTGCACGGCATTGGTCAACGGCCCACCCCCCAAAACATTTCGAACGCCCCTCGCAGATGAGCAAAGACCGGTTTGTAGAGCTTTATGGCGGCGTCTTTGAGCACTCATCTTGGGTGGCTGAGGGCGCCCATGGATTAGAGCTTGGACCGGCCCATGACACNGCNNTNGGGCTTCATAATGCNCTCNCGCGNGTGTTTCGCTCGGCGGCAAAAGATCGAAAGCTTGAAGTGCTNCGNGCGCATCCAGACCTGGCCGGCAAGCTGGCGCAGGCCAAACGGCTGACCAAAGCGTCTANCTCNGANCAAGNAGGGGCAGGATTGGACGCGCTGACAGNCGATGAGCGGGCGCGNTTTGANGCNTTGAATGCTGCCTATAGCGAAAAACACGGCTTTCCTTTTATCATTCCNGTGCGCGATCATACCAAATCCAGCATATTGNGCGATTTTCNGCAGCGGCTTGAAAACACCTCTNNCGCAGAATTNGAACAGGCCTGCAAAGCAGTTGAGCGCATTGCAGCACTGCGNTTGCAAGGGCTCTTGCCGTGAGCGTGGCGATATACGCCGCGCCTCTAAACGCAGAGGGCTTTGCACCCTTTGGCGATGTCCTTGAGACCAAAGGCGCGCCTGATCAGATTATAAACCAAGGCCTTTGTGAACGCTTTCATGATCGAGCAAAACTAGACTTCAACGGGGGCCGTGCTGGGATCAGCCTTTTTGATGCAGAGCCGCGCGCCCTGCCTTATGCGCTTGATATGATGGAGCGGCACCCCTTGGGATCACAAGCCTTTATTCCAATGACCGACAAGCCGTTTTTAATCACCGTTTCGCTGGATAACGCCGGTGTTCCAGACCAACCTCGGGCGTTTCTATCCAGTCCCGGCCAAGGCATCAATTTTCACCGCAATATCTGGCATGGGGTGTTAACGCCGCTTCATGCCCCAGGGCTTTTTGCAGTCATCGACAGAATAGGAGAGAGCAACAACCTAGAGGAATTCACGTTCGATACCCCATATACAGTTTACCAGTGAAGATTATAAAAAGATGTCAACCAACACTTGGTTAGACCCAACAATAAGGAGAATAAAATGAGTGACACATCAACTGGGTATAGCGATCCCAATATAACCCCTCCAATGGGCGAAGCCGTCCCATTGGGGCTGCAACACGTTCTGGCTATGTTTGCTTCAAACGTGACGCCTTCGGTGATTGTCGCCGGTGCGGCCGGTTTGGCCTTTGGCGGCGCTGAGCAGGTTTATTTGATCCAGATGGCAATGCTGTTTGCCGGTATTGCCACCTTGTTCCAAACCATAGGTGTTGGCCCAGTTGGCGCACGGCTGCCGATTATGCAGGGCACCAGCTTTGCCTTTGTCGGCGTGCTGGCCGGCATTGCCGCAACCCAAGGTTTGGGCGTGGCGCTGACCTCATGCGTCATCGCAGGGCTTATCCACTTTGCGCTTGGCTCGGTCATCAGCTCAATCCGCAGTTGGTTCCCGCCGCTGGTCACCGGCTTGGTCATTTTGGCCATTGGTCTTTACCTTATTCCGGTCGGCATTAAATATGCCGCGGGCGGTGCAGCTGATTTTCAGATGAACGCTGACAGCTTTGGCTCAATGAAGCATTGGGCGGTAGCGCTGACTGTGATTGTGGTGGCGCTTGTGTGTAAATTCCGCACCACCGGCATGCTATCCAATGCGGCCATTCTCATTGGTATTGTCGCTGGTTATATCCTCGCATTTATCTTGGGGATGGTGTCTTTCGGCGGGGTTGCCAAAGCCAGCTGGATCATCGGCTTGCAGGTCATGCCTTACGGATTTGAATTTAACCTTGGCGCTGTTATTGGCGTGACTTTGGTGTCCATCGTATCTGCGGTAGAAACCGTTGGCGACGCCTCTGCCACAACCAAGGCCGGCGCAGGACGTGATGCCACAGACGAGGAAATATCCGGCGCAACCTACGCGGATGGTTTGGGAACTGCCGTAGCCGGTGTTTTTGGCGGGCTTCCCAACACCTCGTTTAGCCAAAACGTCGGTATCGTCGGTATGACCGGTATTATGAGCCGCCATGTGGTCTCTATCGCCGGTCTCATCATGGTGATTTGCGGATTGCTGCCAAAAATCGGTGCGCTCATTGCCTCTATGCCAATGCCCGTGCTTGGCGGCGGCGTGATCGTGATGTTCGGCATGGTCGCTGCAGCAGGTATGAACGTGCTGTCAGAAGTGAAAATGACCCGCCGCAATATGGTGATCATCGCCATATCGCTGACCGTGGGCCTTGGGCTTAATCTGGTGCCTTCTGCGGTTCAGTATTTGCCAGGTATCGTAAAAACCTTGGCCACATCAGCCGTGGCGCCAACGGCGTTCTTGGCCATCATACTGAACCAGATCCTCCCCGAAGATGTAGAGGCGTAAGCCTATTTCATCGGATATGATTGCACCGCCTCCGGAAACGGGGGCGGTTTTGCTTTTGGTGAGAGTTTTTTTGGCCCGTTGCCATCAAACACCTTGATTTGCGCGGCAAACTTCGCAAAGCTATCTTTATGAATAGTTATTCTGGATTTTCGGCCCACCGGCCCGCTTCAGAAACGGTGTCCTTTCAGCGCCCCGAACTCAATATCATTTTATCGCTTTATGGCCGGATGGTGGCGGCTGGCGAATGGCGTGACTATGGTATTTCAAGCCTGCGCGATGTGGCCGTGTTTTCAGTATTCCGCCGTACGGCTGAGAACCCGCTCTACCGCATTGAAAAACGCCCACGGCTGCGGAGCCGTCAAGGCCAGTACGCGGTCATCGGGGTGGACGGTCAGGTACTTAAACGCGGACATGATCTGAAAACTGTGTTGCGGGTGTTAGAACGCAAATTGATCCGTGCTGTCTCGTGATCCTTTTATAAAATACAAAACGGATTTTAACCCAATTCAATACCCTATCCAAAAGAATCAGTAGAAAAGAACAAAACAAGAACATATAATCTTATCTATGTTTGTTGAGCTCTCTGCCACTTCTAATTTTAGCTTTCTCAAAGGCGCCTCACATCCCGAAGAATATATCGCGCGGGCGGCGCTTTTGGGCATGCCGGCGCTTGCTATTGCTGATGAAAACTCGGTGGCTGGCATTGTACGCGCGCACAGCGAAGCGCGCAAGATCGCGCGGCTGGTAGCCGCGCGGCAAGCCGCGCCCGAGCATGGACCACCGCGCCCGGCACATATTGCGCCGCCGCCTTCTGCAGATGTTACAAATATCCCCCGCCTGATCCCGGCCGCGCAGCTGATCTTTCAAGACGGTATCATCCTGACCGCCCTGACGCAAAACCGCTGCGGCTGGGCAAACCTGTGCCGTTTGATATCAAAAGGCCGGCTGCGAGTGGACAAAGGCCACTGCCAGCTGAGACTCAGCGACCTTAACGATCAGGCAGAAGGGCTGGTGTTTTTGCTGCATCCGCCGCACGCGCTGCCGATTGCCGGCGGCGCGGAAAAATGGTGGGGCGCCGCACAACAGCTGACGCGCCGCCTTGGTGGGCAGATCTATCTGCTCATGTCCCCCTGCTATGACGGGCTGGACCAAACCCGGTTTGATCACATAGCCGCCGCCGCAGAAACGCTTGGCCTTGAAACAATCGCCAGCGCCCAGCCCTTGATGCATCATGGCCGCCGCCGCAGGCTAGCCGATGTGCTCACCGCCATTCGCACCGGCACACGTNTCGATCAACTCGGCAGGGCAGCGCTGACCAATGCCGAACAGCGNCTGCGCTCTGAGACCGAAATGCAGCGCCTCTTTACCACTCATCNGGATGCCGTGAACCGCAGCGGCGACTTGNTGCAAACCCTTACCTTTAGCCTCGATGAGCTGCGCTATGAATACCCCGCCGAGCTGAGCGGCAATGAAACCCCAACAGAGCGGCTGAAGCGTCTCGCCTATGCAGGGCTCAACTGGCGGTATCCGGATGGTGCGTCTAAGCGGGTGCGCGCAATGCTAGAGCATGAGCTGCAATTGATCGCCAAGCTTAAATATGAACCCTATTTCCTGACCGTGCGCGATATTGTGAAATTCGCCCGGGACAGGGGCATCTTATGTCAGGGGCGCGGCTCCGCGGCCAATTCGGTGGTGTGCTATGCTTTAGGGGTCACCTCGGTCAGCCCCGAGATTGGCACTATGGTNTTCGAGCGCTTTGTCTCTGAGGCCCGGGACGAGCCGCCCGACATTGACGTTGATTTCGAACATGAGCGCCGCGAAGAGGTGATCCAGCATATCTACGCGCGCTATGGCCGCCACCGCGCCGGGCTCTGCGCCACGGTGATCCATTACCGCGGCAAACGCGCCATCCGTGAGGTGGGGATGGCCATGGGGCTTTCTCAGGACACGGTGGCCGCGCTTTCTGGGCAGCTTTGGGGCGGATTTGGCAGCCGCGCCACACACCGGCAGCGGCTAGCCGAAGTGGGGCTTGATCCGGATGACCGGCGGCTGGCGCAAACCTTTGAGCTGATCCATGAGATTATCGGCTTTCCGCGCCATCTGAGCCAGCATGTGGGCGGCTTTATTATTACCGAAGGCCGGCTCGACGAGCTGGTGCCCATTGAAAACGCCACAATGCAGGACCGCACGGTGATTTGCTGGGATAAGGACGACATCGACGCGCTGGGGATCCTTAAGGTCGATGTGTTGAGCCTTGGGATGCTCACCTGTCTGCGTAAATCCTTTGATCTGATGCGCTCACATCTGGGGATAGATTATTCGCTGAGCTCTCTGCCGCCCGAAGACCCCAAAACCTATGATATGCTGTGCCGCGCCGACAGCGTCGGGGTGTTTCAGGTGGAAAGCCGCGCGCAGATGAATTTCTTGCCCCGCATGCGGCCACGCTGCTTTTATGATCTGGTGATCGAAGTGGCCATCGTGCGCCCCGGACCGATCCAGGGCGATATGGTGCATCCCTATATCCGGCGGCGCAACGGCGAAGAAGCGGTTGCGTTTCCTTCGGATGCATTGGGCAAGGTGCTGGGCAAAACCTTGGGCGTGCCGCTGTTTCAGGAACAGGCGATGCAGATCGCCATCATCGGCGCAGGCTTTACCCCCGATGAGGCCGACCGGCTGCGCCGCTCCCTTGCCACATTTAAAAAACACGGCAATGTCAGCGAATTTAAAAACCGCTTTCTGCGCGGCATGCGGCGCAACGGCTATGACGACGATTTTGCACAGCGCTGCTTTTCTCAAATCGAAGGCTTTGGCTCTTATGGGTTTCCCGAAAGCCACGCGGCCAGTTTTGCGTTTCTGGTCTACGCCAGTGCCTGGATCAAATGCCACCATCCGGGAATTTTTGCCTGCGCGCTGCTCAATTCCCAGCCGATGGGGTTTTATGCCCCGGCCCAGATTGTGCGCGATGCGCGCGCGCATGGGGTCGAGGTGCGCGGCATAACTATCAACGACAGCTATTGGGACAATGTGATGGAACCGGACGGGCGCGGCGGACTGGCGCTGCGGCTCGGGTTTCGCCAGATCAAAGGCCTACGCGAAGATGATGTGGTCTGGATCACTGCTGCGCGCGGCAATGGCTACCGCTCGGCCGAAGATGTCTGGCGCCGTGCTGGAACGCCGCCAGTGGTGCTCGCGCGGCTGGCCGAGGCGGATGCCTTTGCCGATCTGCGCCTAAGCCGCCGCGAAGCGCTGTGGCAGGTCAAAGCCATCACCGCCGAAACGCCCTTGCCG
>PBSX01000089.1 GCA_002726375.1 Marinovum sp.
GCATTGTTGCGCAGGGTAAATGTGTAAACGGTTTTATCGGCATTTGTGGTATGATTTAGCGCTACGCCGGGCACCATATTGCCATCCGCATCTTGGTTATAAAGACCTTCAAAAAGGTCGCGAACAATCGCAGCGCCGCCCACGTCTTCCACAATTTGCGGGTCAACCGATGTATGCTCGTCAATGGTTTGATAGGTAAATGTTTGGTCATCCGCCAAGGCCTCGCCAGTTGTCGGATGGGTTCCAGCGGCCAAAAGCGGGCCACTTGCCCAGCTGACAGCCGATGCCAATAATATAGCTTTAATATAATGTTTCATTCATCTCTCCCTTTTGGTGAATAACTTATTGAGTTTCCTTTTTTGATACAAACAAGTGAATCGCTTAATACCAAAGTGTGTGAAAGTTAAACACGCTCGCGATGAGTTGCCTAGACTGCATTTCGCAATCTAAAGTGGGTTTCCTTCACATTGTGGTGAATTTTTTTGAATTTTCTTTTCGAATAGGAAGTAAATCTGTCCAAATGAAACCGCCGCCCGTGATCTTTGCTGTATTATCGAGCAATGCACCCCGGTTGTACTTTCCAAATCTATCCGCTTAGGCGGCTCCTAGCGGTGAAAACTGCAGGCTGCAGTGTTCTCGGGCGAATAGATGTCAGTCTTTAAACAAGACAGCTTGCAATTGTCGCGCTGCTTCAAGCAAAACGGGCTTAGAGGCCACCAACTTTTCACGGTCGAGCCGTATCGATGGCCCATGAAATGCAATTGCTGCAACAAATCGACCGCTGGCTTGGCGCACCGGCACAGCAATCGCCAGCATGTCATCCAGAAACTCTTCGTTATCTAAGGCATATCCTTGTTTAGAAATACTGTCTAATTCCTGCAAAAGCGCCGATGGCGAGGTAAATGTATTGGATGTATGAGCTTCTAGGTTTAGCGTTGGAACTAATTTAGCGCGATCATTTGCAGAAAGCGAGGCGAGATAGGTTTTGCCACTGGCAGTGCAATGAAACGGCACATTTGTCCCGATTGGCAATTGAACTCGAAAGGCCCAGTCGGTTTCAACCCGGTCAAGATAGCTCATTCCCGATACTTCCGGCACCGCAAAATTTACAGTTTCACCAACCTGACGGGCTACATTTTCTAAAATTCGTCTGCGGATCACATGCAAATGCGATGAATACATCAATCCCGCCCCAATGGTGCGACTGCGCCGTGCCGCACGCAGTCTTTTGCCACTGTCCTCATAAATTAAAAATCCTTGATCCACCAAGGTCGCACAGACCCGGTGCACGGTTTGTTTCGGCAATCCAATCGCGCGGCCGATCTCTGTCGGGGTCATCGGCGATGAAGATTCGCCCAAGGCCTCTAAGATCAGCAAAGGCCTAATGTTGGTGGGCATTCGCTGTGAAGACGACATCTTTCCAACTCCTAAAAAACCACATTTTTCAAAATATCTCTTGAAAAGAATCAAAAAACAATGCTTTATTAATAAATTGGGACGAAAAGTCTCATTTTTTGTATCTAAGGGCGGTTTTTTTGGAATTTGACTACGTGATTGTAGGTGCAGGCTCTTCTGGGTGTGTTCTTGCCAACCGGCTCAGCGCAGATCCATCTGTACGAGTGGCTGTTATCGAAGCTGGCGGCCGTGATGTTTCGCCGTGGATACACATACCTGTTGGATATTTTCGCACCATCAAAAACCCGGCTTTGAACTGGATGTACCGTACTGAGCAAGACCCCGGCCTCAACGGACGCGCCATTAACTGGCCGCGGGGTAAAACTTTGGGCGGATCAAGCTCCATCAACGGTTTGCTTTATGTGCGCGGCCAAACGCAAGATTATGATGGATGGGCACAAAGAGGAAACTCCGGCTGGTCTTGGGATGATGTTCTTCCATACTTTAAAAAATCAGAAAATTGGAATGGGGCCGATGACGGTGAACGTGGACAAAACGGACCCTTAGAAGTCAACCAATCACATAGTTCTTGGCCGATTGTTGACGCATGGATAGAAGCCGCTCAGGCTGCTGGATTCTCCTATAATAGTGATTACAACTCTGGTGACCAAGAAGGTGTAAGCTTTTTTCAACAAACGGCTCAAAACGGCCTGCGCTGTAGTGCGGCAAAGGCTTACCTTAAACCCGTCCGCCGCCGAGATAACCTGCATATTCTGACCCGCGCACTGGTCGAAAATATCACTTTCGAAGGCCGCACTGCAACTGGCATCGTAATCACGCAAGGCCATAAAAGGCAGCATATAAAAGCGCGCAAGGAAGTCATTTTAAGCGCAGGCGCAATCGGCTCTCCACAATTGCTTATGCTGTCGGGCATTGGTGTGCCGGATGAGCTGAAAGACCACGGGATTGAGGTTTTGCACGCTTTGGGCGGGGTCGGGAAAAATCTACAAGATCATTTGCAGGCGCGGCCCGTTTACAAGGTAAATCTGCCCACTATTAATACCAAAACCCGCGGGCTGCTGAACCACCTTTCTATCGGGATGCAATATACATTCAAACGCTCCGGCCCAATGACCCTCGCAGCCAGCCTCGGCACTGCTTTTTTAAAAACACGCCCCGAGCTAGAGAGCCCAGATATTCAATTTCATATCCAGCCACTAAGCGCAGATGATCCAACCATCGAAATGCATAATTTTGATGCCTTTACTGCTTCGGTTTTACAATTGCGTCCGCAAAGCACCGGTGAAATCCTGCTTAAATCAGCAAATATCAAAGACCATCCGGCCATTCATCCTAACTATCTCTCTGAACAGGTCGATCAAAATACAATAGTTGATGGCATCAGAGTGGCCAGACGCATTTGTCGCCACCAACCCGTGTCTGATATGATCGAAACAGAATATAAGCCCGGCCCAGATGTGCCCGATGAGGACTATGACGGTTTACTTGACTGGGCAAGGCAGACCTCGACAACGATTTATCATCCAACTGGCACCTGCAAAATGGGCCAAGACCCGATGGCAGTCGTGGATGAAACTTTAAGGGTGCATGGGCTAGACCGTCTGCGCGTTGTTGATTGCTCAATCATGCCGCAGATCGTGTCAGGAAACACCAATGGACCAGCCATAATGATTGGGGAAAAAGCAGCTGATATGATTATACAAGACCAAAAAACAACCACCACCGGAGGCCACTACTCATGATTGCTGAAGCCGGTGATATTTTCTCAATCATTGTCGCAGACATAGTTTTGTCCGGCGACAACGCCCTGATTATTGGCATGGCAGCCGCCTCTTTACCGCCAGAAATGCGTAAAAAGGCAATATTTTATGGCATGGTGGTCGCGGCCTTGCTGCGCATTGTCTTTGCCGTTATCGCGACCAAGCTTCTTGGCATACCGGGCTTGCTCTTCGTCGGAGCCTTACTCCTGTTCTGGGTCTGTTGGCGGCTTTTTGGCGAAATTCGCGAAGCCAACCGACAATCCGATGGCGAAAGCAGTGCAGTCGAAGCAGGAGAAACCGCCGAACTGGAATCTACGGGATCGCCGCGCAAAACCATGCGGCGCGCGATGATCTATATCATGGTGGCTGATGTTTCAATGTCGATTGACAACGTGCTTGCAGTGGCCGCTATTGCTGATGGTAATACCAATATGCTGATCTTTGGCCTTGCCTTGGCCATTGCTCTTATGGCCTTTGCTGCCACTTTAATCATGAAGCTACTGGCAAGGTTCCCGATCATTTCTTGGCTTGGGCTTGCTGTTTTAGTATATGTTGCGGCGGAAATGTTCCACCGCGGCCTCACCGATCCTGAAATTGGAGTTCTCGCGTTTATACAAGCCGTAGCGCCGGGATAACCAATATCGAGATTCAAGCTTCCGCAATGCCTTCGGCAGAAGCATGAAAAGAACAAAGAAGGCATAACTTATGGGAGGAAACTATAATGTTTGACCTAAAAAAACTGAAAACCAGCGCAACTGCGCTAGGTGTCGCCGCCGCGATGATGGCGTCTACCGCAACGGCTGAAACCGTCATTCGTATTCAGTCAGTTCTGAGCAATTCATCAGATGAAGTTAAAATGCTGGGGAGCTTTGCGGACGATGTTGCGGCCTTGACAGGTGGCTCTTTGAAAATTGAAATTCTGCCCGCAGGTGCTGTTGTTGGCCCACGCGATATCATGGACGCGGTTGACGCCGGCCTTGTAGAAGGCGGTTTCGCTTGGACACACTATTGGGGTGGTAAGCACCCAGCTGCCAACCTCTTTGGCGCACCGATTGCGGGCGCTGGCGTTGGTATGGATGCTCTCGCATTCCTATCATGGTTCCAATACGGCGGTGGTAAAGAGCTTTACGACCAGCTTTGGGACGAAATGGGCGTTAATGTAAAAGGCTTTATGCTGCAGCCCGTTGGACCAGAAGCATTGGGTTGGTTCCCAGAGCCAATTAACTCTATGGATGACTTCCGGAAACTGCGCTTCCGCGCCCCTCCAGGCATGGTTGGTGCAGCGTATAACGAAATCGGTGTTGCGGCTGTTGCCATGGGCGGTGGGGATATCCTTCCTGCGCTTGAAAAAGGCACAATCGACGCGGCTGAGTGGTGCTGCCCGAAGCCAGACTCAGTCTTTGGCTTCCAAAAAGTTCTTAAGCACTATTACCTGCAAGGTTTGCACCAGGTTGTTGTAAACGCTGACCTTTACATCAACGGTGATGTATACGACGGCCTGTCAGCGATGGAACAGAAAGCCATAGAAGTTGCTGCAAACGCGTCTTTGTCTAAATCAATGTCTTACCGTATCCTGGAAAACGGTAAATCACTGAAGGATTTGACAGAAAACCACGGCGTTATTCTAGAAGATACTCCTGCAGACTACTTCACAGAATACATGGCTGCTGCGAAAAAGCTTCTTGAAGCTGCCGCCGCAGACAATGAATTCTTCGCAGAAGTATGGCAGTCACAAAAAGATTTTGCTGACATCGCCGTTCCATTCTGGGCAGGTGCACAAGCGTCTAACGCTGGTTTGGGTAAAGCCCACGCGGACACTTTGAAGTAAACTACTTTGATGATAATAGGTGGGGCCCTTCGGGGCCCTACACACCGTCTTTTTTTGGCAAGAGCATCTGGCTTTTTCCAAAAAAAGAACGCTCCCTTTAGCTAGAGAGAGCACAGAAAGGGAGAGGGTTCATGGCTGACGAGGTTATACCCGACGATTTAGAAATCGCGGATGAGTTGATCGCAGAGCGGCGGAAAGAAAAGCCAGGGGAAACTCCCGAAGATATGACGCCATGGCAACGCCCCATCACGGGATGGATTGATCTGATCAACGACTGGGGCGGAAAAATCTTGTGTCTGTTGATGGTTCCCTTAATCGGTGTTGTTGTCATCGAAGTGTTTTCTCGCAACGCCTTTGGCATTATGGCAAGCAATGGCTGGGACGACACCGCCCGCGCTCTAGGTCTCGGGCCAACCCAGTTTGCCTATGACATCAGCCGAATGATTTCGGGTGTTCTGTTCATGGGCGCTGCAGGGTATGGCCTAATGCGCGGCGTGCACATACGCGCAGATTTCTTGTATCGCAATTGGTCTAACAAAACGCAGGCAACTGTTGATGCCATGCTTTACATGGCGTTTTTCATACCCTCCATGTTATTTTTCACCATCATCGCCGCCCAGTATTGGGAGGTTGCCTACAGAACTGGCGAGACCGCATTTGACAGCCCTTGGGAGCCACTCCTATGGCCCGCACGCCTTGCTATGCCAGTCGGTGGTTTGTTACTTTTTTTGCAAGGTTTCCCAGAACTTTTCCGGGCCCTGCATAAAATGGGCAAAGAGCGTGAACGCTATTTCGTCAGGGCAATGCCTGCGTATTTTATCGCCTTAATTTGGCTGGTCATGGCAGTTTTCTATCCAGATGCGACGCCAGGGGGTGAATGGTTTACGGATATAATGTCGGCACGCCCGGGTCTTTCCAAACCCACCATAGGGTTCATCATGTTGGCAGCGATGATCTTTGTGATCTTTGTTGGCTTTCCAATTTCGTTCACATTGATCTTCTTGGCCTTTTTCTTCGGCATCTGGGCATCGAACTTCAAACTGACAACACTTTTGATGACCTTGAATACAAACTCAACAATGCTGAACGACCAACTTATGGCGGTTCCGCTGTTCATCTTGATGGGTATTGTCATGGAGGCTGCTGGTCTAATGGAGCGATTATTTGCATCGATCCAGATGATAATGGCCCGCGTGCGCGGCTCACTTTATATCGCCGTATTGATCGTCTCAACAATCTTTGCGGCTGCGACCGGGATTGTGGGGGCATCGGTAACGCTATTGGGTATTATGGCCGGGGCGACCATGAGCCGCTCGGGGTATAATGTTAAACTCGCGGCAGGTACTATTACAGCAGGCGGCACCTTAGGTATTTTGATCCCACCCTCCATTATGTTGATTGTTATGGGTCCCGTTCTAGAGGTGTCCACACTGGATCTGTTCCGTGGGGCGTTCATCCCTGGCGCGCTGCTTGCGACATTGTACCTTGTCTACACTTTGGGACGGTGTTGGTTGAACCCAGACCTTGGACCAATCCTTTCCGAAGAAGATCAGCCGAAAACCTCTGATTTCTATGGTGCGGAAGTTGCCCTTATAGCTTTAGGGGTTCTGACCATTTGCCGTGTCTTTGGCCTTGGTCTTGGTGGGGCCTTTGCCGGGGTTATTCCGTTTAGCGGCTTGCTTGTTTTGGGCGCTGTTTTGTTAGTTGCATATCGCGCCTATCGCCATCTGATGGTGCTGCGCATTGCGCTTCCTTTGGCAATATTGTTCCATGGTTATATGGTCTTGGCGAATTGGACCGGGGGCTTCCCAACCGTATCAGTCCTACTGTTTGCCTTTATGCTCCTGCTCGGGGCCTTATCCTTGCCTATTTATCGAAGCGATGCAGATGACCGCTTTGAATTCTCGGATATTTGGGATGAGTTTTTTGCCGGTCTCATGCCGCCAACGATTTTGATCTCGTTTGCTCTGGGCTCGATCTTATTGGGCTTTGCAACGCCAGCAGAAGCCGCCGCAATGGGCGCCTTTGGATCTATTCTTTTGTCCATCGGGTACCGTAAATTTACCTTTGCCGGTTTCTTTGACAACTTGATTAAAGCTTTGGAAATTACAGTTTTGATCATGTTCCTTGTGGCTGCTTCAAACTTCTTTGGGGCTGAGTTTTCAAACCTTGGAACGCCCAAGATGATGACACAGATGCTTTTGGGGCTGGATATGTCACCCTACCTTATTCTGTTGCTGGTAATGGCGCTGATCTTTGTGCTTGGCTGGCCGCTGGAATGGGTGCCGATCGTGTTGATCGTTTTGCCGATCCTTCTGCCGACAGTCGAGGCTTTGGATATTCACGGCTTGGATCGCTACGACCTTATGGTTTGGTTCGGCATTCTTGTTGCGGTGAACCTGCAAACGGCGTGGCTATCCCCCCCGGTGGCGTTGTCGGCCTACTTCCTCAAAGGCGTTGTGCCAGACTGGGATCTTAAAGATATCTACTTGGGGATGATGCAGTTTATGCTGATCCAACTTATTGGATTGTCATTGATCTTTATCTTCCCACAGATCGTTCTTTGGCTGCCAAACCATGTCTTTGGTCCATAGGAAGGTAATATCAGCAAGTCAGCTTTCAGGCGTTGGCTTGCGGTTCCAAAATTATGTGCGCGGAGGAATAGGTTGATTTGCGGTCCAATCAAAGCTGCCCTCGTCGCGCTCTTGGACGGCTTGCTTCCACCCGACTTGATCGACCCGGGCCAAAAAATTCATTCCTTCCGGGGAATGTCGGGTGATGCCATCAAAAACCGTGGCCAAACGCTGGGTTTGGTTTAGCGTTGCTTCCATGGTTTGGTTGATCACCATTTTTTGCATCGCCAGTTGATTGACCGGCACCGTTGCCATCCTGTTGGCCAAAGCTTCGACGGTTTGATCCAGCTCTGCCTCTGGGACAGATTGCAGCACCAACCCCATATCGGCAGCCTCGCGCCCCGTGATCTTATCGCCCGTAAACATCATCCGCTTGGCTTTTTCTGGACCCAGCCGATAAACCCACATCGCAGTGGTCGGACAGCCCCAAACCCGGGTCGGCATATAGCCAATCTTCGCAGTATCGGACATGATGATTAAATCTGCACAGAGCGCGATGTCCGATCCCCCCGCCACGGCAAATCCATGGACTTTACAAATCACCGGCTTCAGCGCGCGAAACATTGACATCCAGTGCTGGGTGTTGGCCCACATGAACTGATAGTCCTGCATTGGATCCCAAGGCATGTCCTGAACCACTTTATTCTGGCTTGCCCCTTCGGCATAATAAGTCAAATCATAGCCGGCACAAAAAGCTTTACCTGCCCCCGATAAGATCATTACATGCACTTCTGGGTCTTGGTCAGCGCGGCTTACCGCCTGCGACAATAGCTGCGGCAGATCATCATCAATGGCGTTCATGACCTCTGGCCGATTCAAAGTAATCCGGGCAATCCGGCCATCTTTTTCGTAAAGAACCTTGCTCATAGCGCCCCTCTGCTTTGGGTTAACTTATCATAAGGCTAATCAATCCGCACCCCTTGTCGCTGCAGCTCTGCCTGCAGCGCACCAATATTAATATCGCGCAATGCGCAGCCACTTCGCACCGACAGCGCCGCCGCAATGCCAGCGCCTTGGCCAGCAACAGCGCAACAGGCCATATTTCTGGTCGCAGCGTGTGCCACCCGATCCCCACCGATCGCGCGGCCCGCAACCAATAGATTTTCAACATCCTGGGGGATCATCGCTCGATAGGGAATTTGCATATACCGGCCTGTGGTGGGCAAAATCAAAATGCCGTAACCATCAATAAACTCGGGGTAAATTCCAACGCTATCGTCAAACCGGCCTTGCTGGCGCACGTCTTGTTCCGTCATATTATACAGCGCATCAATTTTGCGGCTGTCACGGATGCCGATACTCATGCCGAAATTACGCAGCCGTACGCCTTCGCATCCGGCTGTATAGTGGCGCAGTGCTTCAATCGCCAGCATCGCCTGCCGCCGGCCTTCGATTTCAAACTGGGTCAGGCTGTCGGCATCTGTGCCGTCGCATCCAGCCAAATGAATAAGGTTCATATAGGTCATCTCGCCGCTGTCGTGCACCGCGCCCCAGGTGCCGCCAATAGTATTGAGATCAGCGGGGATCAACCCGTCGCGAATGGCCTGCTCAAAAGGTTTGCCCAGAAACGGCGAAAACATATCATCTTCTTTACCGTCAGTTTCAACCTGCCATTCGCCGCTGGACCAGTCTTTGTAGGTCTGCGGGTCGGCGGCAACGCCCTGCATGAATTTCTCTTTGTCCACACCTGCAAGGTGGAACATCACACTGGCGGCCTGAGTTTCCTCGATAGGAGTTTTGATGGTTGGCGCACCCGCGCGGTGGGCAATGTCAGCGTCCCCGGTGGCATCAATCACCCGTTTTGCCAGAATTGCCTCGCGGCCAGATTTGGATTCGACAATAATACCGCGCACCTCAGTGCCTTCCATAATCGGGGCAACAAACTGGCGGTGCAGCATCGGCACCACGCCTGCTTCGCCAACCAGTTTATCTGCAACCAGCTTAAATCCTTCACTGTCCAGCTCATAGCTTAGGGACTGACTTTCCGGCACTGCGGCCCCCATGGCCTTGGCCCGCTCTTCAAATTCGCGGCCGATGCCGTTGGCTTCAACGGTTTGTTCGTGCCGGTACCAAGCAAAACCTTCTACCCCCACAACCGTAATATTACCGCCGAAACAGCCAAAACGCTCAACTAAGACCACTTTTGCACCGCAGCGCGCCGCGGCCAAAGCCGCAGCCAACCCACCTGGACCCGACCCCACGACGACAACATCGGTTTCCAGAGCCACTGGCGTTTTTCGGGCGGGTTCTAAAATCTCAGCAACCATTGCCTAAATCCTTTTCGATTGTTGTTTTGCTAAGCTGGCCAATGGCTTCATAGCAGCCCCACTCTGGCACAGTTGGCAAAAAAACTGCATACTCTCATCCTGCATCTTTTTTCCCATTGGCCCGCTGGGTCGATTATGTAGCACCGTCACAAAGGTAGAAAAGGAAGTGCTGCTTGCAACCTTTTTCATTAATTGACTCATTGTCAACGTTTTACCGCTCAACGCCTGACCGCGGCATAGCCGGTTTTAAAAACGTGGCGTTACCCACGCTAACCCAAGAGGATCGAGACTGGGCAGAGCATAATTTTTATGGCATAGCCTGAAGCCATAAAGATTTTCCAGAAACTATTTTTAAACGCACAGCACGAGGCGAGGATGCACCCAACCATTAAAACTATGCTTGATGTTGTTGCCAAGGGCGACGAAGACGCAATCAAAGACTTGCTGGCCNAAGATGTGAAATTTAAGCCCCCGACCTATTACAAAACATGGACTGGGCGTGATCCTGTCGCAGCAGTTTTGGGCCATGTGGGACATGTATTTTCAGATTTCAAATATCGCCGGATTATGGGCGAAGGGGTCAATTGGGCCTGTGAATTTCAATGTAAAATTGGCACGCTTGATGCGGTCGGCGTGGATTTGATCACCTTGGACAATACTGGATTGATCGCGTGTTTTGAGGTGGTCATGCGGCCCTATAAGTCGGTTGGTGCCCTGCGGGAGGCAATGAATCAGCGCGTNATGCGCGANGCACGCTTTTTAAGCTACAAAGACGCACTATCCTAACTTTTAGCCNTATGTAGGACCCTCGCCGCAGCCTTAGGCAATGCGACCACAGCCGAACAATCCAGTTCTGGGAATCCATTCGNCTTTTCAAGACCAACAGGACTTGTTATAGATTACATAATTATAAANAGGTTATTTATGTCCAAAAAGAACTTCAATATTGTCCTCGTGGCGCAGGCCGGCCGTCTGCAATATGAAGCTGTGCTTTTCGTAGCCTCGCTAAGGGCCAATAGCNCAAAGTTTAAAGGAAAGGTATTTGTGGCCGAGCCGCAATCCGGCCCATGCTGGGAGCGTAACCCAAAGATCAACTCAGACGACTGCCGCAAAGCNTTATTGGATATGGGCGCCGAAATTTACCCCTTTGAAAACAGTCATTTTGGCCAAAGCTACCCCTATGGAAACAAAATTGAATGCCTTGCTGCGCTTCCCGAGGATGACCCTTTTGTTTTTTTTGACAGTGATACTTTAATCACTGGCGAAATCACAGATGTGCCGTTTGACTTTAGCCAACCTTCTGCCTCTTCGCACTGTGAAGGGACTTGGCCAGAAATTGAGCTTTATGGNCNCGGCTATACTGCTATTTGGAAATCGCTCTACGACATGTTTGATTTAGATTTCGAAAGCTCGCTTGATCAATCGCAACCCGATGAATACTGGCGCCGGTACTTGTATTTTAACGCTGGGTATTTCTATTACAAAAGCCCGCATCAATTTGGGAAACGGTTTACCGATTATGCAGTAAAAATTCGCGATGACGGGCCTGATAATATTCAATGCCAAAGCCTGGATCCATGGCTGGATCAAGTCGCTTTGCCGCTCGTGGTACATAGTTTTGGGGGAAAGAGGAATGCNCTACCGAAAGGCAGCCTTGACGGGGCAGTCAGCTGCCATTACCGGACCCTGCCTTTGCTCTTCTACGCGCGCGAAAGCGATGCCGTGGTCACNNCGCTAGAGCAGGTAGCCGCNCCAAATAAAATTAAAAAAGTGCTTAAACAGTATGAGNCCTTTAAGCGGCTTATCTATCATAACCGCGGAGACCGTGTGCGTGCCTTGTTCGATCAAGATAACCTGCCGCGCAAAGAGNGTGCAATTCGCAATAAGATAAAATCTGCAGGCTATTGGATGCGATAATTAAGCCACCGCAGGTTTGAGTATTTTTTCAAAGAAAAAAAAGGACCAGTANCAATTNACACTGCAGAACATAGTTCTGCATTTCGNCTTNATTGGCGGATAATTATTCTTAATGATNTGGGATTTACATCCTAAACAGGATAATTGTGTTGTTCTCACCTTGGCAGAGCTTTATCGTATTCGAAATTTTAGAACAGGAGCAACTTGAATGTCTCAAGGACCAACATACGGCTTTGACACGCTGCAAATTCATGCNGGCGCNCGTCCAGATCCCGCAACCGGCGCCCGTCAAACACCGATTTATCAATCTACGGCTTTTGTATTTCGCGATGCAGATCACGCAGCGGCGCTGTTTAATCTGCAAGAAGTTGGCTATATTTATTCACGCTTGACCAACCCAACTGTGGCTGTTCTGCAAGAGCGTATCGCNACATTAGAAGGCGGCGCTGGCGCGGTCTGTTGCTCTTCGGGGCATGCTGCGCAGATCATGGCGCTTTTCCCACTTATGGAACCTGGACGTAACTTGGTTGTTTCAACCCGGCTTTACGGCGGAACAGTCACCCAGTTTAGCCAGACAATTCGACGCTTTGGTTGGTCAGCGCGTTTTGTGGATTTTGATGATGTTGAAGCCGTTGCTGCCGCCATTGACGATGATACGCGAGCGGTTTTTTGTGAATCTATCGCCAATCCGGGCGGATATATCACCGATCTTGACGCTATTGCAGCAGTGTCCGACAAAGCCGGTTTGCCGTTGATCGTCGATAATACATCAGCCACGCCCTATCTGTGTCGGCCGATTGAGCACGGGGCAACTTTGGTGGTGCATTCGACCACCAAATACCTGACAGGCAACGGCACTGTGACCGGGGGCTGCATTGTTGACAGTGGTAAATTCGACTGGTCAGCCAGTGATAAATTCCCATCGCTCTCGGCCCCAGAGCCGGCCTATCATGGACTTAAATTCCATGAAACCTTTGGGCCTTTGGCCTTTACCTTNCATGGGATTGCCGTGGGTCTGCGCGATTTGGGGATGACGATGAACCCGCAGGCGGCNCATTATACATTGATGGGCATTGAAACCCTTTCGCTCCGCATGGACCGGCATGTGGAAAACGCCAAAAAGATCGCCGCNTGGCTAGAAGGCCATGACGCNGTTGANGCGGTGACCTATGCCGGTTTGCCAAGCTCGCCCTATTTTGATCGCGGCGCAAAAATTTGCCCCAAAGGCGCGGGCGGTTTGTTCACCGTTGGGCTAAAAGGCGGCTATAAGGCCTGTGTTAAATTTGTCGACAGNCTTGAGATTTTCAGCCATGTGGCGAATTTAGGCGATGCCCGTTCTTTGGTCATTCACTCTGCTTCAACCACGCACCGCCAATTGAGCACCGAGCAACAAGAGGCCGCCGGCGCGGGGCCGAATGTTGTGCGGATATCAATAGGTATCGAAGACGCTGATGATCTGATCAGCGATCTTGATCAGGCGCTGAAGCAGGCGGCTACTAAGTAGAAATGTTTGGCTATGCCGATCCGTAGATNCAAAATTCGGATCGGCATAATAGCTNACTCAGCCCTAAAATGGGCTGATGTATTTCGGTTCGGTCGAGCCTCTTAGAAGCAAAAATCCGCTAGCTGTGGGGTTTTACTTTGAAAGCGGACCATCCTGCTGTAAACTNTGCCGCAAAGGCGTAAAACCAACGCTGAGAGTGATATAGCCAACCTGACCGGATGAAACCAAATTTTGCCCTTTCCCTGTCTTTTGACAGTATATCGCTGCTGCAGCGGGCCGAAACAGGCTGGTCTGTACTCGGCAATGTCAACTTTCAAAAAGATGACCTTACCCCCAAAATGGGCAGGTTGCGAAAGCAGGCGCTCGGCTTGGATCCAAGCGCGGCGCAAGTGAAGCTCGTAATCCCAAACGAGCAAATAAAATATATGACTTTGGCTCGCCCAAAAAATGCTTTGATCGATGATATAGAAGCTTTGATCAATGCCCATTTGAAAAATGCGACACCCTATCAATTGTCCGAGTTACGGTTTGACTGGGCCACCACGCAGGANAGTATTTTTGTAGCAGCCGTGGCGATTGAAACCCTTCAGGAGGCTGAAGCCTTTGCTCAGAGCTGTGAATTTAAGCCATTGGGTAATGTTGCCATCCCCCCCAAGGACAGTTTTATAGGCGAAGCCTTTTTTGGCAGTGCTGAAGGCGACCGCCGCCGCATGGAGTGCGATGAGCAAGCCATTGTCATCCTACCTAATCCAGAGTTAATTGCCGCCCCTTTACCTCGGCAACCGGTGCAAAGCTCTGTCGCACAAAGCTCAGCGGAGATACAATNTGACAAAACAACCGATGCACCTCAGCCCCCAGAGGAATTGGTTTTTCGAAGTCAACGCGATAGCGCGCTTGATGAGCAAACGTCCATCTCTGCAACAGAAAAACAAACCTTGATAGCCCCGCAGGTCACTCTTGATCCTAGATATGCTGCAAGCTTGATAGTTTCCGCGCCGCTTGATTTTGGCCGAACCGCTGTAGAGTGGGCGTCCCATGGGATTAAATCGACGCTACAGCAATCCGGCAGCGGCCTATACGCATTGCGAAAGGCGTTTATCAATTCTGTCCAATCGATTGATTTTAGCGGTCTTCAAAGAGCAAGACAGCAATTTAAACAAGAGCTGGTAAGAAATGCCAACAGCNCAAAACAATATCGCGCCGAGTTACATAAACAGCAAAGACAATTGCGCCGGCAAGCGCAGAGCTTTGTTACCAAAAGCCNTGCAGATATCAAAGCATGGTGNCTTGAGGCACAAAATAATCTTAAGCTGTCAGAAGACTTAAAACGAACCATTAAGCCGTTTTGGCCAGTTCTCCTTTTGGCCCCTGTGATTTTAGTGGCAGTCGCGATCGCGGCCTATTCCCTTTATAAACCCCAATTCTCTTACGGCACGGAAGACTGGGCTGACTTAGACGCCGCACCAGACATCCTGGTAAAAATTGAGGCTTCGACATTAGGTGCACGGCAACTTTCACTGGGACAATCCGCTTTTCCCGGTCAGGTCACACCAAATACTGCCCCCAAAATCGCAAATCTTAGCCCAGTTTTCCTTCCAGGTTCGGCCAAAGTGATGAACCGGCCTTCCAAACCAAAAACTGTGATTACCGATGACAGTTTCAATCTTGATCTAAAAGCTCTAGATGANCTTCCGCGTATCGATTACGCTCTCGGAGTTGAACGGCTGGATCAACCGATATCAGGCGCCACTCAAACGGCCCCAACGCTTTCTTGGCAAACTCTGGCCTTATTTGATAGCAATCGAGAATTGGTCCCGCTTGAAAGACCAGACAGAAAACCAAACGAACCAACTCGGCCTGACACTCTGCGCGGCCTCTACAAACCAATGCCAGAATGGCCCACTGCCCCAATGCCGCCAACGGGGACAAACTGGGATTTCATCGGAGCTATTTACAGCGCGGCGNGAGATCCTGCGNTAACTGTAAAAGATATCACAGCTTTACCCGATAGCGCCAACCTGCGCCCCGACAGTAACTTTTTGCTCCCCTTCTTGGGGCTGTCATCCCATAATCCCAAAATGGGCCATGATACAGCAAGCATCCTTCGCAGCATACCAGTGGCGCCAGTCCCGCCCGCAGATATGGGCTGGGACTATTTGGGCGATCTTTACATTGCCTCGATTGATCCANCCGTTGAGGTCTNTGATGCAATCGCATTGCCTGATAGCGCCGGNCTACTGCCTGACCCCAANTTTATCCGTCCACTGGCATTGTCATTTGCAACAGCAGCGCTTGGTGCAGATGATCTGCAGGTAGTTGAGGAACTTCCAAACAAGACCATTGCGGAGAATATAACNGATAATTTGCGCCCAACAGCAAATACTGAAAGTGATGCCGCCGTTCTTCCACAAGAGATTGCCGCGTTGGACACCTCTAAACTTACACCAGAAACTCAAACGCCCTTTGACAGGTCGCTCCGCACCCCTCTGTCAACAGAAGTTGATCTATTAGAGGACGGATCAAGCCCTCCGGATGCACAAGCCAATACAACATCAGATGACGGACAGGTTTCTCTTCTTGAGCCAAAACCCCAAAACACTCCTCTCATACCTGATCGGCCCAATATGGTGCCAGAGCCAAGCGCAGAGAATGTGCCATTGTTGACAGTGACGGGCATCCCGCTGGTCACGGTTCGCCCCCCACAGCGGCCCAGTAGCCTGAAGACCCCAGATCAAAAAGCACAAGAGGCGTTGGCTNCCTTGGCCCTCTTGCGACCCAAAGTTAGACCCGCAGAGGCCGTTGCGGCCATCAAGCCGCTGCCATTCGAACAGCCACTCTCGGCTTCACTACGCCCCAAAAGTCGGCCACTTGATTTGGAAACCACGCAAGGCATCAATTTTTTATCCCGCCTCTTGAGCACCATAAGCGAGGGCGACGAAGCCGAGGTTGGCTCAGGCGCAGGCACAGAGCCTAGCAATGCTTTGGTGCGCAAACAGGCCACTCTGAAAAGGGTGCTTGATCTTCGTCAGGTAAACCTGATCGGGGTTTTTGGCACCAAAAGCACACGGCGGGCTTTGATCCGGTTGAAAAGTGGCCGCCGCGTGATGGTTGAAGTGGGCGATCGGTTGGATGGCGGACGCGTGGCCGCAATCGCAAAAAATGAGCTGCGTTATATCAAAAGCGGCGAGAACATAACCCTTTCACTGCCGCGCGGTTGATCAACGCACCACCAATTCTCAATTGGTAGTCTGTTCGCTTTCAATCGCCTCAGAAAAACCTTTAAAATTGCCTTCGCCAAACTCATCCTTGGCTTTGTATTTCCTATGGCAGGTCACAATCTGACCTGTCTCGCCCCAATCTTCATAAAGCAGA
Source organism: Marinovum sp. (assembly GCA_002726375.1). Lineage (GTDB taxonomy): Bacteria > Pseudomonadota > Alphaproteobacteria > Rhodobacterales > Rhodobacteraceae > CABZJG01. The sequence goes on from PBSX01000089.1 coordinate 16,698, forward strand.
ATTCAAACATAAACATAGGGCGAGGTATGGAACGG
>PBSX01000090.1 GCA_002726375.1 Marinovum sp.
CGGTTTAAGTGGTCTGTCCATGGGCATGTCGGCCGACTTTGAAATGGCGATTGCTTTTGGCGCCACGCATGTGCGCGTTGGCTCGGCGATTTTCGGTGCGCGCGGCCCGGCCAAATAGAGGTTTCAAGTCACAGCAAATGGCCTGATTTTGCGGCCTTGGTTGCCAGATAGGCGCGGTTTTGATCGGTGCTTTTGGTAATTAATGGCACCCTCTCAACCACCTGAATACCGTTGCGCTCCATCATGGTGATTTTCGCCGGATTATTGGTTAAAAGCCTAATCTTGGTAAAGCCCATCTCTTTTAAAATCGACGCTCCAAGCCGAAAATCGCGTTCATCATCGTCAAAGCCCAACCGGTGATTGGCCTCTACCGTATCAAAACCTTGGTCCTGCAAACCATAAGCGCGCATTTTATTGGCAAGCCCAATGCCGCGGCCTTCTTGGTTCAAATACAAAAGTAGGCCCGCGCCTTGATCACCCATCTGCTGCAAAGCGCCGCGCAACTGAAGCCCGCAATCACATTTCAAACTGCCCAGCACATCACCGGTAAAACAGGCAGAATGCAACCGCACCAAAACGGGCGTAGATCTCAATGGACGGCCAATTTCCATAGCGTAATGCTCTTCTCCTCCGTTCTCGGGTCGAAACACATGGAGCCGCCCTTTGGGGGCGGAAAAAATTGGCAGGCTGGCCGAGGCAATGTCTGACAGTACCGCTGGAGCCGAAAGTAGGGGCAAAGCCGCTTTTGTGTCCAATCGCGTAAGGTTATCAAACTCTCCAAGGTTTTGTGCGACAGACAAACGTGCAACAACAGCCGCGGGAAGCAGATATGACGCTTTAATCAATTGCAGCGCTGATCGCTCAAGCTCGACCGAGCCACCGCGCTGGGCCCGAAACGGGCCTTTCAAGGGCGCATTTAGATCATCGGCAGGGTCAGCCACGGCTTTAATCCAAGAAATATTCCTTTCAGGCGCAAGCTCAATCCGTACCAAGTCTCCATCATATGCTGCGAGCTTCAAAGTCGTCGCTCGGCGTTCAGTTAGTGTCAAACTCACCGTATCGGCCAGCCTGTGCAGATCATTTAGTCGCTCAACTGACAGAGTTTCAGCGGGGATTACCAAAGCAGGCGTTTCAGACACCAGCAAAACAGGAACCCCCATGCGCAAATCGGCACGGGCGCGGGCTATCTGTTCTGTTACTGTCGGATTGAGCGTCATCAACGCATCCTTACCGCTTGATCCTTGATTATCGGTTTGTGATCTAAACCCCTTCTAGGGTCAATGTTTCATTTCCTATAAATATTGTTTCAAATCGCCCATTTATCCACACTTCGGCGTGAGTCCTACCCAACAAGACTTGAAATATGCCTAAAGTATCCGCATCTGTTGTGCATTATCCAAGGACAAATAAAATGACCCAAGCAAAAAAAATACTGATGATTGATGATGATGAAGATTTGCGTGACGCATTGGTTGAGCAATTGTCGATCATTGAAGAATTTGAGGTGCTTGAGGCGGGCACTGCCCAAGGCGCAATTGAACTGACCAAAGAAAATGACTTTGATTTGCTGATTTTGGATATTGGCTTGCCCGATGCGGATGGTCGTGAACTTTGTAAATTGCTGCGAAAGCAGGGCGTGAAATGCCCCATTATCATGCTGACAGGACAAAACAGTGATGCCGATACCATCCTCGGGCTGGATGCAGGGGCAAATGATTATGTAACAAAGCCGTTTAAGTTTCCGGTTCTATTGGCCCGCATGCGCGCCCAGTTGCGCCAGCATGAGCAGTCAGAAGATGCTAATTTCGTCGTGGGGCCCTATACGTTCAAGCCCGCCCATAAGGTTTTGTTGATGCAGAATGGGCAGAAAATTCGTCTGACAGAAAAAGAGACTAATATCTTGAAGTTCCTTCTGCGGTCAGCCGATGTGATTGTCGCCCGTGATACCTTGCTGCATGAAGTCTGGGGATATAATGCTAATGTCACCACGCATACGCTTGAGACCCACATTTATAGGCTCCGCCAAAAAATTGAACCAGACCCGACAAGGGCTTCGCTTCTTATTACCGAAAGCGGAGGTTACAAATTGGTCGCATAGGCGGGTTAACTTTAAAATAACACTTGTTTGTCAAAGTTTTGCTGCAATTTAAATATAGTTAAGAAGAATAGTTTTTTGATTAGAACCCCGTGCATATCCGGGTAATGATATGCGATCCTCCCTGTTGAACTGGCCCGGGCTTTTCCGGGCCCTTTTTTTATTGGGTTGTTGTCTTTGGCCGATCTCCCATGAGAAAACGCGGCNCGGTGCCTTTACGGTGGGCTTCGTCTTTGGGGTTGTAAAGCGCGCAAGCCGTCAGTGACAGACACCCACAGCCGATGCAGCCACTTAGCGTGTCGCGCAACCGTTNCATTTCGTTAATTTTTGCTGTCAGCTCATCGCGAAAAAGATCGCCTATGGTTTCCCAATCTGCTTTCGAAGGGGTACGCCCGTTCGGCAATCTGNGCAGCAGTTCGTTAATTCGNGGCAGGGTAAAGCCAAACCTCTGAGCTGCCATAATAAATGAAATACGGCGGATATCTGAACGCGGATACCGCCGCTGCCNACCTGTATTNCGATTTGGGGTAATCAACCCTAAGGTNTCATAGTAGCGCAGAGCCGAGGTCGCCACCCCAGTACGCNGGGACAAATATCCTATGGAAATTTCTTTCATAAATAATCTCANATAAACTATTGACTTAAAGTTAACTTGAACTTTTACAACAAAGGNCGATCAATTTAAAGAGGAGAGATCGATATGTCACACGCAACTTTGGAACATGTAAATTATTGTACCCCTNANCCNNCNAANACAGCNGCATGGATGGCCGANGTATTNGGTTGGAAAATNNGCTGGCAAGGCCNTGCTTTAGAAACAGGTTTCACCATGCACGTTGGCGATGACGCTAGATATCTTGCGCTTTACCGGCCCAGCAAAAATCTAAAGCCAGTGGGTGATACATATAGCCAAAAGGGCGGCCTCAATCATATTGGTGTTGTGGTGGATAACCTTGATGAGACCGAAGAAAAGGTCAAAAATGCCGGCTTCAAGCCCATATCACACGCCGATTACGAACCCGGGCGGCGGTTTTATTTTTATGATGACGCAGGGGTCGAATTTGAAGTGATTAGTTATAGTGGCGGGCGCTAAGCGNCCTACACTCTAAAATATTTATATGATAGGGGCAGGCATCCACCGTTATAAGGAAAAATGAAATTGCCCTTTACCATTGCAACTTGGAATATCAACTCGGTCCGGCTGCGCGCTGCTTTAGTGACAAAATTACTGCGCGAAGAAGGGCCAGACATTTTATGCCTGCAAGAATGTAAATCGCCGGTCGATAAAATCCCGGCCGAGGTGTTTGCAGCCGCAGGCTATCCCTACATGGTGGCGCGCGGACAAAAGGGATATAATGGCGTTGCGATCCTNTCGCGGNTACCCCTTACCGAAGCTGGATCANAGGATTTTGCCNCGCTCGGCCATGCCCGCCATATCGCTGGACAGCTGGAAANCGGTGTGACTATTCACAATTTTTATGTGCCCGCTGGCGGNGATGTGGCCGACCGTGAAGTCAATGAAAAATTTGGTNAAAAACTTGATTACCTGACCGAGATGCGCGACTGGTTTCATGCTGAAGCACCCCAAAAATCCATTCTTGTGGGCGATTTAAATATTGCGCCGCGCGAAGATGATGTGTGGGATCATAAAAAGCTATTAAAAGTGGTCAGCCACACGCCAATTGAAGTAGACCATCTGGCNGAAACCCAAGCNGCNGGCAAATGGGTNGATATCACNCGGCAGGANATTCCAGANGGGCGGCTTTATAGCTGGTGGTCNTACCGNGCGCGNGACTGGGACAGCGCCGANAAAGGCCGGCGGCTTGATCATATCTGGGCGACGGNTGATATTTCCNCTGCNGCGAATTCTTCGCGNATTCTGCGNCCAGTNCGCGGTTGGGAACAGCCCAGTGATCATGCGCCAGTTTTTGCCAGTTTTGACCTTTGAATTTCACTGCAGACACGCCATATAGGCAATAGCTAATGACACGCGAGGACGTATTATGATCGAATTGGGCCAAACCCCCGCACCTTCTGCCGAGGGTCTTGTAAGCGATGTAACAGAAGCCGGCTTTATGGCCGATGTGGTCGAGGCGAGCCAAACTATCCCTGTCATTGTTGATTTCTGGGCCCCATGGTGCGGCCCCTGCAAGACCTTGGGNCCGCAATTGGAAAATGCTGTGATTGCTGCCAAGGGGGCGGTAAAAATGGCCAAGGTGAATGTGGATGAAAATCAGGGCATTGCAGGTCAATTGCGTGTGCAGTCCATTCCAACNGTTTATGCCTTTTGGCAGGGCCAGCCGATTGATGGCTTTCAGGGNGCTGTGCCCGAATCCGAAATCAAGGCCTTTGTTGATCGGGTTGTTGCCGCCGGTGGCGGCGCTGCGGATGGCGGATTAGACGAAGCTGTGGAAGCGGCTGAGGAAATGCTGACGGAAGGTCAGGCCGAGGATGCAGTGCAAACCTTTCAGGCCATCCTTGGCGAAGATCCTGCNCATGCNGGCGCCTATGGTGGGTTGGTGCGTGCGCTTATAGCACTGGACAATCTGGACGAAGCTGAGGCCACCTTAAACGGGGCACCGGCCGAAATTGCCGATACCCCAGAACTTGAGGCCGCCTTTGCCCAGCTTGAACTTGCCAANCAGGCGCAAAATGCAGGTCCTTTGGGGGATTTACAAGCGGCATTAGCTGCTGATCCAAACGACCATCAAGTACGACTTGATTATGCTCAAGCACTCTATGCGGGTGGTCAAGCCGAAGCAGCGGTTGACGAATTGTTAGATTTGTTCGGCCGCGACCGCGAATGGAACNATGGAGCAGCTAAAACCCAATTGTTNACTATTTTTGATGCTTTAAAGCCAAATGACCCGATTGTTTTGAACGGCAGACGAAAATTAAGTTCAATGATATTTGCCTGATGGCTTTGCGGTGCTATTATTCGATTATGACAAGATATTCCGATTTACCAAAGGTGATCCCAGTCTTCCCCCTTCCGGGGGCATTGCTGTTGCCGAGATCGCGCCTGCCACTGCATATATTCGAGCCGCGCTATCTGGCGATGATCGAAGATGTTCTAAAGACCCCCGAGCGGCTTATTGGAATGATCCAGCCAAGTGAACAAAACGGGACAGAGCGTATGCAAACCATTGGGTGCGCTGGCCGGTTGACCCAGTTTTCCGAAACCGAAGATGGCNGNTATATGGTGACCCTAACAGGTATTAGCCGTTATCGGCTGGGTGATGAAATCAAAGGNTTTACCCCTTATCGAAAATTTGAAGCCAGTTGGGTTGGGTTTGATCAAGACCGCTCACCCTCAGATAAGGACCCTGACTTTAAGCGGGATATGTTTTTTAAACTGTTGTCGCGCTATTTTGAGCAGCGTGAACTTTCCACTGATTGGGAAACCCTGCGTGATGCTGATGATGAATTGCTGATCAATTCGCTCTCAATGCTGCTTGATTTCAATACTGAAGATAAGCAGGCTTTGCTTGAGGCACCTTCGCTCGTCACCCGACGCGAAACACTGGTGACACTTATCGAATACAGCTTGCGCGGCGGATCTTCCGAGGAAATATTGCAATGAGTGAACTGCCACCTGATAGCGCANAGCGCCGGATGCTTGAAGCTTTGGTCTGTCCGCAAACGCACAACACGCTTGCCTATGATGCAGAACGCCAAGAGTTGGTTTCTAAAGCTGCCNGACTGGCCTTTCCAATCCGCGATGGTATNCCGATCATGTTGATCGACGAAGCTAGAACGCTTGCTGNATAGCTGACATTTATTGCATTAAACGTGGTAGATCGCCGGTCAGGCCGGCGGCCTCGCGAATGAAACTGCGGCGCAGAGCAGGCAGGCTATTGATGGCCCCCATTCCTAAATCCCTTAATGTTCGGAGNAATGAATTATCATTTGAAAACAATTTGTTAACGGCATCTGTGGCGACNGCAAGCGCAGTCGTATCGAACCTACGCCATTCCTGATAGCGCAGCAGAACTGCTAAAGAGGAAAAATCTTCGCCGCGCAGGCGGGCATCACTTAGAACCTCACTCAGGGCAGCGATATCTCGTAGACCCAAATTGAGCCCCTGTCCGGCAATGGGATGTACCCCATGCGCCGCATCGCCCACCAAAGCCAGCCTCGGCATGACATAATTCTGCGCTATGGTTAAATTCAGCGGATAGCTATAGCGCGCACCAGCCAACTCGACTTTGCCTAGATAGTCACCGATGCGCGGTTGCAAAACGGCCATATAATCAGTGTCATCCATCGCCATAATGGTGGCAGCATTGGCATCACTTTCGGTCCATACAATGGATGATCGGTTGCCCGTAAGCGGCAGAATCGCAAGTGGGCCGGGGGGCATAAAATACTGGCAGGCAACACCTTGGTGGGGAATATTGTGGCTCAGGGCGCAGACCAAAGCGGTTTGGCCATAACGCCATCCGGTACGTTTGATCNNGGCGCGCTCTGCCGTTTGACTTTGTCGGCCGTCTGCACCGATCACCAAGCGGGTGGTAAGGGTTTCTTCGGTGTTAAGCCTCAACTCGGCGTGAGTATCGGTTATTGTCATCTCAGAAACCGACAGGCCGGCGCGGTAGTTGATTTGGGATACGCTTTGCAAACNCTTTTGCAACAGAGGCCGTAAATGACGGTCTTCGACCATATGCCCCATGGGGCCTTCTTCTATTTCGTGGTGGTCGAAATGCAAAAAATAGGGGGAGGGATTTGAATAGGCCCGACCATCGGCAACTTTTATCTCTAAAATAGGCTGTGCATTTGGGGCAAGCTCCTCCCAAAGGCCTAAGGCTTGCATCAGGCGGACAGAGGCTATGGCCAAAGAATAACTGCGGCCATCAAAATGGGGGTTTTGCTTTGATTTTAAGGTCTGGGGATCAATTAAGGTGACGGTAAAGCCTGCCTCTGCCAAGGCCAAGCTCATCATAGCGCCATTTAAACCGGCGCCAACAATTGCAATATCTGTGTCNTAATTCATAAATCTACTATGGGTCAAACTGTAGGATTGTCCATGTGCTTTGATGCCGCTACCNTCTGNGGCAATNANAAGGAGNNNGGGCNATGAATTCTATANTTGATNNGACAGCNGCGCAGCNGGGACAGGNNATTCAGNNCGGCAAATTAGATCCGGTTGCCNTNACCCAANCCTATTTGGATGCGGCCGAAGATCATCCGCAAAGNCACCGCATTTTTACCATGCTGACGCCAGATCGTGCAATGGCCGAAGCGCGCGCAGCTCAGGCCCGTGCCCGCTCTGGCCAACAGTTATCGCCTTTGGACGGGGTGCCGATCAGTTGGAAAGACCTGTTTGACACCGCTGGGTATGCCACCGAAGCGGGCAGCGCATTGCTGCGTGGTCGCACCCCCGAGCGCGATGCGAAAGTGTTGCATAATGCCAGCGCAATGGGGTTGGTATGCGTCGGCAAAACCCATATGTCGGAACTGGCCTTTTCCGGTTTGGGGCTCAATCCGGTGACCGAAAGCCCGCC
>PBSX01000091.1 GCA_002726375.1 Marinovum sp.
CGATGTGGATGGCATTTTAGGCGCCAAAACCCGCGCTGCGGTGCGCATCGTGCAGGATGTTTTGTCGATGCCCATCGACGGCTGGCCCACCCCGGCGCTTCTCGCCAGTTTTTAGTCCTGACCAATCGCTTACACCACGCCACTGTTTTCGCGCAGATTTAAACCGGCACTTGCAATGCGATTATGTCATCTGATCTTGGCCTTGGGCCGTCCAGATACAGCGCAGCCGTACGCCCTGCCCCTCAAACTGATCGGCCAAAGTTTTTGCGCAGCGCAGTCTGTCAAAGCGAAAATGCCGCAACGCTTGGCGCAGCTCACACCATGCCACCAGCATCGGGGTTTCAGGATAGAACAAAATAATCAGCGGCCAGATCACCCGCTCGGTCGACCGCCCCTCGCCCGAGGTATAATATATATGGATTTTGCGTTCCAACTGGATCGCTCTGCGCACCTGCGGTAGCGCGTCAAACTGTTCAAAGGCAGCGCCCTGCGGCATTGCAATCAAGATGGGATCACCGCGGCACAGCGGCAGTTTATCAAGGGCCCGCCGGGCGGCGCGGGTCAATCCGTGATCCCCGGTGCGCGCCACCAATTCCAACCCCAGCTTGGCCGCCTGGGCCTCATCGGGATCAAACCCAATCGGCGGCATATCGTAGCCGGAGCGCAGCACATATCCCAAACCGGCCGCGCCTTCCAGCGGAATTCGGGCCGCCTGTAAGACAGCAATATCACGGTACACTGTGCGCTTTGACACCTCAAGCCGGCCGGCAATTTCGCCAGCGGTGAGCGGACGGTTGGCCGCCCGAAGCATCTGAATGATGTCAAAGAGCCGATCTATCTTTCGCATTGCATCCCTTGCTGCTGACAGCACGCTGTCAGCAGGCCTAGCCTATCACAGTGGCAGCGATTGGAAAAGGACAAGGCCACCATGAACAAATATCTACTGACCGGAGCCGCGTTGATCATCGTTTCAGCGGTTCTCTTTAGCGCCGCCGGGGTGCTTACAAAGTCGGTCACCGCCACAGCATGGATGATTATTTTCTGGCGCGGCTTGTTCGCCGGCATTTTGACTTTGATCGTGTTGGTGATGTCAGGTCAATTGCTGATCCAGCTGCGATGCTTGCGCTGGCCTGCCCTGATGGCCAGCGCATTTTCCCTTTTGGGAACCATTGCGTTTATTCCCGCGTTTCAAATGACCAGCGTTGCAAAAGTGGCGCTGATCTATGCCACTGTGCCATTTATGGCCGCTGCTCTGGGCTGGGCTGCATTGGGGGAAAGGCCCGCGCGGCGCACAGCGGCTGCGGCGGTGATCTGTTTCATCGGGGTGGCCATTACGTTCAAAAATGCCAGCTTCGGCAGCGCATTGGCCGGGGATGCTTTGGCGGCGTTTATGACTGTTATGATGGCGGCTCATATGCTGATATTTCGCAAGTATCCCGATACCCCTGCCGGACTGACATCGGTGATGTCAAATTTGCTTGTTTTACCTTTGGCATGGATCTGGATCTCACCTCTGTCCATCGAGCTGCCGCTGTTGGTTTTGTTTGGGGCTGTCACCGCTGGCGCCTTCGTAACCCTATCGCAAGGGGCTAAAGCGCTGCCCGCTTCCTTGACCGCGCTGCTGTCGATTTTGGAAACCCCGCTGGCCCCTATTTGGGCGTGGTTTATTTTGTCTGAGATCCCGTCAAATGCCACTTTAATCGGCGGTGCAGTCATTATGTTTGCGGTGCTCTATGCGCTGTATCAGCCGCCCAAAGCACTCATTCCAAGATGATCGCACCGATTTTGAAAAAATAGCCGTAAAAAACAGTCAGGGAACACACCGCAAGCGCAGGACCGATTTGGGATAAATCGCCCGAGGCAAAGCCTGCGCTGCCAAAGATTGCAATGATCCCGATCATGGACCCGAGCCAACCGGCCCGAACCGCCCCGGCGCCAAACTTGGACACCGCGCTTTCATCCCCCGCAACGGTTACGCAGAACCCCGCTACAACAACGACAAAGATAAACGACGCCACATCGAAGTACTGACCTACATTTCCCACCGAAAATAATGTGGCTGCGACGAATGCCACGTAAGCGGCCGTAAGAACAATTTTTGTCATATTCATTTTTTCTCTCCTTGAATGGTTAAATTATCATTATGAGAATATTTATAGGCAGAACATGCAACAAGTTTTTAGCTGTTTCAGGCTGCTACACCAAAACCGATGCCGGATGGCGAAAGTCAGCCGTGGGCGCGCGTTAGCGGCCCGTTTTTAAAGCTTAGAAAAGCACCAAACACTCTGTCATTAGCCTGTGATTTGGCACCGCTGCAAAACAGCCGTGATACCGACGTGATACTGATATCGCTTTTTTGGGGGAAATCACGTTTTGAACAAAGCCCTGATCGCAGGGTCAAAGCGCGGGTTAAGCCACCATGCTTTCGGCCTTTTTAAGGTCAACAGACACCAGTTGGCTGACCCCCTGTTCCTGCATGGTAACACCAAAAAGCCGATCCATCCGCGCCATGGTCACCGCATGGTGGGTGATGATCAAAAACCGCGTGTTCGTGCGCCGGACCATTTCGTCCAGCAGATCGCAGAACCGCGAGACATTGGCATCATCCAGCGGCGCGTCCACCTCATCGAGCACACAGATCGGCGCCGGATTGGCCAGAAATACCGCAAAGATTAGCGCCAGGGCAGTCAGCGTTTGCTCGCCCCCAGACAGCAGCGACAGGGTGCTAAGTTTCTTGCCGGGCGGCTGGCACATAATTTCAAGACCGGCCTCAAGCGGGTCATCACTTTCGACCATCACCAGATTGGCCTCACCGCCGCCAAAAAGGTGTTTAAACAAGAAGCTAAAGTTGCTGTTGACCTGTTCAAAAGCGGTCAGCAGCCGCTCGCGGCCTTCGCGGTTGAGGCTGGCAATACCGCTGCGCAGGGTTTTGATCGCCTCTTCCAGATCGGCTTTTTCCTTGGCCAGTTCCTGATGCTCTTGCTCGACTTCTTTGGCATCTTCTTCGGCCCGAAGGTTCACCGCGCCCAGCGCATCACGCTGCCGTCTTAGCCGGTTTACCTCGGCCTCAATGGTTGCAGAGGGCGGCATTTTTTCACTATCAACATCAAGGCTTTGCAGCAGATTTTGCGGCGTCAGCTGTAAATCTTCTTCGATCCGTTCCGCGGCGGCGGTCACGCTGTCACGGGCCGCTTCGGTGCGGGCTTGTGATCCGGCGCGCGCCTCGCGGGCCTCAGAGGCTGCGCGCTCGGCGTCGCGTTCGCCCATTACCGCCTCGCGCAGCACGGTTTCGCCAATGGCCAAAGCATCGGCGGCCGTTTTGCGGCGCTCTTCGGCTTCGGTAATGGCGGTTGATAGTTCTTCGCGTTTGGCGGCCAATTCGGCCGGCGCAGCAGTGGCGGTTTCAAGCTCTTGCTCGGCCTCGTCTTTGCGCTCCAGCAGCTCGGCACTGCGCTTTTCGGCAGTTTCAAGCCGCAAGTTCCAGCCTGAGCTTTCCTTGGTAATCTCTTGGCGGCGGCGGGTGCGCGCCTCTCCTTCTCGGCGCATCTCATCTTGGGCCGAACGCTTGGCCATCATTGTCATCCGCGACGCTTCGACGGTGGTTTTTATATCCTCGATCTGGCCGCGCGCTTCATCAAGGTTTCCAAGTTCTGCAACGGCGCGCTCTGCCTCGGCCATCTGGCTGCGCGCCAGAAGTGCCTCTTCTTCATGGCGTTTCACGGCCATTCCAAGGCTCTCCAGCCGGCCCTCTGAAAGATTGCGCTCAGCTTCTGCGCGGCTCAGAGCGCGGTTGGTTTCCGCGACTTTTTGATCGGCCGCGCGGCGCGCATCTCGCGCCGCTTTGTCGGCCTCGGTGCGGGTGATGAGATCGGCGCTCAGCGCTTCATGCGCCCCGCGCGCCGCATCCCCCCGCGCCGTGGTTTGCGCCATCTGCTGCTTGAGCTCTTCAAGCCGGTTGAGTTGCTGCAAACGCAGAGCCGCCGCTGAAGGCGCGTCTTCTGCCCAAGCGCGGTATCCGTCCCATCGCCATAGGTCGCCTTGCTGGCTCACAAGCCGCTGGCCCGGTCGCAGCATGGGTTGCAATCGGAGGCCATCAGAGGCCTCGACCAAACCGATTTGTCCCATCCGCCGTTTAAGCACATCCGGCACGGATACATGATGGCTTAGCGGTGTGACCCCCACTGGCAAGCTCTGAGCGTCATCATACTGCGGCAGTGTAAACCATCCCGAAGGGCCATCTTCGGCAACCTCGGGGGTACGTAAATCATCAGCAAGGGCAGCGCCCAGTGCTTTTTCAAATCCATGCTCGACTTGCAAACGGTCCAATAGTTGCCCTGCATCGGACGTTTCGCGTTCAACCAGTTTGGCCAAAGCCGCCATCTCGGCGCGCAGGGCATTGGCTTCACCTTCGGCCTCTGAGCGTTTGGCGCGCGCTTCTGCTTCACGTGACTGCGTATCGGCGCGCGCTGTTTCAGCAGCTATTAACGCAGCTTCGCTGGCAGCGGCATCCTCAACCGCCTGCGCTTCATTTTGCCGGGCGGTTTCAAACTGATCTTTGGCCGCGCTTAAAGCGGCCTGAGAGGTACTGACAGCTTGCTGNGCTTTGCCGGCTTCGTCTTCACTTTTGCTCAATGTGCTTTTTGTATCGTCAAGCAAGCGGTGCGCAGATTGATGCTTGGCCGCCAANCGGGCCACATCTTCTGTCAGCTGTGCCAGATCGCTTTCCCGCTCTTGAAGAATACTGGCCGCATCCCGGGCGGCATCAGTGGCCGCTTCAAGCCGCACGTCGTGGCCTTCGGCGGCTTTGGACAGTTCCTCGGCCTCCCACTNCAGGCGAGCAATGGTTTCGCCGGCGTCCCGGTTCAACCCGCTTTCGCGTTCAATGTCCTGCTCCATTTGGGCAATCCGGCTGCGCAGCGTNTCAATCCGTTGAANGGCTTGGGTTTCTTGATCGCTCAGCGTGTCGCGCTGAACCTGCAAGCGCTGCAAAACTGCGGCGGCAATCGCCTCTTCTTCGCGCAGCGGAGGCAATGCATCATCGGCAGCCACCCTTAGCTTTGCAGCCTGCCGCGCAGCGGTTTCCGATTGCGCCGCCGCNGTGATCCGCTCTTGCAGTTCTTTTTCCGCAGCAAGCCGCGCTTCATCCGCTTCTTTCCAGCGGCGAAACAGCAAAACACCCTCGGCGATGCGCAGCTCTTCACCAATGGCCCTATAGCGCGCCGCCTGTTTGGCCTGACGAGCCAGTTGCGCCAATTGACTGGCCAATTGCTCCAGCACGTCGTCAACCCGCGCTAGATTGGTCTCGGCGCCGTTTAGCTTTANCTCGGCTTCATGACGGCGCTGATAGAGCCCCGATATGCCTGCCGCCTCTTCCAAAACCCGCCGCCGGTTTTTGGGTTTCGCATTGATCANNTCNGCGATTTGCCCCTGCCGCACCAACGCCGGCGAATGGGCACCGGTTGAGGCATCGGCAAACAACATTTGCACATCGCGGGCNCGCACATCTTTGCCGCTGACCTTGTAGGCGCTGCCAACATCACGGGTAATTCGGCGGTTGATATCAAGCACGTCGGTGTCGTTAAAACCCGAGGGCGCAAGCCGCTCGGAATTATCCAGTTGCAGNCTCACCTCGGCGTAATTGCGCGCCGGACGGGTCGCAGCACCGGCAAAAATCACATCTTCCATACCGCCGCCGCGCATGGCTTTCGGGCGGTTTTCCCCCATCACCCAGCGCAGCGCTTCCAGNAGATTTGATTTACCGCAACCATTTGGCCCGACCACGCCCGTAAGCCCATCCGAAATTAGCAATTCGGTTGGGTCAACAAAGCTTTTAAAACCTGTCAAACGCANTTTGGAAAAGCGCACGCGATATCTGCCTATGATTCTGCTCTTTAATATGGTGCCCTGAGGCCTTGGCCAGAGTCAACCAAAGCCCCACTTGATGTCGTGTTTACACAATAAAAAGACACAAGATATCGGAAAATCTCGGTTGCAGTGCCGGTAAACTCCGCTATCGTCCTTNCTATCAAANACTCTTATGATAGATCGTCTTTATGCCATTAACCATTCAATATGCTGATCCAAAACACCCAGAAATCATTTCACTTTTGCAGCAAAGTCATGCGCTGATGTTGTCACTATACAGCGATGAAGAGAACTATTTTCTCTCGGTTGATGCCCTTTGTGCGCCGCATATCCGGTTTTTTGGTGCCCGTTTGGATGGGCGTTTTGTTGGCTGCGGCGCGCTTGCGCTTATGGATGGCTACGGCGAACTTAAATCCATGTTCACTGATCCCTCTGCCCGCGGCCAAGGCGTGGCAAAATCTATTTTGGCGGCGATTGAACGCGAAGCGCAGGGCAACGGTCTTGATCGCATCGCACTTGAAACCGGCTGGCTNCTCAAAGAAGCGGTCGCCCTNTATCGCAGACTTGGGTTTCNGGAATGCGGTCCGTTTGGAAATTATCCGGACAGCCCTGCATCACTTTTTATGGCTAAGGATCTTGNANCNAAGGGCAGTTCAGACGCGCGGTAATCACCGATGGATCAGCCGCCAGCGGCGTAATATCGGCGCATCCGGTCACTGATCTAATCGCGTCAAGTGCCAAAGGAAGAATGGTTTTAGTATCGGGAAACCAAAGNTTGGTAATGCGGATCGCCTCAGCCCTTCGGCGTGGATCGCGGACCTCAAACTGAACGCCTTTTACTGTGACCAGCTGAGGCGCGATTGGCCAGTAGAGCGGCGTGCCGGTATCGCAACCGATACAAAAAACTAATATAATCCAGCAAAAGTGGCGCATTTTAATCCCTAGACATTCTCAAAGATCTTACGCGCGTTTNGGTTAATGAATTGTTTCACCCTAAAAAATCATGTAATTGGTCTTAAATTGTCACCAAAAGATGCGGGCCATGCCATTTCAAAAAATCAATGCGGAAAANCTTTCACAAGCGGTCGTACGCCAGATCGAGCAGTTGATCCTACGCGGCATACTTAGCCCGGGCGAACGGCTTCCTGCCGAGCGNGATCTGGCCGAACAACTGGCAGTGTCGCGGCCATCCCTGCGGGCGGCGATCCGTGATTTGCAAGACAGTGGCCTACTGGAAACTCGCGCCGGCGCAGGCATATTCGTGGCAGATGTTTTGGGCAATGCGTTTTCACCCGCATTGGTNCGGCTGTTTGAAAGCCATGATGAAGCGGTCTTTGACTATATCAGGTTTCGCCGCGATCTTGAGGGCTTGGCTGCNGAGCGTGCCGCAAAATATGCGTCAGAAACCGATTTGCGGGTGATCCAGACNCTCTACGATAAAATGGTTACAGCACACCCCAAACGCAATTCGGATGATGAAGCCCGGCTAGACGCCGAATTTCACCTGTCGATTATTGAAGCCAGTCATAATGTGGTGATGTTGCATATGATGCGGTCAATGTATGACCTGCTGCGCAAAGGTGTTTTTTACAACCGAAAAATGATGTTCAAGCATCGCGTTACACGCTCAAAACTTTTAGAACAACACGGCGCTATCAATTCAGCATTGCAAGCGCGCGCGCCAAGTGCAGCCCGCGCTGCAATCGAAGCGCATCTTGATTATGTCGAGCAAATGCTGAACCAGCAAAGAACGGCTGAGCGAAATGAAGCNATCGCCCAGCAACGCTATGCGAACGAAAAACGCCGTGGATAGATCGGCCTAGGGCGTTCGGCGCCAAAGCTTGCTGGCCAGCCAATTCCAAAGACCGGCTGCACGATCTGCCCAGGGCGCAAGTGCCGGATCAATCCGCGCCGTACGAAACCGCACCCAGCGCACCCAAAGGGCCCAAAACCCGCCGAAAAACACGACCAGTAAAACGATGTTGAGCCAAGGGATAATCCGCTCATCCGGCCCGGTGGCCGGTCGCACCGAGGTTGCGTTGGGATAAATCGACAGAAACTCATTGCGCCAACCGTAATGCCGGATCACCGCCCATTGGGTTGCACCATCCGCTTGCGGTCCAATCAGGTCCGTGGCACGGGCCTGTAGGTTGGCTGTGTTGAATTTGAAATAGGGCGGCCAGCCCCATCCTGTGTCTTCATTGCGGTAAATCATCGGCTTTTCATTGCTACGAAAGGTTTCGATGAAAAATACATCCCGGTTCACTGGGGCTTGGGCATTACCGCTGTCGCCATTAGCCCAGAACCAGCTGTTCGAGCCNAAATCAATNCGTTTTTCATANNTNTTGGTNATTCTGACNATATCATGCTGCGGCANNGTATAATGCAAAAANCCAAGCACAAGCAGCGCTAAAATNAATCGTGTGGCCCACTTAAAATAAGTCATTTAAAATCCNCAAAGATGCANCTCTTTGGGCCGATATAGGCATTCATCCGGTNAGTTGCATTAGGGCGGNNNAACTTTTTGCCACAATTNCCAAACANCACGGGCCAAGCNCATGGCGAGGCCCGNGNNCANAGNTTTAGCCNANNACATTAAATNCNGGNCCATANGGATANCCCGTNATATTTTCATTNCCGGCNTCGGTAATCACCAAAATATCATGTTCGCGGTATCCACCTGCTCCNGCATGGCCTTGGTCAATGGTCAACATCGGCTCCACTGAAATCACCATCCCAGGCGTCAAAACTGTGTCGATATCTTCGCGCAGTTCCAGACCGGCCTCACGGCCATAGTAATGCGACAGCAACCCAAAAGAATGCCCATAGCCAAAGGTGCGGTATTGCAGCAGATCACGCTCAGCAAAAAACTGATTGATCTTTTCGGTGACCTCAGCGCAGCTGGCCCCCGGCTGCAAAAGCGCCATGCCGTATTCATGCGCTGCAACATTGGCCTGCCAGATGGCAAGGCTTGCGGCGTCCACCTCACCGACAAACATCGTGCGCTCAAGCGCTGTGTAATAGCCCGAAATCATCGGAAATGTGTTCAGAGATAAAATATCGCCGCGCTGCAAGCGCCGGCTGGTGACCGGATTATGCGCGCCGTCGGTATTGAGACCGGATTGAAACCACACCCAAGTATCGCGGTATTCGGCATCGGGATAGGCCTCGGCAATGGCCGTTTCCATGGCATCGCGGCCCTGCATGGCAATGTCGATTTCGCGCACCCCTTCGGCCACCGCCTCGCGAATGGCATAACCGCCGATATCAGCAACCCGCGCACCGGCGCGGATCAACTCAATTTCGGCCGCAGATTTGAACATTCTTTGGCGCATCACCGCCTGCGCGATGTCGATTTTGGCCGATGGGCTCAGAAAAGCTTCGAGCTTATCGCTTAACGCGAGACTGAGGTGATCGCCTTCATAACCGATGGCTTTGCCCGGGCCGGTGACTGATCGTATGGCGCGCCAGAAATTGTCACGCTGCCAGTCGGTATAGGTGATATTGTCGCCAGAGCACCGGCGCCAGGGTTGGCCGGCATCAATGCCTGCCGAGATGGTGACATCTTCACTGGCAGTGACCACCAGCGCATAGGGGCGCCCAAAGGCGCAATATAAAAACCCCGAATAATACGCGATGCTTTGCATAGAGGTAAAAACCGCAGACTCGGTGCCGATCTCGGCCATGATTTTGCGAAGCCCGGTTAGACGGGATTGATATTCGGTTTGGGAAAACGGCAGCTTTGCCTTTTGCCCATTGTGGAAACGATAGAATTCTGGACGTGCAGTCATTTTTTGACCCTCCATTGACACGTTGCAAAAGAAGGTCCCGGCGTTCAGGACTGATAGGATTAGGCACGCTGATATCTTTGGAACAGCAGCGGGGCGACGCCATCGCCCTAGCCTGCGCTGTCTAAAGCCTTAAATACACGAAAACGCAAGCCCTAATACACGTTCAAGCATTGCGATCTGCCATGCTTGCGCGTGCGCCCTAACCGGTTTAGACAGGGGCGAAACCACCCCATGGCCCTGCCGCCAAAAAATAGCCGCCAAAGCTCTGGTACACAGGAGATGCGCCCTATGGCCCTTGATCGCTCGATTAAAATTGCCCCCTCGATCCTATCAGCAGATTTCGCCAATTTTGGCCAAGAAATCGAGGCTATCGAAGCACAGGGGTGTGACTGGGTTCATGTAGATGTGATGGATGGCCATTTCGTGCCAAACCTGACCTTTGGACCGCCGCTTTGCGCAGCCATTCGCAAGCATATCACCACTGTTATGGATGTGCATTTGATGATTGCGCCAGTCGATCCTTATATTCAGGCCTATGCCGATGCAGGCGCGGATATCATCACCGCCCATATCGAAGCCGGCCCGCACAGCCACCGCACCATGCAAGCCATTCGCGCCGCCGGATGCAAGGCGGGCATTGCGCTCAACCCTTCCACACCGGCAGAAAGCTTTGAATACCTGCTGGACATGGTTGATCTGGTCTGTGTAATGACCGTGAACCCGGGCTTTGGTGGGCAAAAGTTTATCCACTCACAAGTGGAAAAAACCCGCAAACTGCGGGCGATGATCGGGGATCGGCCCATTCACATTGAAATTGATGGCGGCATTACCCCCGAAACCGCGCCACTGATGGCGGCAGCAGGCGCAGATGTTCTGGTTGCTGGCTCGGCCGTGTTCAAAGGTGGATCGGTGCAAAACCCCGCACCTTATGGTGATAACATCCGCGCCATTCGCGCCGCGGCGAAAGGATAAACATGGCAGCTATTCCCCCAGTATGTGATTTCGGTTGGCCCGCGCCCGACTTTGCCCTTCCTGCCACCAGCGGCGAAACCCTTTCTTTGGCAGATATCAGCGGTGCAAACGGCACCTTGGTGATGTTTATTTGCAACCATTGCCCCTATGTGCTTTCGGTGCTTGACCGGATCATTCGCGATGCGCGCGATCTAAAAGCTCTGGGCATCGGCGTAGCGGCCATTAGCGCCAATGATGTGGTCGCCTATCCGCAGGACAGCTTTGAGAATATGGCCAAACTGGCAAGCAAGCAGGATTTTCCTTTCCCCTATCTTTATGATGAAAGCCAAGCGGTTGCGCGCAGCTACGGCGCGGCCTGCACGCCAGATTTTTTCGGCTTTAACAGCAAGCATGCGCTGCAATACCGCGGCCGGCTTGATGCATCAACCAGCACAGCCGGCCCAGCCGACCTGCGCCGTGATTTGTTTAAAGCCATGAAGGAAGTGGCCGAAACCGGCCATGGTCCCAAAGATCAAATTGCTTCAATGGGATGCTCGATCAAATGGAAAGACGCGTGAAGGCTGTCATTTTTGACCTCGACGGCACATTGATTGACAGCGCGCCGGACATCCACGCCGCTGTGAACAAAATGCTTAGCGGCGAAGGCTACGGCTCGCTTGATTTGCCCACGGTGACATCCTTTATCGGCAGAGGGCTGCCTAATCTTGTGCAACAGGTGATGGAAGCGCGCAGCATTCCGCTGCAGATGCACACAGAGCTCTGTGCAAAAGTCTTGAAGCATTACACCGACCCCAGCGATTTTTTAAAACATCCCTATCCGGGGGTTTTGGACGCGCTTAAATGCCTAACGGCGCAGGGGACCGCGCTTGCGATCTGCACCAATAAGCCCTTTGATGCAGCGCAAGCCGACCTAGATTTTCTTGGCATGGCGGATTTTTTCGATGCCATGGTGGGGGGTGACACCCTGCCCGTTAAAAAACCCGATCCCGCCCCACTACACCGCTGCCTTGAGCTTTTGGGCGCCAAAGCTGCGCTATATGTGGGCGATAGCGAAACCGATTACGACACGGCGCAAAACGCCGCCTTTGATTTCGCGCTGTTCACGCTTGGATACCGCAAAAAAGAGCTTTCGTATTTCAAGGCGGCAACCCACTTTGATGATTTTTCAAACCTGCCGGGTATTGTCGAAAAGTGGGCGCATAGGGCGTTTTAACACCGCTTGTTAATATCACAGGCCAGGCTAAGGCCGGTAACTTTTTGGTTCAAATATTGAGCAAGCAGTTTGTAATCTCGCTTTGCGCATCAACAAGGCCTTCGATCACATCGAAATGATGTTTATCTTCATCCACCATCAACGGTGCATCCCATGCCTGCGACAGCCATCGCGCCTGATCCAGAAATACTGGCCGCTCATCCGCACCGACCCAAACCGTGACTTTACAGCTTGGTTTGGCCATCAAAGCGGGGCTTTC
>PBSX01000013.1 GCA_002726375.1 Marinovum sp.
ACAGCCCCCAACTTGTCGCAAAGGACAGATTTCGAAAAAGTAGCCTTGGCTATTTTAAACTCTAACTCGTCTGAGCATATTCTGTCGCCCGCCGCTTTAAAAATTCTAAAGGCCGAAAGATGGCCAGGCAACTTTACTCAACTAAAAAAGACAATCAAGCAAGCAGTGTCCGTTTCAAACGGGAAAGTGATAAGACAAGAAATTCAAGAGGCGTTGAATTCCTTTATCGAAGATGGCGTAAAGCCGTGTCCAAATTGTATCGGCTCTCCTGTGCGTGAGGAAACCTGCATAATGATCCAAAGATGCTGGAACGAAACAGGTGGTAATGTCAGTCTAGTAGCACGGCGTTTAGGGGTTTCTCGCAATACTGTCTACAAACATATTAACAGTCTTTAGCCCCGCTCTACTTCGAGTAGTGCTTAAATATTGTTCGCTTTATGGTGCGAGCTAATCTGGTGGCAGACACCTTCGATGCTTCAAATTTTACAAAAATACCTAAATCTATCCAATAATCACTGACGCCAGACAGGTCACGTATTTTTAAATAATTACCTGCTTAAAACCGCTCTAGTTGTTACGACCTTTCATTGTGCGCCGCGCCTTCGCAGTTCGATCCGCAAGTGGTGAAATTCACCAATGCGGCGGTGGCTTATCGGCGGCTATTTCTGCGTCCTGCCTCTCACGCTCAAACAACATTTCGATCATTCGCGTTAGTCGATTAATTTGCGTTTGTTGTTTGTTGACAACATCTGAAAGTTCTTCAACGGTTTTATCCAGATGTGCTACATGGGACTCCAAACTCTCAAGTCTATCTTGTGTCATTGATTGCCTTATTTAGATGCTATTGTGCAGATTTCAAAATTTCTCGATATTGCACAATAAGACTTCAACTATCGTTAAAATGGTCTTTTATCACCAACTTTCCAAACATACTTTGTAAATTTGTAATTACGCCACGATTTGTAAAGCCGGTACTACCGTCCTGTCAAACCGCATGGTGAACCGCTTATAATCAAATCATACATGGACACAGGTATAGTATCAAAATGCCTCAAAGATGGTGTGAAAGTGTCTAGATCATATGCAAGCTGCTGGCAGCCTGAGTCAATTTTCCACACATTTGCGGAGGCTTTATTCATGCAAATAAAAATTGATACCTAAAACCTATCCTGCTTCCTGAACTCATTCCGCGAATTTTTTTGAAATTTCTTAAGAAGGCATGTTGATGGCCGCAAAGGGACCAAGACAAGACTTGCAATCTAGGCTAAATACATTGTTCCATTGATTGACTTCGAGTAATTATAGACGACCAAGCCATTATAATGCACCAAAGAGTATTCACGCCCATCTTGATCCGCGGGCCAAATACGTAAGAGACTAACGTCGCAAATGCGATATTCATATTTAACGAAATGCCTATGTCATGGCGTGCTGAACAAGATTGAACTTGAAAGAGACAAGCTCTGGTTCTTTTTCATAATGCTGATCATCCTAGGCGCAATCAGCGGGCACTAAGGGTGCCAACAAAGAAAAAAGTGCCTAGAAACTGCGCTGGATTGTTTTGCAAGTTGACAGACAAACCCTTAAACCCAAACCACGAACGGGAGTGAGATAGATGGCTAATTTTAAAGACTATACAATTCGAACACGTGATGATCTTGAGCGCTTTGAAACCGAGATGACGCTTGATCAACGTTTGCCAGAGCGCAGTATCCTAGATGTATTCATTGCCAGTGCCGCACAGCACCCTACCTCAACTGCTATCACAATGCTGATGACCGGAGCCCAAGACGAGCAGCCACGCCGCGTGGATTATGCTCAGTTGTTGGGAATGATCCGACGCGCTGCGAATGCGTTTTCTGCGTTGGGCGGCCCTGCACCGGGCGTCGCCTATATGCTGCCGTCTTTGATAGAAACCCATGCAACGCTGTGGGCCGCAGAAACAGCCGGTTACGCCGTTCCAGTCAACTTTCTTTTGCAACCTGAAAGCATTGCCGAATTGATCAAGGCTTCGGGTGCAAAAATTCTGGTCGCCCTTGGACCGCATCCACAATTGGACATCTGGGAAAAAGCGCTGGAATTGCGCGACCAGATTCCCGGCTTGGTGCTGGTTCGTGTTTCACCCCCAGGAACCCCAGACGAAGATGGCATCGTTGATTTTGGAAAAGCCTTGGCCAAACAGCCGGATGATCACCTAATATTTGGTGAACCGCGTGGCGGCGACGATATCGCGGCCTATTTTCATACCGGCGGAACCACCGGTGTGCCAAAACTTGTTGCACACACGCATCGCAGTCAGCTTGTCTCAGCGTTTGGCGGTGCGGCTATGTGTGGATACACATCTGACGACATATTGACGGCAACACTGCCACTGTTTCATGTCGCCGGAACTATTGTTGCGGGCCTAAGCGCTTTTATGGCTGGGGTTGAACTGGTCGTCATGTCGCCTGGCGGATTGCGTAATCCTGCGATTGTGAAAGGGTTCTGGAGGCTTGTTGCACAGCATAAGGTGACTGTGGTTGGCGGCGTTCCAACTGCAATTGGCGCGGTATTGCAAGAGCCCGTGGGTGACAACGACATCAGCGCTCTGCGAACCGGATTGACAGGCGCCGCCTTACTGCCCCCTGCCGTTGGGACACGTTTCAGGGAGGTAACCGGATGCCATCTGCATGAAATACTTGGAATGACAGAATCGTCCGGACTTGTCAGCATTGATCCATTATCTGGCCCAGGTTCGGTGGGCTCTGTTGGGTGGGCGTTGCCCTACACCAAGGTCGAAGTATTACATTTGAACGAGGACGGAAGTTTGGGCGAGCCGTGCACTACCGACGAGATCGGCGTGATTACAATCTTAGGAGATCACATTACGCCCGGTTACCGCGACCCGGAACACAATGAAGGCACTATCGATGCTGGCCGGTTAAACTCAGGCGATCTGGGATACAAAGACGCCCAAGGCCGTATCTACGTGGCAGGCCGTTCAAAAGATCTTATCATTCGCAGCGGCCATAATATTGATCCAGCCATGATTGAAAACGCGATGGCTACGCACCCAGAAGTTGCGCTTGCTGCAGCTGTTGGAATACCCGACGCCTATGCTGGCGAGCTTCCCATGTGCTTTGTCGAACTGCTACCGGATGCCAACGTCAGCATTGAAGAGCTGCACCAGCATGCGCAAAGCTCAATTGACGAGCGCCCTGCTTGGCCAAAAATCATTAAAACCATAGACACCATTCCCCTGACCACTGTCGGCAAGATTTTCAAACCAAGCTTGCGCTGTGATGCGGCTAAACAAAGGGTCATGGAACTGCTGCAGGATGAACTTAAGGTCGCAAACCCACTGGTCGAAGTTGTTGCCGGAGGCTCTCGAGGAATGCGCGTTACCGTGAACCTGTCCAAAAGCCAGCAATCCTCTGTTGCGGAACTTGAGAGGGCGCTGTCAGCTTTTCTGTTCGAGGCAAAGGTTCAAGTGGCCTAGCGAGAGCTGCTTTTTATCAGTACGTTCCTTTGTCTGAGGCACAGCAAAAAAACTTGAGTCTGACTGGCAAGATCAGGCTAATCTTTAAAAGGATATGAATGTTGCGCTTGACGGTTGTTTCACAACCCTTTGAGCTCCTTTTTGACCCAATTTAAGTTCCTTTTGCAATGCTATCTCTTATACAGTTTAATTCAAAAAAATGAAATGACCTGTTCGCTCTGATGATGAAGCAAACCTCAATTATGGCGAACGAGATTGGCACGAGGCTGTAGCGCAATATTGAGATGGATCGCAGAGTGTTTGTCACGGTGGGATTAAATTCGACGGATAAAGTGATGGGCAAACTTGCACAGAGAGACTTAAAACTGTGAGCGTATCAGGCGCTTTGATTACGCTGACCCACGCCGACCCAAAAGCCATACAAAAAATACGCCACCGACTAAGCCAGTGATGATCCCGATGGGCATATCTTCGGGGGCCATAACTGTACGGGCAGCGATATCGGCCCAAAGCAGAAGGATTGCCCCAACCAAAGCGGAAACAGGTAAAACCCTAAGGTAATCTCCTCCTACCAGCATCCGCACGATATGCGGAACCATCAGACCAATGAACCCTATGATGCCTGAGAAGGCAACCATCACACCAGTGATCAGCGCACCTACGACAAAGACACTTAGGCGAAACCGAGCAACCGGGATACCAAGCGTAGAAGCGGTTTCATCGCCGACCGTCATTGCGTTAAGCGCGCCGGCTTGGCTAAAGAGCCAAGCACCGCAGGCGATCAAAATAACCAACGGATAGATAAGCTGGTTCCACTGTGCGAGGCCCAATCCACCAAGCATCCAGAAAACTACTGTGTGGGTTGCACGAGGGTCACCCAGAAAGATTAAGACATTTGCGCCAGCCATGATGATAAACGATACGGCGACACCTGCTAGCACCAAACGGTCTGCACTTGCAGCATCTGCAAAGCGTGACACACCAAGCACTAGGGTGGTTGCAAATAGCGCCCCCAAAAAGGCCAGAAGCGGAACCGTCAACAGACCGATGAACAATCCCGTGTGAAGAAGTGCGAGGATCGCTCCAAAGGCCCCACCAGAGGAAATACCCAAAAGATGCGGATCGGCCAGCGGGTTACGGGTAACGGCCTGAAGGCTCGCGCCGACAATCGCCAATCCCGCGCCTACCATCATCGCCAGCAGCGCGCGGGGAAATCGGATGTCCCAGACAATAGCCTGGCGCCCTTTGCTCCAAGTCTGTTCGATAAGATCCGGTGACAGTTTACCAATCAGCACGCCCCAGACCGTGCTTGTAGACACTGGAACGGCTCCAACTGAGATCGCGATGGACAGTGAGACCACAAGTATCGCCACGCCGCCAAGCACAAGCGGGATAACGCCTCTGCTGCGGTTGCTTGAAGATTGGGGACCTGTGATCTCACTCATTCGGCTACTGGCCCCAAAAGGCGTTCGCAAGGGTCTTGATTGCCCGGATGTTGCGTGGTCCCGGGGTTGCTTCAACATATTCCAAGGTCACGAAGCGGTCGTTTTTGACAGCGTCAAGGTCTGCAAAGGCTGGGTTCGACATCATGAAATCACGCTTCTGCTCGGCTGTCACATTGCCGTAGTTGACGATGACGATCACTTCGGGATTGCGCTCGACAACCTCTTCCCAAGTGACGCTGCCCCAACTTTTATTAAAGTTATCCATGACATTTACACCACCTGCGGCTTCGATAAGCGCCGTTGGCATAGCGTATAGCCCGGCGGTAAAAGGTGCATCCTCACCACTGTCATAAACAAAGACCCGCAAGGGGGCACCGGTTTCAAGGTTGTTAGTGAACTCGGCGAGTTCCGCGCGATAGCCCTGAACAAGTGTGTTTGCTTTATCTTCGACACCAAATATGCGCCCCAGATTTAACAGGTCGCTATACATGTCTTCGATGCTGGCTTTGTCCTTCTGCATGATGTGGGTGCAGCTTTCGGTTAGCTCGTACACCTGAATGCCAAATGGTTCTAGTGTCTCAGGGGTAACCTCGCCGCCGACCTTCATGCCATAGTTCCAACCCGCAAAGAAAAAGTCTGCATCCGCTCCGACCAACACCTCTTTGGAAGGGTATTTTTCAGACAGCTCAGGCAGTTCTTCAACGCCTGCGCGCATCTCTTCATCGAGCGTTTTCCAACCTGAGATGCCGGTATAGCCAACCATGCGATCTGCAAGGCCAAGCACCAGCATCATCTCAGTTAGATTTACATCATTGGAAATGGCCCGCTCTGGAGCTGCGTCGAAAGTCACTGCCCGGTTGCAGCTTTGCACGGTGGTCTCAGCCGAGGCCACCCCCATACTTAGAAAGATAGCGATGGGGGATAGAAGAAACTTCTTCATATGGTATTCCTTTGTTCGATAGGTGGAAGGTGAAGTAATCGGTATCGCTCGGCGCAAGCCGTTCGCGGCGTGCGCTTACATCAAAAGCGTGGGCCAACGCCTGCTCGGACAGCACCTCAGACGGTGGTCCAAAGCCAAGCGACCGGCCAGCTTTCAAAAGAAGAACATCATCGCAAACACCAGCCACCAAATTAAGATCATGCAAAGAGGTTACAATCGTCAGCGGTAGGTCTCGGATTAGCTCAATGACTTCAAGCTGGTGGCGAATATCGAGGTGATTGGTCGGCTCATCGAGGATCAGCACACTGGGCTCCTGCGCGAGGGCGCGGGCAACCATCACACGCTGCCGCTCACCACCGGATAAAGTGCCCAATTGCCGATCCGCAAATTCTAGAAGGCATAGGCGCTCCAAGGCAAACTGCACAATTTGTGCATCATGTGCCCCACTTGCCCCACCAAAGCCTCTGCGATGCGGGATGCGCCCAAGCGCGATGATCTCGCGTACGGTTAGCGCAAAATCTGTAGGCTGCTCTTGTAAAACTGCTGCTATGGTGCAGGCAACATCACGCGCGGATATCGACCAAATGTCCGTGCCATCAACTTTCACAGTACCAGTAGTGGGAGGGTGGTAGCGGTATAGCAATCTGAGAAGTGTCGATTTACCTGCCCCATTGGGCCCCACAACACCAAGGACCCGCCCGGGCGCCAAGTCGAAGCTAATTGGATGAAGGATCGTCTTGCGACTTCTAGGCACGGACCAACTGGCGCTCTGTGCCGAAAGGCTCACCGCCGTGATCGCTTTTTTGCTTGTGGCAGACACACTTTGATCCGCTCCGAGCGTAACGACATCGTTTGCTATATCTTTCATTGCACATATGCCTTTATGTTTTAGAGCAGTCCAGCACTTTGACCGGAGCCACGTTTATACTGCATATTCTGGGGTAAGATAAGTCACAAGCGGTGAGTTGCTATCAATCGGTGGAAAGCGTCCAAGTATGCTTGCCCTAAGAGCTTCTGGACGGTCTTCACGTTTCAGAAAGCCTTCTGTGGCTGCGTTGTATAGCGACACAAATTCCAACAACGCATCAACATGGTCAGCTCGGTCAGGATCGAGGTCACCAAACACATATGTGAAACACTCTCGGGCGCTCAAGGACGCAATGCAGGGGCGCTTGCATTGGCTCATGCAGCGCACGCCTCTGAGCTCAAACACCTTTTTGGCATCAATCCGATCCAACACCGCCTGCGCAAGTCGGGCTCCTCCCCTCGTTTTGGTTAGGGCCTCATTACCATCACGGCAGGTGAGACAAATTGATAAAACCGACGTTTCGACAACCATTTTGAACCTTACTAAAATGTAATGTTATAACATTTTTGTCAGATAAAGAATCTGTTAGATAAGGTCAAGCGCAATTTCAATCAGGAGCAAAATGCGGTGAATAAAAGGCCAAGACGCACATCTTATGCAGGCTGTCGGTCTTTTACATACCGGAATTTATGCAGTCTGTTAGCGGCATTGCGACATTCATAGATTACAAACTGATAAAAGAAATGCCAGCTGCCGACCTGTGAGTACGCCCGCCCGCATTCCAGCCCATTGAAAGGAAAAATCATGGAACAATCTTCACAAGTGCCAGTAACGGTATTGACCGGTTTTCTTGGTGCCGGAAAGACCACCCTATTGAACCGCATCCTCACTGAACGTCACGGCAAGAAATACGCCGTGATCGTGAATGAATTTGGAGAGGAAGGTATCGACAATGATCTGGTTGTCGATGCTGATGAAGAAGTTTTTGAAATGAATAATGGCTGTATTTGCTGTACTGTGCGTGGTGACTTAATTCGCATTCTCGGCGGTCTGATGAAGCGTGCAGACCAGCTTGACGCAATCATTGTCGAAACAACCGGCCTTGCAGATCCCGCCCCTGTTGCTCAGACGTTCTTCGTTGATCAAGAAGTCGCCGACCGTACCAAATTGGATGCAATTGTCACGGTAGCAGATGCGGTGCACCTTGATACACAATTGGGCGAGCATCACGAGGCTGAAGAGCAAGTCGCATTCGCGGATGTTGTCTTGTTGAACAAGACGGATCTTATCGATGTCAATAACCTTGAAAGTGTTGAGGCACGCATCCGTAAAATCAACCCTTACGCTAAAATCATCAGAACTGCGCGTTGTGCGGCACCGCTTGAAGAAGTTGTCGGACTAAATGCGTTCAGCTTGGACAGTGTGCTTGAGGTGGAACCAGACTTCCTCGATTCTGACCACGATCACGACCACGACGATGATATCACTAGTGTCTCTTTTGTTTCTGATACTAAGCTTGACTTTGATAAATTCCAAACCTGGTTCGGACAGCTTTTACAAACACGTGGCCAAGATATTTTAAGATCGAAAGGCATCCTTGACTTCGAAGGTCACGAGGAACGCTATGTTTTTCAAGGGGTTCATATGCTGATGGACGGATCGCCAATGGGGGCTTGGCCAAAGGGCAAACCGCGCAGCTCGCGCGTCGTCTTCATCGGCCGAAATGTTGAAAATATGGGGCTGAGGGAAGGGTTTGAAGCTTGCAAGACGGTGTAATTTCGGATTTACCGCCCCGTCAGCAGCCTAGCCAAAGGTTCGAAGAGACAGAGCTAGAGCGCAGAGGCATGCGCCTTGAGCTCGAAGCACCCGTGACAGGAGCGGTTTCCCTACCGGATTGCATTGCTGTAGGGTTTGGAGATGGGACTATACGGTTTTTCCGTCCCGGCCTGCCACACACTGTGACACAGGCGCATACAGGCGTAGTTCTTTGTATGGCAGCTGATGGAGATCATATTGTAACCGGCGGAGATGATGGTCGGTTCCTTCGTATTTCGCCTGACGGCAGCATTAAGGAACTGGCTAGCTTCGGCACCAAATGGGTTGATTGCGTTGCCACAAGCCCTGATCATTATGCCTGTTCATCGGGCCGAACAGCACATGTTTGGTCAAAGGGGCAACCAAAAGCCACATTGCTAGAGCATGTTAGCACGGTGGGAGGAATAGCCTTTGATGCAAAAGGCAAACGTTTGGCCGTGGCGCATTATGGCGGCGTAACACTGTGGGAGCGCCGCGAGCGTCGGTGGAAATCATCAAAACTGGTTTGGAAAGGTTTTCATGGCGCTGTGACCTTCAGTCCAGATGGAAAGTACGTTGTTACAGCCATGCAGGAAAAGGCGCTCCACGGATGGCGTCTACGTGACAAAGGTGACTTGGCGGTGGCAGGATATCCTGCAAANATAAAGAGCTTTGCTTGGATTGGTGATACCCCCTATCTTGCCACATCTGGGGCCGACGAAGCGATCTGCTGGCCNTTNGATGGCANGNATGGNCCGTTGGACCGTTCACCCGTTTGCGTGGCNCATGGCGGCAAACAAATAGCAACCTGTGTAAGCGCTCTGTCTGGGGAAAATGCAGTTTTTACAGGCTTTAGGGACGGCACAGTGCTATTAGCCGAACTTGACGAGAGTAAGGATGCAATCGTTTTGAGAGGCGCAACGGGTATTGAGGTGACAGCCATTGCGGTAACAGCCTCTTTGTCACACGTGCTCATTGGCGNTGAAAAAGGGCATATTTTATGGGCGCCGCTTTGGGCAGGAAAGTGAAATGCCAAATCTATTGAAAGTCGTGGCGGTGGCAGAAACACCCATGAGGTAACTTCATTCTAGCAGCCAGTAGCCGAACAAAATAAACTAATGAAAATGCTTCCAAAGAACCGATTTGGTTTTTCTTGGATGTAAAACGAAACTATATGTTCGGTCTTAGTTTATAATCCGCTGTAAGCGAATTTTCCAGAACACAAGTAACATTCACCATGTCATTGCCTAAGGCACGTGCGCGCGCGTCAACCTCAGACAAACCATGATTGACCCATCGGGCGATAAGCCGGGATTGAAGAGTTTCGCGGCAAACATCCAANGCCACTGTTAAGTCGAAAAATTGNGAAAGCTNAGACCAAGGCGGCCCCTTTAAAAGAAGGTAGTTACCTTCCACCAATACNATTTTATCTTCCTCAGTTATGCCACCCGAGTTCGGGATTGTTTTATCTTCTTGTCGATCGAAAGTCGGATACAAAAACNTCTTCTTNTCCNGCATCTTGCGCATAAGCTCCAAAAGGCCNATCGCATCAAATGTCTCNGGCGCNCCTTTNCGGNGCAGNAGACCCATTTCTTGCAANCGATCNTTATCAAGATGAAACCCATCCATTGGCAGGACTTTCGCNGNTNGCCCCAAACACTTTGCCAAGTGATTTGATAGGGTTGACTTACCTGANCCAGGGGGNCCAGCGATGGCGACAATAAAGCGGGATTTTGCTGCCGAAAGGTGGACAATTATTTTGATAAGATCGTCAATGTTAGTAGGCACTGCTGNTTTTGTGCCCTTGCTCATAGCTCTGCTGCCCANGGCGGGTTTGCCCCCGCACGCGANACAGTCACACCTGCAACTTTCGCTCCAAATTGCAAAGCTTGTTCAACAGCGTTAGCGGATATTTTAGGTAAGCTTTCCTTTTGCAAAAAATCCAATTCAGANAGCTTTGAAAGAAAGCCTGCGTTAAANGTATCGCCCGCCCCGACAGTATCAANAACATCAGCTTTTTCTGCCGGCACATGTACCATTATGCCATCCTTAAGATACGCCGTTGCACCTAAGNTTCCCCGNGTCAAAATTACCAAACCTGCNCCTATTCCAAGAATGGATTTGNCCTTNTGCTCCGNCGAACTGGNGTTNTTGATAATCCATTCTAAGTCCTCNTCTGACACCTTAACAATATCTGCAAGAGACATCATTTTCATAATTCTGCTGCGATAGCGGTCCGCATCTTCTATAAAAGTTGTCCTGACATTCGGATCCAACATAAANACAAGGCGTTTGTGCTCTCGTTCTANNAATGTTTCATAGGCCTCAGAACATGGATCGCACNCCAGNCTAATACCGCCACAATACAAAGCGTTAACATTTTGGGATATCAAAGGAAGATCAGAAGGCGCCAACATGCGGCCAGCAGAGTTTTCGTCATAAAAACTATAGCTGGCTTGTCCATCTATTAACTGAACAAATGCCAAAGTGGTTGGTCGATCACTAAAAATAACATGANCAATATCCACATTTGAAGCTTTTAGACCCTGGCAAAGTTGCTGACCAAAAATGTCGTTTGAAAGACCTGTAAGCATGCCAGAAGGCGCACCCAAACGTCCCAAAGCAACGGCAGTGTTGTAAATTGCGCCGCCCGGATGCGGCACAAAGGCATCTCTGCCTGAAGATGTTTTTTCNNGGATCATATCGATCAAAGCTTCACCACAGCACAGGATCATAGGTCCTTATCCTTTCCAAAGCCATTGCTTGAACTTGCTCATATCATTTTCTTCTTTGCTCAGCCTCTGGCAGAAAAAATAAGCGATCGTCGCAGCAGTGGCTAGAGAAATTAGACATCTTCAAACTTTCTCTTGAGTATTCTTTCTCAAATGTAAAACGTTGAATATTCGTGATCATCTTTGTAGGCCATGTCTAGCCCCATTTCTCAGCACGGTGCTGTCATACAAACCAGCTCAAGCATCAGAAGCCTTGAGAACGAGGATTCTAAAAGGCAATAAGAGAGCGCCACTCTGTAAGAGCAGCGTCGCGGCCTAGCTTGAAGTTAATGCGAGTTGATAGTGACCTTTGTGAATTGAAGTGATTGTAAAACGAGGCGTGGATTGAAGCAAACTTTTGGAGACTGTGCATACGCCTAAATCGCAGCATCGCGCGCTCTCTTCGTCGAAAAGGTAAGTGTGAATTCTCCGCCCTGTTATTTGCCCACCGCTGTGTAACTTGCTTATCTGCACAGCCCAG
>PBSX01000092.1 GCA_002726375.1 Marinovum sp.
CCGAACCCGGCCGTTAAGTGCCGTTGCGCTGATGGTACTGCGTCTTAAGGCGTGGGAGAGTAAGTCACCGCCAAACCTAATAAAGACCCATGAAAATATCTCTCTAAATTGACCAATCCTACATATCACGCAATCCAAATCATCCGGCTCCAACAGCAGGGTGACCTAACATAGTCACCGCTTCACAGGCGTCAACAACCGCTCAGGCCGTACCTCCCGAGCCGCCTTGAATAAACTAAACGTCCGATTATCGTAGTTAACTGCCGCCGAAATTTGCGCCCTATTTTTTCTTTGGAAAAATACTCTGGGGGTCTGGGGGCAAGCCCCCAGAGATGAGTTTAATCCCACAGAATGTTTTCAGTAAACCCTATAAAGCCCGCCAGCCTATATCGCTTCGGAAAAAACCTTCTGGCCAATCGATTTGATCTGCTAAAGCATAGGCTCTGTCGCGGGCTTCTTGTAGGCTCGTGCCGCGCGCTGTGAGGTTTAAAACCCGTCCGCCAGCTGCCACAACATTTGGCCCATCTTGCTGGGTTCCCGCGTGAAAGCAAATCTCAAATGAGGTCTCGGGAAGGTCTCCTAGTCCTCCGATTACACTGCCTTTGTCATAGCTTCCTGGATATCCATTTGCTGCCATAACAACTGTCATCGCATGGTCATTAGCCCAATTGACCTTGGCCTCAGAAAGGTCTTCATTGGCGGTGGCCAGAAGAAGGTCAAGCGCCTGTGCACCCAGACGCAGCATCAATACCTGACATTCAGGATCGCCAAACCGTACGTTATATTCGACCAGACGGGGCTGTCCGTCTTTGATCATCAAACCGGCATAGAGTACGCCTTTATAGGGGCTGCCCCGACGGGTCATTTCGGCCATTGTTGGCTCAATAATCTCTTTAAGCGCGCGCTCTGCAATCGCGGGTGAAAGTACTGGCGCCGGGGAATATGCGCCCATCCCGCCAGTGTTGGGGCCGGTATCACCTTCGCCCACGCGCTTGTGATCTTGAGCCGTGCCAATCGGCAGCACTGTTGTGCCATCGCACAGCACAAAAAATGAGGCTTCTTCGCCGTCCATAAACTCTTCGACGACAACTTCTGCGCCGCTTTGCCCAAACTGCCCGCCAAACATATCATCAATTGCCTGAAGTGCGTTTTCCACCTTCATCGCAACAACCACGCCCTTACCAGCAGCCAACCCATCGGCTTTGACCACAATTGGGGCACCTTGCTTGCGCACAAAGGCTTTGGCCGATGCAGCATCGGTAAAATGCCCATAGGCCGCCGTCGGCGCTCTAGCGGCTTCACAAACCTGTTTGGTAAAATGCTTGCTGGCTTCAAGTTTTGCCGCGGCCTGATCGGGGCCGAAGGTTAAAATGCCCGAGGCGCGCAAGGCATCCGCAACACCGGCGACCAAAGGCGCCTCGGGGCCGATAATCACAAAGTCAATCGACCGTGATTTGGCATATGCCACGACGGCTAGGCCATCATTGATATCTAAATCCACGCATTCAGCGATGGTTTGCATCCCAGCATTTCCCGGAGCAACAATGAGATGATCACATTTTGGGTTTTGTTTGACAGCCCAGGCCAGCGCATGTTCACGTCCGCCGCCACCCAAAATCAAAATATTCATCTCTGTCTCCTCTTGGCCTTTGCTTGACCGCGTTCTAAGCTGCGCTTGCGCAAGAGGCAAGTGAGGTAAGATGTCTGATTTGATCGATGATCCCAAAGCCGGATTGAATGATCCTGAATTTACGATTTCGGAAATTTCAGGCGCTATAAAACGCCTTATCGAGGGTGAATTTTCCCATGTGCGCTTGAAAGGCGAAATCGGGCGCGTATCCTTTCCCCGATCCGGTCATGTCTATCTTGACTTAAAAGATGAAAAGGCGGTGATTTCAGCGGTCATCTGGAAAGGCGTTGCCGCGCGGTTGCAAATCCAACCCGAAGAGGGGATGGAGGTGGTTGCGACCGGTCGGGTGACAACTTTTGGGGGCCAATCAAAGTATCAATTGGTGATCGAACAACTCAAGCCAGCAGGTGTTGGCGCTTTGATGGCCATGCTTGAAAAGCGTAAGGCGGCTCTGGCAGCCGAAGGTTTGTTTCAAACATCGCATAAGAAACAAATTCCCTATCTGCCTGAGGTTATTGGTGTTGTTACCTCGCCGTCTGGTGCGGTCATCCGCGATATTTTACATCGTTTGCGGGATAGGTTTCCGCGCAAAGTGCTGATCTGGCCAGTGGCGGTCCAAGGGGACCGCTGCGCCCCAGAGGTATCTGCTGCCATCGCTGGGTTTAACAGCTTTTCATTAGGGGGGGCTTTGCCGAGGCCTGATTTGCTGATTGTTGCGCGCGGCGGTGGCTCACTTGAGGATTTATGGGGATTTAATGAAGAGGCGGTTGCCCGCGCGGCTTTTGCATCCGAGATCCCGCTGATCTCTGCGGTAGGCCATGAAACCGACACCACATTGATTGATTATGTGGCAGACCACCGGGCGCCAACCCCGACCGCTGCCGCTGAACTGGCTGTTCCCGTGCGCCATGAACTTCTGGCGACGCTTGAAAGCCATGAGGCGCGTATGAGCCGCGCTATGAGCACGGTTTTAACCACCAGAGGTCAGCGTATGTGGGATGTGGCCCGCGCTTTGCCGCGGCTTGAGACGTTATTAGAAAGTCCCCGGCAGAAAATAGATCATCTCGCGGATCGGCTTCCCACAGGGCTTAAATTGGCGCTGCAGCAGCGCCGAGTGAAACTCAACCAGTGCTCTGGCAGCCTTCGGCCCGCAGCTTTGAAAAATATTCTCGTTGTTGCAAATCAGCAAATATCGGCGCTGTCCCCACGGCTTGAACCAGCCTTGCAGCGCGGAATTGATATTCGAAAAATGGCTTTTGCAAATACCCAAAAAAGGTTGGATATCAGACCTCTTGAGCGCGTTTTGTTGCAGAACCGTAAAGATTTGGATCAGCTTGGTAAACGGTTCTGTGACACTGGCCTACGCCATATTTCCCAGCTTGGCGAGCAACTCACTGCGCTTGATCGATTGCGCGAAACGTTAGGCTACAAAGCCACCTTAAAGCGCGGTTACGCAGTTGTCAGATCAGACCAAAAGGTCGTGACAACCAAGGATCAGGCGGCCAAATCCGATAGTCTTGAAATTGAATTCAAGGACGGCAGGATGAAGTTGCGGAGTGGCGGTGGGGCCAAACCGGCGCGGGCGAAAGGATCACCTGATCAAGGCTCTTTGTTTTAGGTTTATCCCCGCTGAATTCAGATCAAGTTATTAAAGCCTTGATCTGCTGCGAATGGTGCAAACCTTCTTCTGCGAGATATGTCTAAAGTGCAAATTTTTCCTCGGCGCAACGCATCCGTCGGGTTCTGTGTCGTTTTTAGCCTCGCGTTTTGACGTATAGTATAGATAGAATGATTCAAATTTGTCAGCGGAGCTATAAATGGCATTGGATGATCGCAAAGGCGTTTGGAAATCAGGCAAAGGCAAAGGGCGGCGCACGCCCAAGGGGCGGCAATACGATGACGCGGCCCTGACCGAAGTTCGCTTGCTTTTGCAGGGCCGTGGCAGAGATCGGGATTTGCTAATTGAATTTCTGCATTTAATCCAAGACAAATTCGGACATTTATCGGCCGCACACTTGCGGGCTTTGGCCGAGGAAATGCGTCTTTCCATGGCCGAGGTCTATGAGGTTGCAAGTTTCTATGCTCATTTTGATGTGATCAAAGAAGATGAAACACCGCCGCCAGCTCTGACTATTCGCGTATGCGATAGCCTCAGTTGTGAGTTGGCTGGATCGCAGCAGTTGCAAAAAGCACTTGAAGACGGGCTTGATCCAACGGAAGTGCGGGTGCTGCGCGCGCCTTGCATGGGGCGCTGCGATACGGCGCCGGTTTTAGAATTAGGCCATAAACATATCGATCACGCGACACCCGAAAAGGTAAGGTCGGCCATAGCGGCTGGCGATACGCATGCCGTTATACCAGAGTATGAAACATTATCAGCTTATCGTAGCGGCGGCGGTTATACTGCTTTGGCCGATCTGCGCAGCGGCGGTGATTGGCAAGAGGTGCAGGAAAAAGTGCTGTCCTCTGGGCTGCGCGGTCTTGGCGGCGCTGGATTCCCATCGGGTAAAAAATGGGGGTTCGTGCGCATGAACGAGGGGCCGCGCTACTTGGCGGTCAACGGGGATGAAGGTGAGCCTGGCACCTTTAAAGATCGGTTTTACCTTGAGCGCTCGCCGCATCTCTTCCTTGAGGGAATGCTGATTGCCGCTTGGGCTGTGGGCGCCGAAAAAGCATTTATTTATATGCGCGATGAATATCCTGCGGTACTTGCAATTTTAGCTAATGAAATTTCTGCACTTGAAGATGCAGGTTTGACACCGCCTGGCTATATCGAACTACGGCGCGGTGCGGGCGCCTATATTTGCGGTGAAGAAAGCGCGATGATTGAAAGCATCGAGGGCAAACGGGGCATGCCGCGTCACCGCCCACCTTTTGTGGCAGCTGTTGGTATTTTTGGCCGCCCGACCTTGGTGCATAATGTCGAAACCCTTCATTGGGTCGCGCGGGTATGCCGCGAAGGTCCTGAGATACTCTCTTCAGTGGAAAAAAACGGCCGTGTAGGTTTGCGCAGCTATTCCGTATCCGGACGCGTTAAAAAGCCAGGCGTTTATCTATTGCCTGCTGGATCGACAATTTCGGATATTATTGCTTCTGCAGGCGGAATGCTGGATGGGCATGAATTCAAAGCATATCAACCCGGTGGTCCATCCTCTGGCCTGCTGCCTGCGCATATGAATGATATTCCGCTTGATTTTGACACCCTGCAACCCCACGGCTCTTTCATTGGCTCAGCGGCCGTTGTTGTGCTGTCTGATCAGGATCGGGCCCGCGATGCAGCGCTTAATATGCTACGATTCTTCGAAGATGAAAGCTGTGGGCAATGTACCCCTTGTCGGGTTGGCTGTGAAAAGGCCGTAAAGCTCATGCAGTCAGAGACATGGGATCAAGATCTGCTTGAGGACATCAGCGCGGCGATGATTGATGCGTCGATTTGCGGTTTGGGACAGGCAGCGCCTAATCCGATTCGGCTGACCATCAAACACTTTGCCAACGAAATTTAAGCTGGCATCAGAGCAATTTTATAACCCAGGCATTTCCTTGCGGACATGCTTTGGAACAGTGCAGCCCAATTGCTGTTGCTACAAATCCAGTTTAATCATTGGTATGCTATCTTTAATGGGCATACGAAAAAGTATAGATATCCAATTGTATTGGGTTTAGAGGCGCAGAATGGCATTTTTCAAGAAACTAAAAGACAGGCTGTTTAGATCTTCTTCCAAGCTGGAAGAAGGCTTGGACGCAATTGTCGAAGACGGGGGCGTGCAAGAGGCCGAAACCGAAGTTGATGCCAGCGTTCCAGACGTGGCTGAGATCGAAGAGCCGGAAAGCCCGCCTAGCGAAGAAGCCCCAGCTGTCGAACCCACTTCTGATGTGCCCTTAGCCGATGCGCCCACGATGGAAGAGCCCGTGGTTGAGGAAACGCCGCATCAGCCGGTAGAAGTCGAGCCGGAAGAAAATATCCCACTTGAGCCCATTCAACCCAAAGACCCAGAGCCAGAGCCATCGGAAGAGCCGGCAAAAGCCCCGCCGAAAAGTGATGACAAAGTCGGGCAGGGGTTAATCGGCCGATTGATGGGGCGCAGTGCGCAGGCGCCGGTCATGCGCCGCACTCTGGATGATGATATGCTTGAGCAACTAGAAGAGTTGCTTATCGCTTCGGATATGGGGGTGGACACGGCGCTGCGTGTGACGGCGAATTTAGCCGAAGGCCGCTATGGCAAAAAACTGTCAGTTGAGGAAATCAAGAATCTGCTTTCGGACGAAATAACCCGGATTATGGAGCCCGTAGCAAAGCCATTGCCAATTTATCCAAAGACGCCTCAGGTGGTTTTGGTTGTGGGGGTAAACGGGTCGGGAAAAACTACAACAATCGGTAAGCTGGCAAGCCAGTTCAGAGCAGCTGGAAAATCTGTTGTCATTGCCGCTGGCGATACATTTCGGGCCGCTGCAGTAGAACAGCTCCAAATCTGGGGTGAGCGCGCCGGCGTGCCGGTGCTGACAGCGCCAGAAGGGTCAGATCCTGCTAGTTTGGCGTTTGACTCGATAACAAAAGCACAGGCAGAGGGCGCTGATTTATTGATGATTGATACCGCAGGACGATTGCAAAACCGTGCGGATCTGATGGAAGAACTGGCTAAAATTGTGCGCGTTATTCGAAAAAAAGATCCTGATGCACCGCATAACACTTTGTTGGTGCTAGATGCCACCACCGGTCAAAACGCGCTTAGTCAGGTCGAAACCTTTAAGAAGTTGGCAAATGTAACCGGTTTGGTGATGACCAAACTTGATGGGACTGCCAAAGGTGGTGTTTTGGTTGCCTTGGCCGATAAATTTGGACTGCCAATCCATGCGATAGGGGTGGGCGAGCAGATTGATGATTTGGCTCCGTTTGATCCAGAAGACTTTGCCAAGGCCTTAACGGGTCAGGACCTGTAAAAGTTGGAAAAACAAGACACCAGTAATTTGGATAGATTCTTTTTCAATACGTTTAAGCACGCGTATGACTGAGTGGATCGTAAGCCTTGAAGGCACCGAGGCCGGCAACACGTTTGCCATGGCTCTTGCTATTTCGGCTGCCTTTTTACATGCCGTCTTTGGCGCTTTGCAAAAGGGCAGGCATGATCCTTGGTTGGCCCGCGGAGCGATCGACTTTGGGTATTTCACAATGGCGGCGCCGGTTGCCTTTTTCATTCTGCCCTGGCCTGAGCCAGCCTTATGGCCGGTGTTTGGGTGGATGTTTCTTATCCACCTGATTTACAAGCTACTTCAAGGTCTTGCCTACACACGGGGCGCCTATACTGTGGTCTATCCAATTGTGCGGGGCTCTGCGCCCATTTTTGCGATTTTAGGTGCGTTTTTGATGTTTGGAGAAACATTATCGGCGGTTCAGTGGGGCGGGGTTTTTGTGCTATTGTCTGGGATATTTGGTCTTGCTATCTTTAATGCGTTTTACCTTCAGGCGGCGCGTGAAACTTTGCTTAGCGCGCTTCTTTTTGCCGTTCCCACGGGCCTTTTTGTTGCGCTTTATACAACCTATGATGCGTTCGGAATTCGGTTGGCGGAAAACCCGATGACCTTTCTGGTGTGGTTTTTTGTCATTGACGGTGTGGCGTTGCCGCCTTTTGCCTACTGGCGTTGGAAAAACATGGCAATCCGACCGCCTGTGATACCGCTTTTACAACGTGGTTTTATCGGCGGCATTGTTGCATTTTTTAGCTTTGGCTCGATAATGTTGGCAACCCGACTAGACAAAGTCGGAGAAGCCGCCATATTGCGGGAAACATCGACAGTGTTTGCGGCAATCATTGGCTGGTACTTTTTAAAAGAAACCGTCGGGCCTTGGCGTGTTGCCCTTATGACGCTTATCGCGGCGGGAGCCGTTATTGTAGAAATCGGCAGTTGAGAGAAAAAGAAATGTCTGAGAAAAACGGGTCGCCCTTAATAACGTCAACACTGGAAATTGGACCAGTCGCTGTTTTTTTTGCCATCTTTATTTGGCGCAAAGGGGAAACGGTGGTCTTAAATGGCGTCGAGTATTCAGCTATTATTCAAGCTACGGCTGTTTTTGTCCCTTTGATGATCTTCTCTACATTTTTGGCTTACTTGGTGAATGGCCGCGTGTCCAAAATGCAAATTCTGACCCTTATAATGGTGACATTCTTTGGTGCATTGACGATTTTCTTGAATGATGAGCGTTTCATAAAAATGAAACCAACCTTGATTTATTTGTTGTTTGGTGGCGTGCTGACCTTCGGGCATCTGCGGGGTAAAAACTACCTTGGGTCATTGATGGGCGAACGTTCCCCAATCCAAGATGAAGGTTGGGCCATCATCAGCCGTAGGGTGACGATGTTTTTTTTCGCATTGGCGTTTTTAAATGAACTGATCTGGCGCACTCAAACCAATGAAGTATGGGTATATTTCAAGACTTTTGGGCTAACGGCCGCCTTGTTCATATTTATGATTTTTCAGTACCCAGTTCTAAAGAAATATGGCGACTTCGAAGAGTAAGTCGCTCATAGATAGTATTTATCTTTTCTTGAACAAAAGCTCTTGGGCTTTTTTATCAGTTTGCAAGTTGGACCGCTGCGCGGCTGCAACTGCTCTTCCGGCTTGAACCGCAGGGCGCGCTTTTATGGCTTGCAGCCAGCGATCAAGATTTGGTTTGTCATCAAGTATTTGCTGTTGGCCGCGCCACAACGATACCCAAGGCCAAAGCGCCATATCGGCGATCGAAAAAAAATCCCCTGCCACAAATTCGTGCCTCTCTAATTGGCGATTTAATATGCCATAGAGCCGACCCGTTTCGTCCCGGTATCGGTTCTTGGCATAAGGCAGATCATTTGGCGGTGTCATAGCTGGTGCGTATTTAAGAAAGTGATGGGCCTGCCCGGCCATCGGTCCGACGCCCCCCATTTGCCACATAAGCCATTGATCTACAGCCACTCTGTCACGCTCGTTTTGACCGTGGTACAAGCCTGTTTTTCGGGCGAGGTATTGTAAAATTGCGCCTGATTCAAAAACTGATATGGGCGCACCCTCTGGCCCGTCTGGATCAACAATGGCAGGTATTCGGTTGTTGGGCGAAATATTTAAAAACTCTGACTTAAACTGATCACCAGCCCCGATATCAATAAGGTTTA
Source organism: Marinovum sp. (assembly GCA_002726375.1). GTDB lineage: Bacteria > Pseudomonadota > Alphaproteobacteria > Rhodobacterales > Rhodobacteraceae > CABZJG01. The sequence continues at coordinate 8,776 of PBSX01000092.1, forward strand.
CCTCATACGGCAAGCCCATTTCCTCAAGAGCAATTGAGATTTTCCAACCATTGGGAGTGGGCCAATAATACAGCTCTATTGGTTTGGTCATTTTGCCCTCCTAAATAATTAACCCATCATAGAGGGCTTTTTTAGTAATGCTGCAAGGGGGAAAATAGAAAGCTCTAGCTTTTTCAATAAATCAATTGACGCTGTTTAGATTGTTTTTTTAAAATCACTTGACCCCAGCTGGTCAGTATTTCGTGTAGGCAGTATAAATAGGCAGTGCAAAAATAAATGATGAAATGTTGGATATATCCAGACCACTGGCGAACGATTGGTCTTGGCGGTGCTATATTATGCTTTGCTTGGCCTAAAACCGCTTGGGAATTAGAATTATCTGTCCAGTGAGCGTTAAAAACCTTTACTGCTATAAACTGCCGGATTTATTCCTAAGCTGGCTAAAATCAAATGTATCGTTCAAGTCGTAGGATGATTTGCTTGTTGCTATGTGACACTTGACCGCTTGATGGTGGGGACGTATACGCTGGGATGTGGCGATTTGTTACCGGATTGTGGGCCACGTTAAAAATTTCACTAAAAGGTCAGGAGTAATGCCCCCTTTCGCTTGGCCGCGTTATTGGGGGTTTTTTTGAGCCTGATCGGCCCGAGGGATGCAATGAAACAAAATTTAGATAATCGGACCAAAATGGTCCACGCCGGTGTGCGCCGGAGCCAATATGGTGAGGTAAGCGAAGGTTTATTCCTCACACAAGGGTTTGTTTATGACAGCGCTGAACAGGCTGAAGCGCGGTTTTTAGAACCTGCAGAGGATGAGTTTATTTATGCGCGCTATGGCAATCCAACAATTGCGATGTTTCAAGATAGAATAGCCGCTTTAGAGGGGGCAGAAGATGCCTTTGCCACGGCATCTGGCATGGCTGCAGTAAGTGGCGCTTTATGCGCAATGGTGAGCTCTGGGGATCACATTGTTGCCGCGCGCGCGCTTTTTGGATCCTGCCTCTATGTTCTTGAAGAGGTATTGCGCCGATTTGGGGTGGAGGTCAGCTTTGTTGATGGGACCGATATAGATCAGTGGCAAAGGGCTATCCAGTCCAATACAAAAGTTGTTTTTTTCGAAACTGTGTCCAACCCAACACTTGAGGTTATTGATATTACTGCGGTCTCTGAGCTTGCACATGCAGTGGGTGCGAAAGTGGTTATCGATAACGTGTTTGCAACGCCTATTTTTTCAAAAGCATTAAGTCAGGGGGCTGATGTCGTTGTATATTCGGCGACCAAACATATTGATGGTCAGGGCCGGATGTTGGGTGGGGTTATTCTTGGTACAAAGGAATTTATACGAAAAACTATTGAACCTTATATGAAACATACCGGTGGCGCGATGAGCCCGTTTACCGCTTGGGTGATGCTCAAGGGGCTCGAAACAATAGAGCTAAGGGTCCGCGCGCAGGCGGAAACAGCCAAAATTATTGCTAAGCGTTTAATGGGTCACGAAAAACTCTGCCGCGTGATTTACCCAGGTCACCCGGCGCATCCACAACACGCATTGACCATNGCTCAGATGNAAAACGGTGGAACAGTTTTTTCTCTGGACGTAATTGGCGGAAAAAAGGCAGCTTTTGAATTTTTGAATTCNCTCNAAATTGTAATTATTTCCAATAACTTAGGGGATGCAAAGTCAATTGCCACCCATCCGGCAACAACAACTCATCAACGTCTACCCGAGGATCAGAAAGAAGCGCTAGGAATCACAGATGGCTTGATACGGTTTAGCGCNGGGCTAGANCATCCAGANGANTTAATTNATGATATATTACAGGCANTGGATAGAGTGTAATTCAACACATCTGCCTGTTGCGTCAGCATTAAAAGTGATCTGATGTGTCGCATCTCGCGTATATAAATATGCAATTGGATTTTAAGTCTCCGATTGCATAGACTAGTTAAGAACAGCTCTGGCCAAAAGGGGGCAAGGATGAATATTCACACTCGTACTGTGGAGCAGAAACCAAGCCGTGATCAATTAAACGACGCAATGCGAGTTTTGCGGCAATGGGTTGCACACTCGGACGGCGTCAAAATTGAAACATTGGACGCAGAAATTTTATCACGGTTTTTACCCTCGAAATACCCAGAATTATCANCGNAATATCCATCAGATTTNGAAGTTGATGAAACCTACAAAGCCAGTATGCCCGACCTGCAGAACGGTCCGAGCAAGTTGATCAAAGGTGAAAATCAGCAGATACAACATGTTGGCATTTCCAATTTTAGATTGCCAATACGATATATCTGCCGTGATGGTGGTGAACAAACGCTTGAAACATCGGTNACGGGNACAGTNAGCCTTGATGCNGACAANAAGGGCATAAATATGTCCCGGATCATGCGTAGCTTTTACAAGCATGCAGAAAAAAAGTTTAGCTTTGATGTCATGGAAATGGCGCTTGACGATTACAAAAAGGATCTTGAGAGTTTTGATGCTCGTATTCTTATGAAATTTTCTTTTCCGGTCAAAGTGAATAGCTTGCGGTCGGGGCTTTCAGGATATCAGTATTACGATTTAGCTTTAGAACTCATTGATCAAAGCGGAGTGCGTTCAAAAGTTGTACATTTGGATTATGTTTATAGTTCAACCTGCCCCTGTTCTTTGGAACTGAGTGAGCATGCCCGCCGGGAACGTGGCCAACTGGCCACGCCGCATTCNCAAAGATCAGTGGCGCGCATATCTGTCGCGCTTAATGAAGCAAATGTGCTTTGGTTCGAAGACCTTATTGATTTGTGNCGCACTGCTGTTGCGACCGAAACCCAAGTGATGGTAAAGCGCGAGGANGAACAAGCATTTGCGGAATTGAACGCAGCCAACCCAATCTTTGTAGAAGATGCGGCGAGGCTATTTTGCAAGCAANTAAAAGCAGATNCTCGGGTGGGTGATTTTCGCGTCATCGCGAGCCACCAAGAAAGCTTGCACAGTCATGATGCTGTATCNATTCTCACCGAAGGTAACACCTTTGCTCAGCATTCGTTTGATCCCAAGCTGTTTGCTAGTTTGATCCATACTGGTTAAGCGCCTTTTGTCGATCCACTCTTGACAGTTCTTGGCGGAACAGCCAACGCTGACGCGCATGATTGACCTAAGACCTGTTGGATATGTAATCGGTATCTTGCTGGCCCTTTTAGGGGGGGCGATGGTGCTGCCGTTTCTTGTCGATTTGGCAGAGGGACGCGGCCAGTGGATGGTTTTTGCCCAAAGCGCGATTATTACGGGTTTGTTTGGCACACTTTTGGCTATTGCCTGTTCTAATGGGGTCAAAGAGGGCCTAACCATTCAGCAGACGTTTTTGCTCACCACTGGTGTATGGTTGGCCTTGCCGTTATTCGGAGCGCTGCCATTTGTATTTGGGGCCACAGAGGCCCGTTATGTGGATGCCTTTTTTGAAGCTATGTCAGGTNTAACGACCACGGGCTCNACGGTGCTCAGCGGATTGGAAACTCTGCCTAAAGGTTTGCTTTTGTGGCGCGGAATTCTCCAATGGCTGGGCGGTATTGGTATTATCGTCGTGGCCATGGTATTNTTGCCAGAGCTTAGAGTTGGCGGCATGCAAATCTTTAAGGCNGAGGCTTTTGATACATTGGGGAAAATTCTACCCCGTGCGACCACTATTTCAATCCAGATATCCTTTATTTATGTCTCGATCACGATGGCCTGTATCGTGGCCTATTTTTCTGTTGGAATGTCTGCTTTTGATGCCACGGTGCATGCAATGACCACGGTGGCAACGGGNGGATTTTCAAATTATGACTCCTCGTTTGCGGCCTTTCCAGCCGCAGTGGAATATGTGGCAGTGGTGTTTATGATCCTCGCCGCTCTCCCGTTCGTACGGTACGTTCAATTGCTGAACGGCAATCAAACGGCAGTCTTTAAAGATGCCCAAGTGCGCAGTTTTTTGATCGTGATTTTTGCACTGGTCGTTATAACTGCTTTGGTACTTTTGAGCTTTGGTCAGTTGGAAAATGAAACGGCTGTCCGAAAAGCCCTTTTCAATATCACATCAATTATAAGCGGCACTGGCTATGCCAGTTCTGATTATATGCAATGGGGTAGTTTTTTAGTCACCTTGTTCTTTTTCATCGGATTAATTGGNGGNTGCGCTGGCTCAACGGCTTGTTCGGTTAAGATTTTCCGCTACCAATTGGTATTTGCTTCGGTCAAAACGCAATTGATGAAGATCAAATCGCCAAATGGGGTATTTGTGCCGCAATATGATGGCCGCGCAATTGATGATGAAGTGCTGAATTCGGTGATGTCATTTTTTACGTTCTTTTTGGNAACCCTCGGTGCGGTCGCTGTCTTATTGGGCATGACCGGGTTGGATTTTATCACGTCACTTTCAGCCGCGGCATCGGCTTTGGCCAATATTGGGCCGGGTCTCGGCCCAGAAATTGGACCAACGGGAAATTTTTCTGGCCTGAATGATACTGCAAAGTGGATTTTATCTGCGGCTATGCTGATTGGCCGCCTTGAACTGCTGGCGGTTTATGCCATTTTGACCGTTCAATTTTGGAGAGCATGATTAGATGAAAAGACCACTAGGCGCACAAATTTCCCATTACCTTAAAAGCCAGGGTGTCGAGGTAATTTTCGGCATCCCNGGGGTACATAATCAGGAAATGTATCGGGGCATTGAGGAAGCAGGTATTCGCCATGTACTGGCGCGTCATGAACAGGGCGCGGGATTTATGGCTGATGGTTATGCGCGTGCAACGGGCAAGCCGGGTGTGGCTTATGTGATTACTGGGCCCGGGCTTTGCAATATTATGACGCCCATGGGGCAGGCTTATTCAGATAGCGTATCGATGCTGGTACTATCCTCGTGTTTGGATGAAACATCTGCGCGGCGCGGTCAGTTNCACCANATGCTGGATCAGGCTGCTGCAGCCCGAACGGTATGTGATTGGTCCGAACCTGCTCATAGTGCGGCGGCGGCCTATACATTGATTGATCGTGCCTTTGAAGAGTTTGCGCACCAAAGAGCGCGGCCCAAACATATTCAGGTTCCGATTGCGCAACTAGAAGCGATGTCTGATCCGGGGCCAGCGCGCCAAGTGCCGGCGCAGCCTGTCACAGGGGGTGAGGCCGCCTTGTCAGCTGTTGTCGGATTGATCCAAAAGGCGAACAAACCGCTGTTTATTTTTGGTGGTGGTGCTGTTAGTGCCAAGGTCATGCCCTTGCTTGAGAAAACAGGCGCTGCAGCCATTTCTACCTTTGCTGGACGGGGTGTGGTGGCGTCGGATTATCCTCTTTATCTCGGGGCGTGTTTGGCGCGGCCTAGTTCTGCAGATCTCATTGCAACGGCAGATTTGGTTGTGGTCATTGGCAGCGAATTGGCCGAGGTTGATTTGTGGCGTGCCCAATTGGGACATAAAGACAGCTTGGTTCGTGTTGACATTGACCCACAGGTATTGGCTGATCCTCAAAGCTCGGATATCCGCATTTTGATGCGGTCTGAAGACTTTGTCGGGCAGCTTACTGCACAGTTAGAGCCAAGCGATAAACGCACGGGCTGGCAGCCAGATGACGTCAAACAAGCAAGGCAAAAATGGACCGCTGAGACCGATGCNGAGTTNCCNGGTNTTTTGCCAGTTTGCCGGGCCCTACAAGAGGTTATGCCNGAGCAGGCGATGATTTATTCCGATATGACCCAGTTTGCCTATTTGGCAAAGGAAGTATGGGATATGCCGCGTGCGGCCCATTGGCATCATCCCTTTGGATTTGGCACTTTAGGCTATGCTTTACCCGCAGCAATTGGCGGTGCTGTGGCGCGTAAGGATTTGCCCACTGTTGCCATTGCTGGCGATTATGGGTTTCAATACACGCTGCCCGAATTGGGGGTTGCGGTCGAACTAGGTTTAAGTCTGCCGATCCTTGTGTGGGACAATACCAAGCTGAAAGCCATCGAGGATAGTATGGTTGCTGCCCAGATTGCGCCCAATGCGGTTCAAGCGCTCAATCCAGATTTTAGCGCNGTGGCGCGTGCTTATGGCGCTGCCGCCTGCCGTCCGCAAACGCTGNGTGAACTGCAATCTGCGTTNATNAAGGCCTTTGCAGAACCCTGTCCGACAGTCATCCATATGACTCCTGAACTGCGGTGACTAAAGGATTTAATCCTNCCAGCAATTCACTAGCGCTGTGATAGACCGCGCTTGCTTTGCCAAAAGCACATCTTCGGTCGGCTTTTGGCCTGAATAGCTCTGGACAAAAATTCCTAAGCTCGCCAGCCGGTCAATAATTTTNTGCGATTTAAGCGCCAGATGCACATTGTGTGGAAGGCTACGAGGACCTGTCGATGCGTCGAGCAGCAAACCCGACACAGCTCCAGCTTGGTTAAGTATCGGACCGCCAGCGTCACCCTTCATAGCAGGTATCGACAGTCTTATAATATCTTCACTGCCNTCCANNCCGCGCATCTCATCNACCGTTCCTTGCGTNANGCTTGGGAAATCGAGCCGTCCNTCATATGAGTAACCTGCGGAAATGACCTGATCCGATAAACCTAAAGGCNCGCGGGCGAATTGGGCCACNGACAGGGGAACCAGACGGCTTTCTGGCGCCAGTATTGCAAACCCAGAAGCTTCATCTGGGCTTAGTATCTTTGCCTTGTAATTNGGCCGGATAGTGATTTCNTCNCACTGTTCAAGCCCGCTTGCGTCGGTGATTACATGCCCATCAGAGGTCGCAAAAATTCCTGATCTAGAAAATAAAGGCTGCCTCAAATCCAATCCGAAAAGAGCGTCTACTTCTTCTAGGNCACCGGTTCCTGCCGTTGGTTCTAGGACGCCTGAGATTGTNTCGAAGCTGTTTTTGATATTTCTAAAAAGTCTCCGGCTCCGCGTATCATCATTAGATGGCCATACCAAGATATAGCCTTTGATCTCACCTTGGCTCATGAATGCTTCGGCAACAGATGTAATTTGACTGTTCTGACCAGTAATAGAAAAGCCAGTCTCATAAAGCCTGCGCGATCCATCAGGTGGCAGAATACTTAAAGTTTGCAGAGCCCGATAGAGTGCCCTAAGGGCGGCTTTGTTGCCCTTTTGTGAGATTACATAAGCCGACTGAGGACCGCCGTCTGTTGCCTTAAAATGTGCAAGCGGGGGTTCATAGTGGGAAAACTCAAGCACACCCATTGGTAAATTAATGATAACACCAGTTTGCAAATCGGTGATTTTTTCTATTCCCGANTCAACCAGTATTTGATCATATTGCTTTAGCAAAATATCACGCTGCAATGTGGACAGCACCCCGGTTTGTGGAAACTGATTGGCGTCTTGCCATTGTTTCATTGAGTTCCGCGTACCTGTCCCAAACATGCCATCTATAGAGGAGGTATAGTAGCCCGCCCATTGCAAAGCGCGCTGCAAGTCTTTCTTTGAAGATGTATCCAGTGCGGCTTCTGATTGTAGCGCTAGATCCAGTGTTTCATCTTTAGAGCGGTCGATNGCGCTAAAATCGTATCCTTGGGTTACCTCAACCGCTTGAGACAATATATTTGCCGAACCACTCACGTCTGTATTTTCAGCTGTTTGTGATCCAGGTGACCAAATTTTTTGACGAAAATTATCCCCTGTGGAAATGAAGCTATCGAAAGGAATTTCTAATTCTNTTCGCAGATTTTGATACTCTAATTCTATCTCATCNTGAGTATAGGGTCCAACGGCAATGGCNTACCACCCAGAGCCCAAAGAAAACGCATGCACATTTGGCAATCGCTCTGCATATTTGCGAGCTCGATCTTCTGCTTCTAGAAGGCTGGGCTGCGCTTCAACTTGAACCCAAAGGCTATCATCAGCGAGTAAGAGGGTGGGTAAGAAAATCGTCCCTGCAATCACTGATAAAATCTNACGCCACATAAATTCTCCAATTCTAACNCTTGGTGGCTCGTCTGAGTGCTTCAGAGGCCTGAGTTCAACTATTTTTCCTGATATGTAGCGCTCTGCTAAAAACAATGCCAGAGGTACATTAAATATCTGCGCAAATTTTGTCTTGATTGCACCCCGAAAGCAACCCAGATCAGTAGATTGATTGACCCTCGTCGCGGCTTTGCCTAAGTAGAGGCGAGTAAAGCCGTCACAGACAGGGCAATAGAGAAATGACACCCACCAAGCCCACNTCTTTTCAAGATATTATTTTGCGTCTCCAAACCTATTGGTCGGAGAAGGGCTGCGCCATTATGCAGCCCTACGATATGGAGGTCGGGGCAGGGACCTTTCATCCCGCGACAACGCTGCGCTCGTTAGGCTCGCGGCCTTGGGCGGCTGCTTATGTCCAGCCTTCGCGTCGGCCAACAGATGGTCGATATGGGGAAAACCCCAATCGTTTACAGCATTATTATCAGTATCAAGTGCTGATCAAGCCAAGTCCGCCCGATTTACAAGAGCTATACCTTGGGTCCCTAGAGGCTATTGGAATTGATATGGCTCTGCATGATATCCGCTTTGTGGAAGACGACTGGGAAAGCCCGACCTTAGGCGCTTGGGGCCTAGGCTGGGAGGTGTGGTGCGATGGTATGGAAGTGTCACAGTTCACCTATTTTCAACAGGTTGGCGGCCATGACTGCCATCCTGTTTCGGGCGAGCTTACCTATGGTCTAGAGCGGTTGGCTATGTATGTTCTTGGTGTTGACCATGTAATGGAAATGCCCTTCAACGATCCGCAAACCCCGATTGCATTAAAATATGCGGATGTATTCAAGCAAACCGAAGAAGAATATGCGCGGTGGAATTTTGACGTAGCCGATACAGATATCTTGCTGCGCCATTTCGAAGATGCCGAAGCCGCCTGTGCAGCCATATTGGCGCAGGAACCGACTGACCCAAAAACCGGCAAACGCATCATCATGGTCCATCCGGCCTATGATCAGTGTATTAAAGCCAGCCATCTGTTCAATTTATTGGATGCACGTGGAGTTATTTCAGTGACCGAGCGACAAGCTTATATCGGGCGCGTGCGCGCCTTGGCCAAACAATGCGCTGATGCCTTTGTGATGACCGCAGCTGGCGGGTTTAGGGCGTAATGGGGAAGTTTTTGGCAATAGTTCTTGTGACCTGCGGCATTATTGCAGGCGGGGCAATGTATTATTTGCAAGTTTATGCTTATTACAGCACGGTTGTGCCAAACGGCAGCACGGATGTGGTTTTGAAACCTCTGGATGGCTCTGTTGCGCAAGCTATTGCGTATAGCGATTACAAAGCAATCGATTCCAACAGTTCGCCAATCCGTTATCGCGCGTGCTTTACTGCCGAAAACACCGCCGATGAGTTAAAGGCGCTTTACGTTACCATCAAGGATGCAGAACCTTTAGTCGCACCGGGGTGGTTTGATTGTTTTGATGCCAAAGAAATTGGCGCTGCTATAGAGTCCCAAAGCGCAACAAGTTTTCTATCGATCGAAAATGTTTCTTATGGCATCGACCGCATTGTCAGTGTGCTTGATGATGGCCGCGGCTATGCGTGGAATAAGATCAATCGATGCGGTAAAATTGCCTTTGCTGGAAAAACTCTCCCACCTGATTGTCCAACACCGCCCGAAAGTAACTGATATGCCAGATCTTCTTATTGAACTTTTTTCCGAAGAAATTCCGGCTCGGATGCAGGCCCGGGCAGCGGAAGATTTAAAAACCAAGGTCACCAATGGTTTGGTCGAAGCCGGGCTGACCTATTCAGGCGCAGCAGGTTTTTCGACACCGCGGCGTTTAGCGCTTACTGTTCATGGCTTGCCAGAAGAAAGCCCTTTGGTGCGTGAAGAGCGAAAAGGCCCCCGCGTTGATGCCCCGGAAAAGGCGATCGAAGGTTTTTTGCGCGGCACGGGTTTAAGCCGAGATCAACTTTCCATTCGGGATGAAAAAAAGGGTCAGGTGTATTTTGCCACACTGGAAACACACGGCCGGCCCGCCTCACAGATTGTCAGTGCTGTTGTAGAAAATGTTGTTCGGAACTTTCCGTGGCCCAAGTCCATGCGCTGGGGCAGTGGTTCCTTGCGCTGGGTTCGACCGCTGCATTCGATTGTTTGCCTGCTGAGCGACGAAAGCGGCGCACAAATCGTTGATTTGGATATTGATGGCCTGCAAGCGGGTGATAGCACCTGCGGTCATCGGTTTATGGGGCCACAGAGGTTTTCGGTTTCTAGCTTTGAAGATTATACCGCCAAACTTAAGCGGTCGTTTGTCATTCTTGATGCTGCTGAACGTGCGGAATCCATTTGGCAAGATGCTAGCAATCAGGCGTTTGCATTGGGGCTAGAGCTTGTAGAGGATCGCGGTCTTCTGACCGAAGTTACCGGCTTAGTTGAGTGGCCAGTGGTGCTTTTGGGGCGTATTGAAGATCAGTTCCT
>PBSX01000093.1 GCA_002726375.1 Marinovum sp.
GCCGGCTTGAACCGCCACTGTGCCTGTCGCAAGTGATGCGGTATGGGCTGCTGTATCAATGCCGCGGGCGAGGCCTGAAACAACAACAAAGCCTTTAGCGCCCAAATCTGCGGCCATCAATTTGGTCATCCTAAGCCCTAATGACGAGGCATTGCGCGCACCCACGAGGGCAATTTTAGGCCGCTGCAATAGCTCTAGATCGCCGACCGCCCACAAAAACGGGGGCGCGTCGGTAAGGTCATTAAAGGATAAGGGATAATCGGGTGTCCCGCGAAAAATCATCCGAGCCGCGCGTTTTTTGCCCGCTGCCATTTCAGTACGAGCTGCGCTTTCAGAAAATGCGGTGTAGTTTTGCAGGCCCGCATCTGCAGCCACTTGGGTAAGTGCGGCAAGAGCTGCCTGCGCCGAGCCATAGTTGGACATCAATCGGTAAAAGGTGCTCAAGCCAACGCGGTAAGAGCGTCAGAGACGAAGCCATGCTACCCGGTCATCTTCCGTGGTGGGTGGGAGTAGGGGGTGAGAGGAAGAGAATATCTCGTCGGCCATCACAACTCCGTCGCTTACAGAATCATATGTACGGCAGAACAGGTTAATTCAGAGTAAAAGCGCCAAATTTAGCCTGCCGAGCCGCCCACGGTCAGACCGCCAATCATCACTGTTGGCTGTCCAACCCCGACCGGTACCCATTGGCCGGCTTTGCCGCAGCTGCCCATGCCCGGATCAAGTGCCATATCATTACCTAAAGCTCGGATTTGTTTCAAAGCCGTGGCCCCATCACCAATCAAGGTGGCGCCTTTGATCGGTTGCCCGACCTTGCCATTCTTAACGCGGTAAGCCTCGGTGCAGGAAAATACAAATTTACCGTTCGTGATATCCACCTGACCGCCGCCAAAGCCAACTGCATAAATCCCGTCTTTGAGATCGGATAAAATATCAGAAGGAGTATTGGAACCGCCGAGCATGTAGGTGTTGGTCATGCGCGGCATCGGCGCATGGGCATAGCTTTGCCGGCGCCCATTTCCCGTTGGTTCAACACCCATCAACCGCGCGTTCTGGCGATCCTGCATATAGCCAACCAGTACACCATTTTCGATCAGGGTATTTTTGCCTGAAGGCGTGCCCTCGTCATCAATGCTGATTGATCCACGGCGGTCGGGAATTGTTCCATCGTCAAGAACTGTCACGTCACGAGAGGCTATTTGTTTGCCCATCAGACCAGCAAAGGCGCTGCTGCCTTTGCGGTTAAAATCGCCCTCTAATCCGTGTCCAATAGCCTCATGCAGTAATATCCCCGGCCATCCCGGTCCTAAAACCACATCCATTTCACCGGCTGGGGCAGGTATGGCGTCTAGATTTACCAGAGCAATCCGTAATGCTTCGCGCGCCTTGGGTTGCCAATCTTCTGCGCGCATCAGCCGATCCAGTTCGTAGCGCCCGCCGCCGCCTGCTGATCCAGTTTCGCGGCGGCCGTCATGCTCTACGATGACCGATATATTGACCCGCGTCATTGGCCGGGTATCGCTGTAAATTGTTCCATCCGGTCGAAGTATCACAACGTCTTGGCATTCGGCAGACACTACAGCACTGACTTGAACGACTCGCGGATCAAGCCCACGCAAAAAGGCATCAATTTCACACAGAAGATCCACTTTGCTGGCAAATGTGGTCTCTGAAGTGGGATCAATTGGGCGATAGAGAGAGCGGTTTGTGCGCACCGGTGCATCGGCCCATGTTCCACCGCCGGACTGCGCCGCCAGTGCCACCGTGCCTTGGGCACGTTTGAGCGCAGCCTCGGATATTTCTGTTGAATGCGCATAGCCGGTGATCTCACCCAAAACTGCCCGCAGACCAAAGCCTTCTTCGGCATTAAAATTTGCTGATTTCAAACGGCCGTCGTCAAACACTAAAGTTTCAGACCGCCTACGCTCTAAAAAAAGCTCGCCATCTTCTGCTTGGTGAACCGTTTTTTGCAATATGGATAGTGCAGTTCTCTGGTCAAGAAGTGTCTCAAAGGGCGCGAAAGCGAGGTCTGTCATAGTGGGGGGTCCGGATCAGGTACGATTTTTAAAGAACTGGTCAGAAGCGTCCGTTTGCCGCAAGCTTCTTTCTTTATCTCTGGAGCAGAATATGTTCTTTAGCAACCAAAGTACAACGGGATTCTATACCAAAGTCAAAAATCTCGTGGAATTAGAAGAATACACCACTCAAAGGATTGGGGTGAACTATGCGACTGACAACAAAGCTCTTTGGATTTTTGGCTGCCTGTTCAGCTTTTCCTGCCTATGCTCAAGACACATTAGAGATCATCGGCAAACCGAAAGAGCGTGGCATNGACTTTCAACCGGCAGCAACCGATTTGGCCCGTGACATTCAGTCACTTGATGATCTTTTGCTGATCATCATCACACTNATCTCGCTTTTTGTTGTTGGCTTGCTGATTTATGTGATTTTCCGTTTCAACCGCCGCGCAAACCCCAATCCAGCGAGCTTTACCCATAATTCTCCGATTGAGGTGGCCTGGACAGTTCTGCCGATTTTTATACTGGTCTTCATTGGTGTATTTTCTCTTCCTGTCTTGTTCAATCAGCAGGAAATTCCAGAAGGGGACATCAATATTAAAGTCACTGGGTATCAGTGGTATTGGGGCTATGANTATGTAGACCATGATTTCGGTTTTGACAGCTTCATGATTGGCGATGGCAAAGTTTTGAACGNTGAAGTAGAGGCCGAATTGATTGCAGCCGGATATAGCCGTGATGAGTTTTTGTTGGCCACAGACACAGCCGTGGTTGTGCCGGTGAATAAGATTGTTGTGATGCAGTTGACCGGCGCGGATGTAATCCATAGCTGGACCATTCCAGCCTTTGGCGTCAAGCAAGATGCTGTTCCAGGCCGGCTTGCGCAGCTTTGGTTTGAAGCCGACAAAGAGGGTGTGTATTTCGGTCAGTGTTCTGAGCTATGCGGGAAAGATCATGCGTATATGCCCATTACCGTCAAAGTGGTCAGCCAAGAGGCGTATGACGCTTGGTTGAACGGTGCGATCGAAGAATACGCCGGTACTCCCATAAGTTANGATGTGGCACAAGCCGACTAAGGCAAACGACCCGCTAATCTAAAAGGGTCTGGCAAAGCGAGTTAGCGATGAGCGATACGACCAGCGTGCATGTAGGAACAACTGAAGCTCAGTTTGGTGATTACTTTGCCTTGCTGAAACCGCGAGTGATGGCGCTTGTTGTGTTTACCGCCTTTGTTGGCTTGCTGGCAGCACCAGTCGGTGTGCATCCGTTTGTCGGATTGGTTTCGGTGCTTTTTATAGCAATTGGTGGCGGGGCTTCGGGCGCCTTAAACATGTGGTGGGACGCAGATATAGACCGAGTGATGAAGCGTACCAGCAAACGACCTATACCAGCCGGTTTGGTTTNGCCAGAAGATGCTAAAGCTCTGGGGTTCGCGCTGTCCGGGTTTTCGGTTGTGATGCTTGGGCTTGCGGCGAACTGGTTTGCAGCAGGGTTTTTGGCCTTTACGATTTTCTTTTATGTGGTGATTTATACCATTTGGCTAAAACGTTCGACACCACAAAACATTGTGATTGGTGGGGCGGCCGGGGCGTTTCCACCCATGATTGGCTGGGCCGTTGCCACCGGTGGGGTATCTGTTGAGGGTCTGTTGATGTTTGCCTTGATATTCATGTGGACACCGCCGCATTTCTGGGCCTTGGCCTTATTTTTGGGCGATGATTACGACAATGCCGATGTGCCGATGTTGACCGTAACGCACGGTCGCCGCACAACTCGGGTATATATTTTGGTCTACACCGTTCTGCTCGCGCTTATTGCTGTTGGCACAGGCTTTAGCGCTGTTGGCGGTTTGGTTTACCTAAGCACGGCGATAGTGCTCAATATCTGGTTTGTCATCGGCGCGGTGAAAATTTGGCGGCGCAGTGAAGCGGACAGTGCGACAGATCAGTTTCTTGTCGAACGCAAATTTTTCAAGTTGTCGCTATTTTATCTTTTTGCGCTCTTTTTGGCGATCTTGTTTGAAGCGGGTTTGGACCGCTATGGGCTCGGGGGCATGCTATGAGCTTTCGCCCTGATCACGAATTGCACAAGCGCCGGTTTAGCCGCAATATGGGTGTCGGTTTGGTGCTGGTGGGTTTGGTCGCGATCGTGTTTGGATTAACGGTTGTTAAGGTCACCAATGGTGATTTTGAACGCGCCACTGCGGAGGCTCAGGGCTGATGTCTGATATTCTGTCAGAACGTGCAAAACGCAAAACAGCCCTCCAGGCGCTTACGCTTGTGATTGTGATGGGCGCGCTGGCGTGGGCTTCGGTTCCATTTTATGACTGGTTTTGCCGGGTTACAGGCTTTGGCGGCATCACCAATGTTGCTGATGCCGGATCGGATGAGATATTAAGCAAAACCATAAAAGTACGTTTCGATGCGTCGCTGGAGCGCAATATGCCATGGCAGTTTGCCCCTGTTGAGCGCGAAATGGAACTGCGCATCGGGGAAACAGGTCTGGCGTTTTATGAGGCCTACAACCCCACTGATAAACCCATTGCCGGTTCGGCTTCTTATAACGTGACCCCCTATGAGGCGGGCGCATTTTTCACCAAAATAGACTGTTTCTGCTTTGAAGAACAGGTTTTGCAGCCAGGCGAGCGCGTGCAAATGCCGGTAAGCTTTTTTGTTGACCCGGAGCTGGTAGATGACCGCAATGCCAAGTTTACAAAGGTCATCACGCTGTCTTATACTTTTTACGAAATTGATCTGCCAGAGCGTTCAGCAGCGCTCACGCAGCGCTCGATAACATCTGTCAACTAAACCGTCCGGCGAGGGACCATTATGGCGCATGAAAAAAACCACGACTATCACATTCTAAACCCGTCTGCGTATCCATTTATTGCCGCCGTTGCGGCCTTTATAATGCTATTTGGATCGGTTTTGTTTTTCCACGGCAGTGGCCCTTGGATGATGCTTATTGGTCTTTTAGGCGTGCTTTATGTCATGTACGGCTGGTGGGCGGAAACTGTGGCGGAAAACTTTGCGGGTGATCACACGCCCGTGGTGCTTATCGGTCTGCGGTATGGATTTATCCTGTTTATCATGTCCGAAGTGATGTTCTTTGTGGCTTGGTTCTGGAGCTTCTTCAAACATGCGATGTATCCAATGGGCGAAATGAGCCCAATTGAGGATGGTGTTTGGCCCCCTGTTGGGATCGAAACGTTTGACCCTTGGCACTTGCCTTTGATCAACACGCTAATCCTGCTCTGTTCGGGGGCAGCAGCAACTTGGGCGCACCACGCTTTGGTACATGAAGATAACCGTGAAGATATGAAATGGGGTCTGATTATCGCGATTGCGCTTGGGGCTGTGTTCACCGTTTTCCAAGCCTATGAATATACCCATGCGGCCTTTGGCTTTTCAGGGAATATTTATGGCGCTAACTTTTTCATGGCCACTGGGTTTCATGGCTTTCATGTTCTTATTGGAACCATCTTTTTGTTCATCTGTCTGATGCGGGTTCTGCGCGGTCACTTTACGGTCCAATCACATCTGGGATTTGAAGCGGCTGCTTGGTATTGGCACTTTGTGGATGTTGTCTGGCTGTTCTTGTTTGCGGCAGTCTACATCTGGGGCGGCTAAGCCGGCAATTACAGTTGCAGCCCAATCCAGCTTATCGCATAACCAAAGCGCACAGGGTCACTGTGCGCTTTTTCTTTAACCAAATAGGAAAATAGCTTGAAACGCGTGCTTTTTGTCATTGTTTTTGGATTGGCTGGCACGGCCGTTCTGTTGTTCTTGGGCAAATGGCAATTGGACCGGCTCGCTTGGAAACAGGCGATCTTGCACGAAATCGACAGTAAAATTGTGGCGCAGCCTGTCGATATTCCGCAGCAGCCAACCATTTTGAATGATCGATATTTACCGGTCCAAGCCAAGGGGCAGTTGTATCCCACCACCATCCGGGTTTTGGTCAGCCGAAAAAGGATTGGTGCAGGCTACCGGCTCATTTCAGCTTTTGAAACGGATGGGCGAAAGGTACTATTGGATCGTGGTTTCATAAAGGTCGCTGCGCCTTTGCCCCCTTTTATTGAGAAAGATGTGTCTGTTCTTGGAAATCTGCATTGGCCGGATGAAATAGACAGTTATACACCGCAGCCAGATATGGAAAAAAATATCTGGTTTGCCCGGGATGTCGAGGCCTTGTCGAAAGAGCTTGGAACTTTGCCGATTTTGATCGTAGCCTCAAACGTGTCACCATCCGAAAAAGCCGTGTCGCCCTTGCCGATAGACAGCAGTGGAATTCCGAACGATCACTTGCAATATGCCATAACCTGGTTTTCTCTGGCTGCGGTATGGATCACTATGAGTGCGGTTTTCCTGCGCCGCACGCGCACCCGAAAAAAGGCTTAAACGGATGAAGTATATCTCGACCCGCGGCGCAGCGCCCATATTAACATTCGAAGAGGCAATGCTTACGGGGCTGGCGCGCGACGGCGGCCTTTATGTTCCACAAACCATTCCGCACATGAATACGGATGATATCGCGGCGCTGGCTGGACTAAGCTATGAAGAAGTTGCGTTCCGAGTAATGCGGCCATTTGTAGGCGATACATTCAGTGATGCAGAATTTGGCGATATCATCGCCCGGGCTTATGCAGGGTTTGGCCACAGTGCACGCGCACCTTTGGTGGAACTTTCGTCCAACCACTTCCTGCTTGAATTGTTCCACGGCCCAACCTTGGCGTTTAAAGATTTTGCCATGCAACTAATAGGTCAGCTGTTCGAGGTTGCGCTGGCGCGGCGCGGCGAGCGGGTCACCATTGTAGGGGCCACCAGCGGTGATACTGGAAGCGCGGCAATAGAAGCGTTTCGCGGTCTGGATGCGGTGGATGTGTTTATCCTTTACCCGCATGGCCGCGTTTCAGAAGTACAGCGCCGGCAAATGACCACCCCGAGCGAGGCCAATGTGCATGCCATTGCTATTGACGGCCATTTTGACGACTGCCAGGCGCGGCTTAAAGATATGTTTAATGATTTTGAATTCCGTGACGGGGTTCGATTGGCTGGGGGCAACTCAATCAACTGGGCGCGGGTTTTGGCCCAAGTTGTTTACTATTTTTCTTCGGCTGTCGCACTTGGGGCGCCGCACCGCAAAGTTAGCTTTACAGTCCCCACTGGTAACTTCGGTGATATCTTTGCAGGCTATATTGCAAAGCGGATGGGGCTTGGCATTGATCAACTGGTGGTGGCCACCAACCAAAACGATATTTTGCACCGCTGCTTGAGCACAGGGGCCTATCAAACCCAAGAGGTTATNCCGTCGATTAGCCCCTCAATGGATATTCAGGTCAGCTCGAATTTTGAGCGTGCACTGTTTGATGCCTATGACCGGGATGGTGTGGCAGTAGCCCAGCTGATGGAGGATCTAAAATCCAAAGGCGGTTTTTCTGTGTCGCAAGGGGTTCAGCAACGCTTGGCTGGTGATTTTGTCTCTGGCCGCGCCTCTGAGTCGCAAACCTCTTCGGCGATTGCCCATTGGCATCAGCACTCTGGTGAGCTTTTGTGCCCGCATTCTGCCATTGGAGTTCACGTGGCCGAAGCTATGCGCGACAGCGCAACCCCAATGATCACATTGGCAACCGCTCATCCGGCCAAATTCCCGGCAGCNGTTGAAGCCGCCTCTGGCTTGCACCCGCCGCTGCNAGAGCGTATGGCTGATCTTTATGATCGACCCGAACGNGTGTCGCGCGTGGCCAATGATTTGGGCGCATTGAAGGTTTTTATTAAAGAACGGATTACATCTTGAGCGTAGAGCATCACACCCTATCGAACGGGTTTCAAATCGTCACTGAACATATGCCGGGCTTAGAATCCGCATCAATCGGTGTGTGGATCAAAGCTGGCGGCCGGCATGAGCTGCCGCAACAAAACGGGATNGCGCATTTTCTCGAACATATGGCCTTTAAAGGCACCACCAGCCGCAGTGCGCTNCAAATCGCAGAAGCGATTGAAGATGTTGGCGGGTATATNAATGCCTATACTTCACGCGAGGTAACNGCCTATTACGCGCGGGTGCTCAAAAATGATGTGCCATTGGCCTGTACAATCCTAGCTGATATTCTCCGCAACTCCGTATTGGATGAAAAAGAAATCGAAACAGAGCGTGGTGTGATTTTGCAGGAAATCGGGCAATCATTAGACACCCCCGACGATGTCATTTTTGATTGGCTTCAGGAAACAGCTTATCCAGACCAACCGCTTGGACGAACGATTTTGGGCCCTAGTGAACGGGTGCAAAGCTTTTCGCGCAGCGATCTACAAGGGTTTATTGCCGAACATTATCGCCCTGAGCGCATGATTTTGGCTGCTGCCGGAGGGGTTGATCATCANGCTCTGGTGAAAATGGCCGAAGAGCATTTTGGCGATCTTGNAGCGGGTGGCCCAGCCGAAAATTTTGGCCTTGCCAACTTTNGCGGNGGNGATTTTCGCAGGGCAAAGTCCTTAGAGCAGGCGCATATGGCCTTGGCGTTTGAAAGCCCAAGCTACCGCGATAAAGATATTTACGCAGCACAGATTTTTTCCATCGCGCTGGGCGGTGGAATGTCATCGCGGCTGTTTCAGGAAATTCGCGAAAAGCGNGGCCTTTGCTATACTATTTTTGCCCAAACCGGCGCGTTTAGCGATACAGGCATGACCACCATCTATGCNGGCACTAGCGGTGAACAGCTTGGCGAGCTGGCCTTGCTCACGCTCGATGAGCTGAAGCGCGCTGCTGGCGACATTACGGTTGCCGAAGTGGATCGGTCGCGGGCACAAATGAAAGCTGGACTTTTGATGGGGTTGGAAAGCGCCTCAAGCCGCGCCGAGCGGCTGGCACGGATGGTTCAGGTTTGGGGCTATGTTCCAACATTGGAAGAAACCGTACAAAAAATTGATGCGGTGACAGTCGAAGACTTGCGCCGCTACGGCGAACATATNGCGATCTCTGCACCGNCGGCCTTGGCGCTCTATGGCCCGGTTGAAAAGGCTCCGGCTTGGACGGAGTTGCAACAAAGACGCGCTGCGTGATGTTCTTGTTCAAGCGCAAAGTCCGGATTGAAACGGAACGGCTGGTTTTGCGCGCCCCGGTGCATTCCGATTATCGCGCTTGGGTAGCATTGCGCTCTTCAAGNCGTGAGTTTCTCACTCCGTGGGAGCCAACATGGGCCAGAGATCACCTTACACGCAAAGCCTTTACCACCCGTGTGCATTGGGCGCAGCGGCTCATCAATGAGGGCACTGGGATGCCGCTGTTTTTANGCCGCCACAGTGACAACGCTTTAATTGGGGCTATCACCCTGTCCAATATTCGCCGTGGCCCTGTTCAGGCCGGAACGATGGGCTATTGGGTGGGGGTGCAGCATACCCGTCAGGGCTATATGCGCGAAGCGCTGAGCGCCATGGTTAATTATGCCTTTAGCTCATTGGATATCAGCCGCATCGAAAGCGCCTGTTTGCCGGAAAATAAAGCTTCACGCGGAGTGTTGGAGAAATGTGGCTATAAATATGAAGGTGTGGCNCAAGCTTANTTGCAGATTANTGGCCGGTGGCGCACCCACGTGCTATATGCAGCATTAAGAAATGATCGCCGNGGTAGAACCTCGGCTGGATAGTTGAATGCATNAGGAGAAAGCATGCGGTTGAACGCAGCTGATGATAGGTTTTTAACAAAGTTAAAACGCGANCTGCCCGAGCGGATTTTTCGCCCGCCAGAGCCGCGCTATCTAGAAGAGCCGCGNGGACGTTGGGCTGGGCAGGCGGGCATTTTGACTTTGCCTGAAACCACTGAACAGGTGGCCTGCCTCATCCGTCATGCACAGAAAGGCGAAGTTGCGGTTGTGCCTTACGGGGGCGGCACAGGTTTGGTGGGCGGCCAGATTTACGCGGGTGGACCGGCGCCTTTGATCATATCGCTTGAGCGGATGACTAAAATTCGCGCTGTTTATCCTTCTGAGAATGTCTTGATTGCCGATGCAGGCNCAATACTGGCAGATATCCAATCCGCTGCTCAAGACCAGGGCCGGCTGTTTCCGCTGTCTCTGGCGGCCGAAGGATCGGCGCGGATTGGTGGTAATCTGGCCACCAATGCTGGCGGTGTGAATGTGCTTCGCTATGGCAATGCGCGCGATTTATGCCTTGGGCTCGAAGCAGTACTGCCGGATGGCTCCATTTGGAACGGGCTTAGCCGGCTGCGCAAGGACAACACNGGATATGATCTGCGNAATCTGCTAATTGGNTCAGAAGGTACATTGGGGGTNATAACCGCCGCTGCGCTCAAGCTAAGCCCGCAGCCGTCGTCCGTGGGCACTGCGCTTTTGACCGTGCCCTCGCCGCAGGCTGCGCTAAACCTTTTGGATATGGCGCGCGATCATGCAGGCGAGGCGATTAGCGCTTTTGAGCTGATCCACCGGCAAGGCTTTGCATTTCTGTCCGAAAAGCTGCCACAGGTGCGCCAACCGTTTGAGGCACCGCCTGAGTGGTGTGTGCTGATCGAGCTTGGGCTAAATGGCGATATTGCTGCTCAAAGCATTCTTGAAGGTATGTTTGCCAGTGCATTAGAGGCGGGACTGGTCAGTGATGGGCTGTTGGCCGCAACGCAGGCCCAGCGCAATGATTTTTGGGCCATTCGCGAACAAATCCCCGAAGCCAACCGGCTGGTTGGGTCCGTATCCAGCCATGATATTTCATTACCGCTCTCGATGGTACCGGATTTTATCACCAAAGGCTGCGATGTGGTGGCTGCCATTGGCGAATTTCGGATCAACTGTTTTGGCCACCTTGGCGACGGNAATCTGCACTACAATGTCTTTCCGATNCCCGGTAAAACCCGTGATGATCATTTAAAGNAACGCGACCAAATCAAGCGCGCGCTGCATGATCTGGTGCATCAGATGCACGGTTCGGTCAGCGCAGAACACGGCATTGGACGGCTTAAAACCGATGATTTAGAGCGTTATGGCGATCCAGTGAAACTGGCGGCGATGCGGTCGATCAAAGCCGCCCTTGACCCCAAAGGCATTATGAACCCGGGGGCGGTTTTGAAATCTGTGTCTGGCTGAAGCAAACTACCGAAAGCTGTTTGCGCCTTTGTACCATCTTGTGCAGAGCCCAATAGGCCAGACCAGTATTAGCCTATGTGTTCCGGCTGCGCCTTGTGAGAACCGAGCCATATCCAAACCGTAATGCCCAGACCAATGATTGATACCGAAAGCATCAAGCTGATGAGCGCAAAAGCTGTTGGCTGAGCTTGAATGAATATCCCTGTCATGGTGCTAAAGAGAGCGCCAAAAACCACAATGACGGCCCCGAAAAGCCCGGACGCGCTAGCGGCTAGATCTTTTCGTACAAACAAGATGGCCGAACTGGCACTTGGAATGGTCAGCCCATTGCCGAGACCGGCGCAGATCGCGCCGCCAAAAACTGCCCAAGGTGGCACCATATTGGACCACAGCAAAAGAAAACAGCTGAGCAATCCAAATGTGGCGATGCTTCGGCCCAGTAAAATCACCGTGTTTGCCGCAAGCCTGCTTGCAAGTTGTGAAGATAGAAAACTGCCAGTTAAAAACCCCATGGTCATTGAGCCTATGGCCAAGCCTATCTGGCTTTGGCTCATGTACAACTGTTCAACCGCCACCAAGGGCACCCCGCTGATAAAGACATAAAAGGCCCCGATTGAGAAAGCCATGATAAGGGTATAGGCCCAAAAGTGACGACTTTTGACCAGTTCAAAATATGACTTTATGAACGCCGAGGCTCCAAGGGCCTGCGGCCCCGATGTTTCCGGCAATCTGATCCAAACCAAAGCCAAAAGCCCGATGCCCGTTGCCGCATAAAGCCAGAAATTTGCCCGCCAGCCCGCTGCGTCTGACAGAAAGCCGCCAAGCGAGGGCGCAAGGATTGGCGCAAGGCTCATGGCCATGCCGATATATCCCAATATAACCGTTGCCTGCTTTGGGGCGGCCACATCACTTACGATAGCGCGCGACAGCACGGATGCGGTGATCACCGCACCCTGCAAAACCCTAAAAAATAGAAAGCTGTTAAAAGTCTCGGCCAGAGCGCATCCAACAGAGGCTGCGGTGAAAAGCCCAAGACTTACCAATAAAACTGGCCGCCGGCCAAACCTATCGGCCACCGGACCCGCCAAAAGTTGAAGCACTGCGGTGAACACAAGATAGCCAGAGACAGCGATGGCCATAGTATCATAGCCAACGTTGAAATCCTGTGCCATGATACCCAAGGATGGCATGAACATATTGAGCGACATTAACGGGACGGCCGTTAATAACGTT
>PBSX01000014.1 GCA_002726375.1 Marinovum sp.
GGGGTTAAATTAATCACGCCCAAAACCCTTGCTTATGCAAGGTCAAAGGGGCTGAAAATTCATGTTTGGACCATAAATCAAGCCGATGAAATGCAAAAGCTGATTGATTTGGGCGTGGATGGGATCATGACAGACGACTGTGTTTTGCTAAAATCCATCCTGAAAAAAAATGGTCTTTGGAAAGCACTTTAGCCACAGAAGTTTTGGTCCGTTTAGGATGAGGCTTGATCAAGAGTGAGACGGCCATCTAATAGCATACGCCATATTCTTTAACATTAAATATTTTATACTTGAAATAAAAAAATGGATAATCTAACATAAAACCAATTCGAACTGAACGGAGTTGGTGAATGCGTGTTGCATGTTTAGGTGGCGGTCCTGCAGGGTTATATTTTGCCATCTCAATGAAGCTCAAAGATCTTGAGCATGACGTTGTGATAATTGAACGCAACCAGCCCAACGACACCTTTGGATGGGGGGTTGTCCTATCAGATGATGCGCTCGATAATCTAGAAATTAACGACCCCAAAAGTACAGAATTAATCCGCAAAAACTTTGCCTACTGGGATGACATCGCCGTTGTGCATGACGGCGTTCGCACCGTTTCTGGCGGCCACGGTTTTGCAGGTATAGGCCGCAAAAAGATGTTGATGCTGCTTCAAGAGCGCGCCAATGAACTGGGCGTTGAGATGAAGTTTTCAACCGAATTCGACAGCATCAAAAGCTATCAAAAAGATTATGACTTGGTGGTTGCCTGCGATGGTATAAACTCGCGTGTTCGCGCAGAATATGAAACCCAATTTAAACCGGATATTGATATCCGTGAATGTAAGTTCATTTGGCTGGGCACACATCAGAAATTTGAGGATGCCTTCACATTTATATTTGAAAAAACCCAGCATGGCTGGATGTGGGCGCATGTATATCAATTCGATGAAAACACAGCCACCTTTATCGTAGAATGTCAGCAAGACACCTGGGACAACTGGGGGTTTGAAGACATGAGCAAGGAAGATATTGTGGAAACATGCCGCAGTATTTTTGCAAGCCACCTTGGCGGCCATAACTTAATGTCAAACGCCGCCCATTTGCGCGGATCAGCTGTTTGGATGAACTTTCCAAGGGTTATTTGCGAAAAATGGTATCATGAAAATGTTGTACTGATGGGCGATGCGGCTGCCACTGGGCATTTTTCCATCGGGTCGGGCACTCGGCTTGCCTTTGATAGTGCAATCTCTTTGGCAAACTATCTGCATTCTGAACCGGATCTAAATGCAGCCTTTGATCGGTATCAGCAAGAGCGCCGGCTTGAAGTTCTGCGCCTGCAGTCCGCCGCCCGAAACTCGCTTGAATGGTTTGAACAGGTCGAGCGCTATCTTGATCTTGATCCGGTGCAATTTAATTACTCCTTGCTGACCCGCTCGCAACGGATTAGCCATGAAAACCTGCGGCTGCGAGACAAAGACTGGCTAAACTCGGCTGAAAAATGGTTTCAGACGAAAGCTGGCGTCGCCCCCGATGCACCAGTCCGCGCACCAATGTTTGCGCCTTATAAATTGCGCGAAATGCACCTTAGTAACCGGATTGTTGTCTCACCCATGGCTCAATATAAAGCGGTTGACGGCTGCCCGACCGACTGGCACCTGATCCACTACGGTGAGCGCGCCAAAGGCGGCGCGGCGCTGGTCTATACCGAAATGACCTGTGTGTCGGACACTGGTCGCATCACCCCGGGTTGCCCGGGATTATACCACCCAGAACACGAAAAAGCGTGGAACAGGCTCACGGACTTCGTTCACCAAGAGACCGAAGCCAAAATATGCTGCCAAATCGGCCATTCCGGCCGCAAAGGGTCAACCAATATTGGCTGGCAAGGCATGGATGAACCCCTAGCGTCCGGTAATTGGGATTTAATCTCGGCCTCTGCGATCCCATGGTCCCAGGGCAATGCAACCCCGCGGGTAGCCACCACCGCAGATATGGATGAAATTTGCGATCAGTTTGTTGCCGCCACATTGATGGCCGAGCGCGCCGGTTTTGATATGATTGAATTGCACGCGGCGCATGGGTATCTTTTGTCCTCTTTCATTTCTCCGGCCTCCAATACCCGCACCGACGATTACGGTGGCAGCTTGGACAACCGCTTGCGCTTTCCACTGCGTGTGTTCGATGCAATGCGGCGCGCTTGGCCCAAAGAAAAGCCTATGTCAGTTCGTATTTCAGCGAATGACTGGATCGGGGCATCGGGGGTAACACCGGATGAGGCCGTTGAGATCGCAAAAGCTTTTTTTAAGGCCGGCGCAGATATTATTGATGTCTCTGCTGGGCAAACAACAAAAGACGCCCAACCGATCTACGGCCGTATGTTTCAAACCCCGTTCGCGGATCGCATTCGCAATGAAACCGGCATTGCCACAATGGCGGTGGGCAACATCTACGAAGCGGACCATGCCAATTCAATTTTGATGGCAGGGCGCGCCGATCTTGTGGCTGTGGGGCGGCCGCATCTGGCAGATCCATACTGGACTTTGCGCGAGGGCTCTAAAATAGGCTCACGCAGTGAAATATGGCCAATGCCCTATCTTCCGGGCCGAGATCAGGCTTGGCGTTTGGCAGATCGTGAAGCAGAAATGATTAGAGTATGACACTAGAAGGAAAGCATATCATTATCACTGGCGGCGGAAGCGGCGTTGGCGCAACAATAGCAGCTGAGCTCAGCGCCAACGGGGCACAGGTCACCATTATGGGCCGCCGTGAAAGCGCGCTTAAAAAGCAAAACCTGCCGTATCAGCTTTGTGATGTTACCCAACCCTCTGCTGTGGCAAGCGCCTTTGAAAAAGCCCGCGCCAATCTCGGGCCGATCAGCGCTGTGGTGGCAAATGCTGGCGCAGCGCAAAGCGTTCCCTTTGCAAAAATGTCAACGGATCAATTGCAAGATATGTTGGCCGTCAATTTAATCGGTGTTGCCAATGTTTGGCAGGCCGCCTTACAAGATATGAAAACCGCTGGATGGGGGCGCCTGATCGCGGTTGCTTCAACCGCCGGATTAAAGGGGTATCCCTATGTCAGCGCCTATTGCGCTGCAAAACACGGGGTTGTTGGCCTAACCCGTGCTGTCGCATTGGAATTGGCCTCCACGGGCATCACAGTCAATTCTATTTGCCCAGGATTTACCGAAACCCCATTGTTAGAACGCTCTGTTGAAAACATCATTGCAAAAACTGGAATGAGCGCAGACGCTGCCTACCAAAGCCTTCGCGCGGGAAATCCGCAAAAGCGTTTCATTCAAACCGATGAAGTGGCCGCAATGACTGTCTGGCTTTGTTCTGAGGGTGCACGTTCTGTAACGGGCCAAGCCCTTTCCTTGTCTGGAGGCGAAATATGAAAACCAACCCAAAGGCAGATCAATCAGAAGATCCAATTGCCAAAGAGCGATTGCGTTTGTGGTTAAAATTGCTGAAAGCCAGCAGTTTAATCGAAGATGAAATTCGCCGCCGCCTGCGGGCTGAGTTCAAATCCACCCTGCCCCGCTTTGATGTAATGTCCGCTTTGGAGCGCGCGCCTGAAGGCCTAAAGATGAGCGAAATCTCAAAGCGGCTGCGGGTTTCAAACGGAAATATCACAGGGATTGTGGATAAGTTAACCGAAGAAGGCTTGGCACTGCGAGTGTCTGTCCCAGGAGATCGGCGCGCCAATCTGATCCATTTGACCNCAAAAGGCAAAAGGGTTTTTGCCGAACATGCCAAAATGCATGAGGCCTGGATCAATGAAATCCTTGCAGAACTGAATAAAGACGACATCGAGGGCATGATCCTGCGTCTAGACCACCTGACAAAATCGCTAGAGGAGTGATCCGACATGCGCCGTGAGATACAAAATTTCAACTGCGATATTGAGGACAGCATCGCTACCATTTCACTTGACAGACCAGAGCGTAAAAACCCGCTTACCTTCGATAGCTATGCCGAATTGCGCGACTGGTTTCGCGATTTGCACTATGATGAGGACATCAAGGCGGTTGTCTTTGCGCCAAACGGCGGCAATTTCAGCTCAGGCGGTGACGTTCATGAAATCATTGGGCCGCTTACAAAAATGTCAATGAAGGAACTTTTAACCTTTACACGGATGACCGGCGATCTGGTCAAAGCAATGATCAATTGCGGCAAACCGATTATCGCCGCAGTGGATGGCATTTGTGCCGGCGCTGGCGCAATTATTTCAATGGCATCNGATCTGCGGATCGCAACACCAGAGGCAAAAACTGCGTTTCTGTTTAACCGNGTTGGTCTGGCGGGATGCGACATGGGGGCCTGTTCAATCCTGCCGCGCCTTATCGGTCAGGGGCGCGCTGCAGAATTGCTATATCTTGGTCGATCAATGAGTGCCGAGGAAGGTTTAAATTGGGGCTACTTTAATCGCTTGGCCTCTGCAGATGAGCTTTTACCGACTGCACAAAAGATAGCAAAACGCATTGCCGAAGGTCCAAATTTTGCCAATATGATGACCAAAACCATGCTGGCACAAGAATGGTCAATGTCGATTGAACAAGCCATTGAGGCCGAAGCACAAGCCCAAGCTATTTGTATGCAGGGACAAGATTTCCACCGCGCCTACCATGCTTTTGTGGCCAAAGAAAAACCGATTTTCGAGGGCGACTGATGGTGGATAAAAGCTTTCTCAATTGGCCGTTTTTCGAAGATCAGCATAGAGTTCTAGCTGAAAGCTTAGAGGATTGGGCGGGCAAAAATCTGACCCAGATTGACCATCAAAATGCCGATGAAGCCTGCCGGCAGCTTGTTGCGATGTTAGGGAATGCAGGCTTTCTTTCCTATTCTGCAGTAGACGGTGAAACCCACCCACGGTTGGACGTGCGCAGCCTGTGCCTCATCCGCGAAACTTTGGCGCGCCATGACGGGTTTGCAGATTTTGCTTTTGCTATGCAGGGGCTGGGCACGGGCGCTATTTCTCTTTTTGGCTCGGACCAGCAGCGCAGCGAATGGCTGCCCGAAACCCGCGCAGGTCGGGCTATTTCTGCCTTTGCTTTGACTGAGCCACACTCAGGCTCTGATGTGGCAAGTTCAACCATGACCGCTACAAAGGACGGGGCTGACTTCGTGTTGAACGGCGAAAAAACNTGGATATCGAACGGGGGCATTGCCGATGTTTACACCGTCTTCGCCCGCACTGGTGAAGCCCCGNGGGCCAAAGGNNTATCNGNCTTTATTGTGCCNGCNGGNNTGCCNGGNTTNGANATNACCGANCGNCTTGAGACAATGGCNCCGCACCCGCTTGCCACCCTGCGGTTTTCCGACTGCCGCATTCCGGCATCCGCCCTAATCGGCGCGCCGGGACAGGGCTTTAAAATTGCGATGTCTGTGCTTGATGTTTTCCGCTCTACCGTGGCCGCAGCTGCTTTGGGGTTTGCGCGGCGCGCACTTTCGGAAACCCTTCAGCGGGTCACAACGCGCAGGGTTGAAGGTACGCCACTTTTTGATCGGCAAATGGTGCAGGGACATATCGCCGACATGGCTTTGGATATAGATGCCGCAGCATTGCTGGTGTACCGCGCGGCTTGGACAAAAGACAGCGGCGCTCCGCGGGTGACCCGCGAAGCCGCAATGGCAAAGCTATTTGCCACAGACCATGCGCAAAATGTCATCGACAAAGCGGTGCAACTGCACGGCGGTGACGGTGTAAAATCAGGCCAGGTTGTCGAAAGATTATATCGGGAAGTTCGCGCTTTGCGCATCTATGAAGGCGCCTCCGATATCCAGCGCCTTGTGATTGCAAAGCAAACCTTAGCCAGCCATCTGGAGGTTTAGATATGTTTAGGCAAACTGCGCATACGGATACGTTTTCAAGGGATAATTTGCCGCCACAAGAAACCTTGCCAGATTTTCCACTGGAAAATTTCAACTATCCCGACCGGNTAAATGCTGCCTATGAGCTTACCGATGCGATGGTCAAAAAGGGATTTGGCGACCACACCGCACTGATTGGAAATGGACGGCGCAGAACCTACAAAGAACTTACCGACTGGAGCAACCGCATTGCGCATGTTCTGGTAGACGACTTGAGGGTAAAACCGGGCAATCGTATCCTTATCAGATCGGCCAATAATCCCGCCATGGTGGCCTGCTGGCTGGCAGCCACCAAAGTCGGCGCTGTGGTGGTCAACACCATGCCCATGCTCCGNGCGGCTGAATTGGCTAAATATGTTGAGCTGGCTGAAATTAGCCATGCGCTTTGTGATATCCGGCTGATGGATGAAATGCGCATTTGTGAAAAGGACAGCTCTTGCTTGCAAAAGGTGGTTGGTTTTGATGGAACCTCTAACCACAATGCCGAGTTGGATGAACTGGCACTGGAAAAGCCTGTGACCTTCCAATCTGTGGAAACAGCACAGGATGATGTGGCGTTGATCGGNTTTACCTCGGGCTCTACGGGCACGCCNAAAGGCACNATGCACTTTCACCGNGANCTNTTGATCATNGCGGATGGNTACGCAAAGGAGGTATTGAAGGTGACGGTCGAGGATGTGTTCGTCGGCTCGCCGCCTTTGGCGTTTACTTTTGGTCTTGGGGGCTTGGCAATCTTTCCTTTGCGCTATGGCGCGGCTGCCACACTATTGGAAAACGCATCCCCGCCAAATATGGTCGACATCATTGAGAAATATAAAGCCACGGTTTGCTTTACAGCGCCAACCGCTTACCGCGCGATGCTGCGCGCCATGGAAGACGGCGCTGATCTGTCCTCTTTGCGCGCGGCAGTTTCTGCAGGCGAAACTCTACCCCAACCGGTCTATGAAGAATGGCGGGCAAAAACCGGCAAGCCAATGCTCGACGGCATTGGCGCAACCGAAATGCTTCATATCTTTATCAGCAACCGATTTGAAGATCACAAACCGGCCTGCACCGGAAAGCCTGTGAACGGATATGAGGCAAAGGTGGTAGATAAAAATGGGGATGAGGTTGACTGTGGAAAGGTCGGCTTATTGGCTGTTCGGGGTCCAACCGGCTGCCGCTATTTACGCGGAGCGCGGCAAACCGAATATGTCCAAAATGGTTGGAATATCACCGGAGATGCCTTTCACATGGACCAGGACGGGTATTTTTATTTTGCCGCCCGCAGCGATGATATGATTGTCAGCTCAGGCTACAACATCGCCGGGCCAGAAGTAGAAGCCGCCTTGCTGTCACATTCTGCCGTGGTGGAATGTGCCGTGATCGGTGTTGCGGATGAAGATCGCGGCTCAATTGTTGAGGCTCATGTGGTCTTGAGCGCTGGCGATATNCCCAGTGATGAAATGGCAAAGCAGCTTCAGGATCATGTCAAATCCACAATTGCGCCTTATAAACACCCTCGGTCCATTGTNTTTANCAAAGCNCTGCCAAAAACCGAAAGCGGCAAAATCCAGCGNTTCAAGCTTCGGGCAACCGATTGATGAATAAAGCAGCCTACAATCCCGNAACTGGNGGCGCCAAGATGGATTTCGAGGGTGCAATGTCCTACAGCGATTATCTGCACCTTGCACCAATACTTTCGGCGCAAAAGTCTCTCAGCACCGCACATGACGAATTACTATTCATCATTCAGCACCAGACGTCGGAACTTTGGATGAAGCTGATCCTGCACGAATTAGACGCTGCTCGTAAGGCGCTAAGCTCGGGTGATACGGCAATCATGATCAAGATGCTCGCCCGGGTGAGCCGAATTTTCGAACAACTCAATAACCAGTGGGACGTTCTGCGCACCATGACACCTGCCGACTATACAGCATTTCGTGAAGCGCTTGGGCCNTCTTCGGGTTTTCAGTCCTATCAATACCGGATGATCGAGTATGTGCTCGGCAACCGAAACCCGAATATGCTAAAGCCCCATGCCCATATGCCGGACGCCCACGCTATGCTATCTAAGGAACTGGCGCGGCCGAGCCTTTATGACGAAGTGTTACGCCATCTGTGTCGCACGATGGACGGCAACGAAAATAATGTGCCCACACCGCAACTGGACACTCCGCATACTGCTTTGCCGCAAATCCAAGACCGCTGGAAAACAGTCTATGAGAACATTGATATTTATTGGTCGCTCTATGAGCTCGGCGAAAAGCTAGTAGATTTAGAAGACTACTTCCGCCGCTGGCGCTTTAACCATGTCACCACCGTGGAGCGCGTGATTGGCTTTAAACGCGGTACGGGCGGTACAGAAGGCGTTTCTTATCTCCGTCGCATGTTGGAGGTAGAGCTGTTTCCCGAACTCTGGCATGTGAGGGGTGAGCTATGACAATGCCAAACAAAAATCTGTCCGGCCTGCCCAAGGGAGCCATTCACCTCGTTGGGCGTTCGCTTGGTCCGTTGCCAAAAGAATCTGCCACTAGCGCCACTGAGATCATCGAGGAAGTGATCCAATATATCAGATCATGTCTCAAGTGACCTGAAGCAAGGAGAAAAGAATGCAAACTTTACATGTGCAGACCTATTGTCGGCCAAGGGCAGCATATCGAACAGCTGACAGAATCAGCATAAAAGANACCCNCNCCGAGCTTAAGCCAGTAGCCNGCGATTTTGACCTATTACTCAAGCCGCACCTGCCCAAAAGTGAGGATATCAGCAAATTTATCAGNGATTGTTTGCCAAATACCGAAGNAATTGACCGGACATGCNCTGGGCAAAGCTACCAAATATTCGCGCAATAGCATGCATTTCACTTATAAACAAAAAGTGTTGTTCAAACACTGCGATCCGGCCGGAATAGTCTTTTACCCTCGTTTTTTTGAAATGATTAATGACGCAGTCGAGGCGCTGTTCAGCGATGTGTTGAATTGGCCATTTGAATATATGCACCCTAATGCGGGCGTACCAACCGCCGCGTTCAATGTGCGCTTTAAAAAGCCCTGTCGACATGGTGACTGTCTGGAGCTTTGCCTTAGGTTTACACGCCTNAGCAAAACCAGTCTTACCCTGATTACCCAAGCAATGAAATCCGATGTACTCTGTTTCGAAGCCGGCCAGACCCTGGTGTGCGTTAACGGTGAGGGTCGACCGGCCCCGTGGCCTGCGCATGTGAGGGCAAAAATCANCGCACTTATTGAGGTCTGAAAATGTATCCCAAGACTATTCACCCCGAAGGTTGGGCCCCGGCCCTTGGTTATGCAAATGGAATGCTCATGCCCGATGGGACATTGCACATCGGCGGCCAAATTGGCTGGGACAAGGACAAGAAATTCGTTGCAAAAGATTTCTGCGGCCAGATGGAGCAAATTCTATCCAATATTGCCGTGATTGTTCAAGCTGCCGGCGGCCGTGTGAGCGATGTCGGACGCCTTACATGGTATGTGAAAGACAAGTCGGAATACCTCGCAAATCAGCGTGCGATTGGCCAAGCTTATCAACGGATATTTGGCAAACACTTTCCTGCAATGTCACTGATTATCATTGATGATCTAGTGGAAGATGAGGCCTTGCTTGAGATTGAAGCAACCGCCTTCATTTCGCTTAAGTGATACCAATTGCATATATCCCAACCGCCTACACGGTGATGCTTGAACTTCAAGCGATAACAGATATATCCTTTGAGTAACCTGAACGGCAACGGTGGATGAGACACTATGGAAAAATCGCTTTTTTCTGTCTTGCCAAGCAAGATTGCGACCACATCAATAAAGACTTGTATCACATGACCTCTGTGATGATCATACCCCGCTTGACCACATCCCAAAAGGACTTCAAAAAATGTTGAAAGCCAAAGACGCGCCAAATCTGTCATCCTTTAATTGGGAAGATCCGCTGCTGCTGGATGCGCAGCTCGAAGATGATGAAAGAATGATCCGTGATAGCGCCCGCGCCTATGCCGAGGAAAAGCTTCAGCCACGGGTGATCGCGGCCTACCGCGAAGAAAAGGCAGAGCCCGGTATCTTTGCCGAAATGGGCGAAATGGGTCTTTTAGGCTCGACCATCCCAGAAGAATATGGCGGCATCGGTGCCGGCTATGTTGCTTACGGTCTGGTTGCACGTGAAATCGAACGCGTGGATTCGGGCTATCGGTCCATGATGTCGGTGCAGTCTTCTTTGGTAATGTACCCGATTTACGCCTATGGTACCGAACAGCAGCGGCAAAAATATCTGCCCAAACTTGCCGCCGGTGAATGGATCGGCTGCTTTGGGCTCACCGAACCCGACGCGGGATCCGATCCGGCCGGCATGAAAACCCGGGCCGAAAAAGTACAGGGCGGCTATGTTCTGAACGGCTCAAAAATGTGGATTTCCAATTCGCCATTTGCAGATGTGTTTGTGGTCTGGGCCAAATCTGATGCCCATGACGGGAAAATCCGCGGATTTGTGCTTGATAAAGGCACCAAGGGTCTAAGCGCGCCAAAAATCACGGGCAAGCTGTCGCTGCGCGCCTCGACCACGGGCGAGATCGTTTTGGACAATGTCGAGGTCGGCGAAGACGCGCTGCTGCCCAATGTTGAAGGCCTAAAAGGTCCGTTCGGCTGTTTAAACCGCGCACGCTATGGCATCGCTTGGGGGGTGATGGGCGCGGCCGAGTTTTGCTGGATGGGCGCACGGCAATACGGGCTAGACCGCAAACAGTTTGGCAAGCCA
>PBSX01000094.1 GCA_002726375.1 Marinovum sp.
AGTTGAAAAACTCTGAATCCGGCGACATGACTATGCTTGTGTTTTGACCGCGCAGGGAAGTGCGATAAGCTGATAGCGAGCGGTAGAATTCAAAGAACTCAGGATCAGCCCCATAGGCTTTGGCAAAGATATTGTTGCGTTCGGCATCGGCCTGACCACGCGTAATTTCTGCTTCGCGCTTGGCTTCAGAAACAATCTCAACCTGCGTTCTGTCGGCTGTTGCCCGTACCCTCTGCGCCGCCTCATTACCACGCGCGATCTCATCCGCTGCTTCACGTTCCCGTTCAGCGCGCATCCGCGCGAAGGTTGCGTCTAGGTTCGCCCTTGGAAGATCCGTTCGTATCAACCGCACATCCACAACTTCAAGCCCAATCGACCGCGCACTTTCAATTGCACCGTTGCGAATTCGCAGCATCAAAGCCGCTCGGTCCGAACTGAGGATATCGTTTGAGCTTACCGAGCCAAGAACTTCGCGCAATTCGTTGATCAAAATACCGTCCAAGCGGGTCTCGGCAATTTGAATTCCACCTGGGCCAACGGCTTCCCGGAATTGGTTGACATCGACAATCCGGTAGCGGGCGAAGGCATCAACCACCAAACGCCGATCATCAAGCGGCGTGACTTCAAGCGGGTCTACATCACGGCTTAGAATCCGATCATCGTAGAACACAACTTCCTGAATGAAAGGTATTTTAAAGGCCAGACCGGGGTCTTCTTTGATGGACACCACGCGGCCGAATTGAAGCACAAGCGCTTTGTTACGCTCGTCTACAATAAATATTGCTGACATGAGACCGATGATCAAGATCACCAGAGCGGGAATGAGAAAACCTATTCTACGCATCACTTATTCTCCTGCCGAAGTTGGTTCAGTGGCAGATAAGGCACCACGCCCTGACCGCTTGCTTGTTGATCGATGATGACTTTGTCAACGCTTCCCAAGACCTCTTCCATAGTTTCAAGATAAAGCCGTTTACGGGTTACATCCGGGGCTTTTAGATATTCTTCTAAAACAGCCGAGAACCGGCTGGCTTCACCGGTTGCTTCATTGATCACCCGTGCGCGATAGCCTTCGGCTTCTTCCAATACCTGAGCGGATTCGCCGCGTGCCTGTGCAAGCACCCGGTTGGCATATGCATCCGCTTGTTTTTCCAGCCGGTCACGTTCCTGTTCTGCAGCCTGAACAGCGCGGAACGCATCGATCACCTGCTCTGGCGGATCGGCGCGGTCAAAGTTGACCCGTACCACATTGACGCCGCTGTTGTAGCTGTCGAGTGTTTGTTGGATCAAAAGTGCGAGGTCGTCTTTGATCACTCTCCGATCCCGGTTCAAAATCGGCGCAAGTTCGGACTGGGCGATAATTTCACGCATCGCAGATTCGGCCACCGCGCGGATGGTCATTTGCGGATCCCTAAGATTGAACAAATATTTCGCCGGGTCATTGATATTCCAGACCACTTCGAAATCAATGTCCACAATATTTTCGTCGCGTGTCAGCATCAGACCGGCCTCGCTACCACGGCCTCCAACGCCAATGCCTTCGTTTTGCTCGCGGGTTACCGGCAAGACCTCATAGGTCATTAGTGGCCACGGGGCGAAATTAAGGCCGGGATTACCGATCGACGAGTATTTCCCGAGGAACAGCTCGACTGATTTTTCTTCTGGCTTCACTGTGTAAAAGCTGGAAAAAGCCCAAAATAACGCGAACAGCGCCACGAATGCGATTATGACGGTACGGCCCATATTGGGGCCATCGCCCTGATCACCATCACCGCCGCGGCCGCCGCCACCTTTGCCGCCCATCAGAACCCGAAGCTGATCTTGGCCTTTTTTCAGCATATCATCGATTTCAGGTGGAATTTGCAGGCCGTCGTTTGCTGGCCGCCGTCCTCCGCCTTCATTTTTTTTAGGGCCGCGATCATCGCCACCCTGTCCACCGCCGCCCCACGGGCCGCCTGAGTTTCCAGCCATAAAATTTGTCCCTTTTTATCCGTCTCTTCGGTCTACTTCGTGCTCCCCTTTTAACTGGGCAGCAAAATTCATTTTTCAAGCGCTGGCGCGCATTACTCGCATTGTTACCAATTCTTCGGCCATTGTCGGGTGCACGGCCATCGTACGGTCAAAGTCGGCTTTGCTCGCCCCCATCTTGACCGCGATCCCCACAAGTTGGATCATCTCGCCCGCTGCAGGCCCGACGATATGGCACCCTAGCACACGCTCACCCTGTTGCGATATAACCAGTTTCATTAACATTTTTTCGCTCTTACCGGCGAATCCAGAATGCATTGGCTTAAAGCTACTGGCATAGACATCAATTGGCTCTTGGGCCCGCGCCGCTTCTTCGGAAAGCCCGACAGTGCCCATTTCAGGCTGGGTAAATATTGCCGTGGGAATGAGGTCATGGTCTGGTGCAGTGGGGTTTTCCTTAAACACAGTCTCGACAAAGGCCATGGCTTCGCGGATNGCAACCGGGGTTAGGTTGGCGCGATTTGTCACATCTCCGATGGCATAGACTGACGGCANCGAGGTTTGAGAAAACTCATCGACGAGTATTTCGCCCGCAGCACCTGTTTTGACGCCAATATCGGTTAGACCGAGCCCCGCGGTATTCGGCGCGCGGCCGGTTGCATACATCACATGATCAAAGCTGGCCGAATTGCCCTGTCTATCAGTGACCACCAAACCCGAGCCACTCTTTTCAATTTTTGCCACATCAGCACCGCAGCGCAGATCAATGCCACGCTCGATCATTGATGACGCGATTAAATCGCGTGCTTCGCGGTCAAATCCGCGCAAAATTTGCTCACCACGATAGTATTGCGTGGTGGCGACCCCCATCCCATTCATAATGCCGGCAAATTCGCATGCGATATAACCTCCGCCAACAATCAGGATCGACTTAGGTAATTGTTCAAGTCCGAACATTTCATTNGACGTGATACTGTGCTCGATGCCNGGCACATCNGGCCGCACTGGCCAACCGCCGGTTGCCACCAAAATATGGCGGGCGGTTTTGGTTTCCCCNGTGCTTAATTCAACCGTGTTTGGACCCNANAGCCGCNCTTTGGCATCAAAGCTGGTGACCCCTGAATTTGCCAGAAGCCCGCGATANACATTTTCAAGCCGATCAAGTTCCCCGTTCAAGCGGCCCCTGAAGGCAGGCCAGTTAAACGCCGCGGCCTCTACATCCCAGCCATAACCATGCGCTTCGTTAAACACGCCGGAATACTCACTGGCATACACCATTAATTTTTTTGGCACACAGCCGCGAATAACGCAGGTTCCGCCATAACGATCTTCTTCCGCCAATCCGACGGAAATNCCGGGCTCTGCGGCCGCAACCCGTGCAGCACGGACACCGCCAGAGCCGCCTCCAATGACAAAGAGATCAAAATCAAACGTCATATCAATCCTCAATGTCAGAAAACAGATTTTGCCCTTCGGCGGACATATCTGCGTTTTCTGTTACACCGTTCAAAAGGTCGCGTGTTTCAACGCTTCCATTGGAATGGCCGATGATTACCGAAGAACAGATATCAATGAAAAGCCCATTTTCAACCACCCCAGGCAATTGATTTAGCCCTAGTGCAAGGGCTTTGGCATCATTGATTGCGTTCATGTGCAAATCAAGGATGTGATTGCCTTCGTCTGTCACAAACAACCGATCACCTTCCATGCGGGTGCTAATTTTAGCGTTCAGATAGCCAAGCACTTCAAGCGTGCGTTCAATCGAAATGCGTGTGGAGTTCATGCCAAATGGAATGACCTCTACGGGCAATGGGAATGCCCCGAGTTGGCTAACCTCTTTGTCAGAATCTGCAATGACAATCATGCGATCACTTGCCATCGCAACAATTTTTTCTTGCAGCAGCGCACCACCNCCACCTTTAATGAGTGAAAAATCAGCATCAAATTCATCAGCCCCATCAATCGTCAAATCGAGCCAGCCNGCTTCATCAAGAGTGATAATTTCGATACCCACTTTTTGAGCCAGATCAGCTGTCCGGCTTGAGGTTGGNACTGCTTGAATGCGTAGCCCTTCATCGCTTATTTTCTGCCCCAGGTGTTTGACCAGCCATGCGGCAGTGCTTCCGGTTCCAAGACCAACCTTCATCCCACTTTGCACCAGACCGGCGGCCCTTTTTGCGGCAGAAAATTTAGCTTTGTCATCAGCACTTAATGAGTCAAACATATCAGGCCTCCATTGAGATTACTGCGCTTATAGGCAACATTCAAACGATGTGCGAGTGTGATTTATACAAAACCGAAGCGGCGCGGCAATCTGGATGATTTAAGATGACCTGTTTGCCATAACAACTGTCGCTTTTTGAGTGTTTCAAATGAATTTCGTGATCTATGTAATGCACGAGTTCTGTATCAAATTATGGAAAGTTAGGTAGATGGATACCAAAGTATGCATGATTGTTGGTGGCGGCCGCGGCATGGGCGCGGCAGCAGCACGGGAAATGCGGACAAGAGGCTATAGTCTGTCAATGATGTCACCATCAGAAAGCTGTGAAAATCTGGCACAAGAGCTTGACGGCGTTGCATCGCGCGGAAGCGCGGAAAACCCACAGGACGTGAACGCGCTAATAGATTTAACCATGGACACTTATGGCCGCATCGATGCCCTGCTCATTCATGTGGGTGGGCCGCCCAAGGGCGATTTGCTTGAAATTTCTGACGATGATTGGGACAAAGCCCATTCAATGGTGCTTAAACCCGTCATTCAGGTGGCAAAGATCGTCACGCCGATCATGCAGCAACAGGGCGGCGGATCAATCGTAAACATCACAACGTTTTCCGCATTTGAGCCCAGCCTGACATTTCCCACCTCTAGTGTTTACCGAGTTGCTGTGTCCTCGTTTACCAAGCTCTTCTCAGATCGCTACGGCCCGGAAAACATCCGTATGAACTGCCTATTACCCGGGTTTACCGATAGTCTTGACCTGCCAGAAAAATTTGCACAAATGTCGTCCCTTAAGCGACTTGCCACAGCAGAGGAACAAGCCAAAACGGCGGCTTTCCTTCTGAGTGAAGACAGCAGTTACATCACCGGCCAAAGTATCCGTTCTGATGGCGGCGTAACGCGGCATATGTAGCGCTTGTGGTGAAACCAATGAATAAAACAGATTTGCTCGCAAGCGCGATGTTTTGCTTTATGATGCAGACACGCCGAACAAATGCCACAGTTAAAAAAGGATCGCTTTAGATGTTTTTGTCTGTCTTTGATATTTTCAAAGTTGGCATAGGCCCCTCATCTTCGCATACGATGGGGCCAATGGTGGCGGCTGCGCGTTTTTTGGATATACTGCGTGGCTCACCTTTTGCGGCTACCGGATTGCAAGCTAGCCTACACGGCTCGCTTGCCTTTACCGGCATTGGCCATGCGACCGATCGAGCGACAATCTTGGGTCTGGCGGGATTTGAACCGGACAGCTACGATCATGACAAAGCAGAAGCGGCTCTAGCCGCTATTCGTAGCACACATTCTGTTGCGCCGCCCGGCCTGCCGCAGCTTGCATTCGACCCCAAAAATGATCTTCAATTCGATTTTGGGCCCAATTTACCCGGTCATCCAAACGGCATGATTATCAAAGCCACGGATGCTCAGGGTGATGTGATCCTGCAAGAGACCTATTATTCGGTCGGCGGCGGCTTTGTGATGACCGAAACCGAACTGACCGAAGACGGTTCTGAAAACACAGGGGCCGAGGTGCCCTACCCCTTTACAACTGCGGCCGATATGCTTCGGATGGCCGAAACCTCGGGGAAAACCATTGCCGAGTTAAAGCGCGCGAATGAAATGTCATGCGCAGGACATGATGCTTTACGCAGCGGTGTTGCCCGCCTGTGGCAGGTGATGTCCGACTGTATTGACCGCGGCCTGACGCGCGATGGTATTCTGCCCGGTGGTTTGCAGGTCAAGCGCAGGGCGAAAGGTATACATGATGCCTTGATGGCTGAACGCGGCATGAACCTTGCGCCACCGCATACAATCAACGATTGGATGAGTGTTTATGCCATGGCGGTGAACGAAGAAAATGCAGCCGGCGGGCAAGTGGTTACTGCGCCGACCAATGGCGCGGCAGGCGTGGTGCCTGCTGTCATCCGGTATTATCTTGATCATGTTCCCGGCGCACAGAGATCTCGCGTCGAAGACTTTTTACTCACGGCTGCTGCAATTGGCGGCTTGGTGAAATTCAATGCCTCGATCAGCGGCGCTGAGGCCGGCTGCCAGGCCGAGGTTGGCAGCGCCAGTGCGATGGCTGCAGCGGGGCTATGCGCAGTTTTAGGAGGCAGTCCAGAACAGGTTGAAAATGCAGCAGAAATTGCGCTTGAGCATCATTTGGGCATGACCTGTGATCCAGTTAAGGGCTTGGTTCAGGTGCCCTGTATTGAACGCAACGGGCTGGGTGCGATAAAGGCGGTTTCTGCCGCAAGCCTCGCGCTACGCGGCGATGGTACCCATCTGGTTCCACTTGATGCTTGCATAGAAACCATGCGCCAAACCGGTCTGGATATGAGCGAGCGTTATAAAGAAACATCGCTGGGTGGATTGGCTGTCAACATTCCCAATTGTTAGCCCAAATGTTAGCCCAATTGTTAGACTGTGGTTTTGACCGCCTGAAGTGTCGGTTTCAAAACAGACTATTGTATAAAACAAAGATCAACTGCGGCCCATGAACAGCCCTTTAAACGCTACTGCTGAAACCAACACCGACCGAGTAGTCTTGGGCGTTGGGCTTATGATCGCGTTTTGCGTTGTTGCGCCCCTTTTGGACGTCGCCTCAAAGCTGGCTGCTGATGAAATCCCAGTTACCCAAATCACAACCAGCCGGTTTGTTCTACAAGCTGTTTTGATGGCGCCAGTGATCGGGTTACTTGGCCACGGGTTTACCATGCCTCAGCGCTTGATTTGGCCTATGACGCTGCGCGCTATCTTATTAATTGTCTCAACCTATTGTTTTGTAGCCGCCATTTCGGTGATGCCAATTGCTGATGCTTTGGCAATTGTCTTTGTTGAACCCTTTATTTTGCTGGTGCTGGGAAAATGGCTTTTAAAGGAACAAATCGGACCGCGTCGGCTGGGCGCCGCATTGGTCGGCTTTGTAGGAGTGGTGCTGGTAATTCAACCAAGCTTTGCCGCGTTTGGGGCTTATGCTCTGTTTCCGCTGGCGACCGCCGTTAGTTTTGCCGGATATATGCTGAGCACACGCAGCATTTCACGCCATATTCATCCCGTCCCGATGCAATTTCACACCGCACTTATAGGCTCTTTGCTCTGTTTGCCGGTGATGATTTGGGGCCAGTGGGGGGCGATCCAAGGCTTGGACCCGGTATGGCCACAGGGGATTTATTGGCTCTGGCTTTTCGGGGTAGGATTTTTCGCCACCATTTCACATCTGCTTATGACCTATGCACTGCGCTCTGCACCATCCACGGCGCTGGCGCCGCTGCATTACCTAGAAATTGTATGTGCCGTATTTTTTGGCTATCTCGTCTTCGCTGATTTTCCGAACAAATTGAGCCTGTGCGGAATATTTATCATCACTGGCTGTGGGCTATACATATTTCTGCGAGAGCAAAAAATGGCACAAAAAGTAACGCAATAAAATTAAGACAACTTTAGATTGCTTTATTAGTGATAATTTATTACCTATGGTGGATGGTCCTTGATCGTCCACTATTCGGCATTTTGTTGATGTTACTGTTTTGTCTGTTGGCACCGCTTGGCGATGCTTTGGCAAAGCTGCTTGGCCAAAGCGTGCCCTTGGCCCAATTGATATTTGTGAGGTTTGCTGTTCAAGCGATCCTTTTAATTCCTTTGGTTTACGGCACCGGGCGCAATTGGCGTATGTCGGGATGGGTTCTAGCTTTTGCATGGTTACGGATTGCTCTTTTGATTGCCGGTATAACCTGCATGGTGATTGCACTCAGATATCTTCCGCTGGTCGATACAATCGCAATTGTTTTTGTGATGCCATTCATTTTGTTACTATTGGGCAAGATTTTTCTTAAAGAAGTTGTAGGACGGCAGCGGTTGCTTGCTTGTCTGGTCGGGTTTGCCGGTACGCTTTTGGTCATTCAACCATCTTTTCAGGACGTAGGTACGCCCGCATTATTACCGCTTTTAGCTGCTTGGTTGATTGCATTTTTCATGATGGTTACTCGCCAAATTGCCAAAGTGACAGATCCTATCGCACTTCAGGCTGTCAATGGTGTGATGGCGCTGATGATAATCACGCCAGCGCTCTGGTTTTTTCAGGGCAGCGACTTCGCAGAAATGCAAATGATTGTTCTGAGTAAAAATCAAATTTGGCTTCTGCTGCTGTTTGGTCTTACGGGCACCGCTGCGCATTTGGTCATGACTTGGTCATTGCGCTATGCCCCCTCAAGCACCACCGCACCCTTACAATATCTTGAAATACCGATAGCCACTGTGATTGGTTGGCTGGTTTTTTTCGACCTCCCCAATCCAACAGCCGCAATTGGGATCGTTGTGATCATTGCTGCGGGACTTTATGTCCTCATAAGGGAGCGGGCCATTTCGGTGCGCACTGCAATGCCGATGCTACCGGTTCGGCAAATTTCCGCGGCAGAATAAGCAACATTGAGCAATTTTCCGGTGCTAGCACCAGCTTTCCATTGCATCGGTTGGATGTTCCTATTTGACCACTTGGAGAAAACTCAAGCCCATCTGTCGGCCAGTCCAGCCCCTGCGACGCCACCTTTGTCGCCGCCATAGGAAAAAGCGAAACTCGGGTACCAACCGGCAGATCAAGTGCAAATTGTGGCGGCACAACGCAGATGATATCCTGCGTCCCAATCAGCAAGCAGCGCTGATGCGCATAACGTACCAACACACTCTGTACCGCCATTTGATGATCAGCGCGCCCCCCAAGAAAGCCCACACCAACAATCAGAGGTGCTTCGATCCGGGACAGGCATTTTTCAAAATCCGTACTGTCCTGTTCGGCAATGCGGTGGAGCCGTTCAGCTGGCACCTGCGCTTGCAGATCGGGCGCGAGCGAGTCTAGATCACCGATCACAGCCAAAGGGCAGTGGCCATGGTCAAAAAGGGCTTTTGCCCCCCCATCTGCGGCCACGGCCTTAGGGGCCAGACGCAAGCCCTCGGCCAATAGGCTGGCGTCTATCGGCGCGCCCCCAAGCAAAGTGATTGGTTCATTTTCGGATACAATAAGCCGGTTCACGACAAAATTCCCTCTAAAATGTCAGATTGCCTTAATATGGCCATGAAATCATACATGCTTAACCCTAGATTCGTTTGTTTTTTGTCGATTTTGTCATGTTACCTAAATTACAGACAAACTCGAAGGTAAGCTGCCCTATGGGAATTGAAAATAAAGTACTCACAGTGTCCTATGGCACCTTTTCCTGCACTTTGGAGGGGTTTACCGATTCGTTTGGCGCTATGAAAGCCATTGCTGAATATTTTCGCGATTTGGCTTCTGATGATCGTTATTTTGCCGCCAATCCCCCCGACCTAGATCCGGGCATTATTAGCGAGCTTGCCTCGCGCAATTCCTCACAAAAACTGACGGCACGAACTCAGGGTACCAATGTTGTGCTTTCACCAGCAGAGCCCAAGGCCACCGAGCCAAGTAATTCTAGCCCTAAAGCACCCGTTCAAGAAACAACTCTAACTGAGCGTGTGAAGCGGATCAAAGCCCTCGCCAACCGTGGGACATTCAGCGACGATGAAAATGAACAAACCAAGATCTGGCCTACCAATGAGGTTTTACAGGGCGATCCAGTTGAGAACTTTTTTGCAGACCACGAGGTGATCCCACCGCCAAGAAAAGAAAAATCAGCATCATATCCGGCGCCTCCGCCTCTCACGATCTCGGCAGAACAAGAAACACAAGCAACACCTGACGTGAGCACAAAGATCCCTGAACGAAACAGGGAAGTGCAAGCGGAAAGTCAAAATCCAATGGATTTACAACCCACCAGCACAGCGCAAAAGCCGCTAGAAATTATTTTTGATGATTTGAGCTCGGAACTGACCAAAGGCAGAGCACAAAATGANCCCNCTANAANGGATGCACCCAACAAAGCCTTGGACGAACCCCGCCCNGAGCCAGCAGAGGTGCCAACCGATTTGCCTAAAAACNGCATCTCCGNGGGCTCNTCTGAGGTAGCACAAAGCGCTGCGCCCANTTNACAACCGGCGGCAGTGTCTCTNGCAAACTCTTTGCAAAAATCAGTCGATTTACCGNCTGCTCCCNCTATCACTAAGCCNGTGGTCAAAGTAATACGCAAGTCGGTNGTGGCTAAGCAAGAGCAACCCTTTGAAGGCCCTAAACCTGTCCCTGATGACACATCCTTGCAAGCAAG
This sequence comes from Marinovum sp., assembly GCA_002726375.1. Classification (GTDB taxonomy): domain Bacteria; phylum Pseudomonadota; class Alphaproteobacteria; order Rhodobacterales; family Rhodobacteraceae; genus CABZJG01. The sequence goes on from PBSX01000094.1 coordinate 10,363, forward strand.
TGAGACAGAAAATCAAANCCAACCTGCAGAAAGTACCGCGCGGGCAACCAAAGTATCCCCCCCTTTGACGGATGTGGAAACGCCAACCCGTCAGGATNCTCAGAAAAGCTCCTCTGAGGATAATTTAAGCGAAATGCTGTCCTTGAATTCAACCAAATTTGAAGACGTAAAGCAAAATAATCCGAAAGAAACGCAACCGGCGCGCCTAAGGCAACAGGTTTTGCGTCAAGAGCATCAAGATGTCTCTCGATTGCTGAAACAAACAGATCAAAAAATGGCACATCCTGGGCAAAGCCGGCGGCGCAATGCCCTAGCGCATTTGCGCGCGGCTGTTGCTGCAAATAGGGGCGAGCATCCAACTGACCTTGCGACCAACGATATTTTAAAGATGTCAACATCAACCAATTTGGCCGCGCAAACCTCTCTTTCACAAGAAGTCTCACCTGTAGAAAACAACGACAGACCAATGCCTAAACCGCTTAGATTGGTGGAAGATCAACGCGTTGATGCCCCCAAAGTTGCCGCGGCAGAGATAGCTGAAAACAATTCAATCGAAGCACCCATTGATTTTGCAACTTATGCTGAACGGGTTAAAGCGACAACGCTAGAGGCCCAAATAGAAGCGGCCGCAAGCTATTTATCGTTGGTTTTAAAGCGCGAAACGTTTGCTCGGCGAAATGTTTTTGGCCGCACGCGAGAAGTATCCAAAAGTCCTTTCATGCGGCGGACTTATATGGGCATTTTCAACGCCTTGATTGAACAGGGAAAAGTAAAGGCTCTAGAGGACGGAACTTATGAAATCTGCAAGGATAAAATTGGCTATCAATTGCCCGACCAGATTTTGCACTAAAGTGATGCGCAAGCGCGGCGCTGCTTTTGCGTGCTACTGGTCAGGGTCAGCCTGTCCTATGCCCCGAAAGATAAATTTAAACGGCAGCGCCCAAAGCACGCCCAAAGACACGTAAATGAGCAACTCAAGCCAGATCGGCGGGCGATCAAACAATCCGATGACCCCGACAGCCACCACCACATAAAGCGGCAGGCCGATCAATAAAATCACCAATGACCAGCGGCGGCGGGCTTTGTAGCTTAGGGCCATGTCTTCTCGCAGTTCGGTTAGTCTTGAAACGGGTCGGTTACCAAAATCGTGTCCTCACGCTCTGGTGAAGTAGAAACTAGCGCAACCGGGCATTCAATCAACTCTTCCACGCGGCGCACATATTTAATCGCATTGGCTGGCAGATCTGCCCAGCTTCTGGCGCCCTCTGTGCTATCGGACCAACCATCCATTTCCTCATAGATCGGCACGCAGCGCGCCTGCTGATCTGCCGCAAAGGGAAGATAGTCAAGCGTCTTGCCGCCTAGCTCATATCCTACGCAGATTTTTAGCGTCTCAAAGCCGTCCAGAACATCCAGCTTGGTAAAGGCAATGCCTTTCACTCCCGATGTAGCGCAGGTCTGGCGCACCAAAGCCGCATCAAACCAACCACAGCGGCGTTTGCGTCCTGTCACCACGCCAAATTCATGACCGCGTTCGCCTAAGCGCTGACCATCGGCATCGTCAAGTTCGGTTGGAAACGGGCCTTCGCCCACCCGGGTGGTGTAGGCTTTGACAATCCCTAGCACAAAATCAATCGCCCCTGGACCCATACCTGATCCGGTGGCAGCCTGCCCTGCGATCACATTGGAAGATGTCACAAAGGGATAGGTGCCAAAGTCCACATCGAGAAGGCTGCCTTGCGCGCCCTCGAATAATATCCGTTTACCAGCTTTGCGCTCTTCGGCCAGCACCTTCCAAACCGGCGCGGCAAATTGCAAAACCAGCGGTGCAATGTCGTTGAGCTGCGCAAGCAGCGCGTCGGTATCCACTTCGGCCATGCCCATACCGCGACGCAGGGTATCATGGTGCACCGCCAAGCGCTCGATGCGTGCTTTAAGCGTATCAAGATCGGCCATATCGGACACACGGATCGCGCGGCGGCCAACTTTATCTTCATAAGCCGGGCCGATGCCGCGCCCCGTGGTGCCAATTTTGGCGACTTTATTCTGTCCTTCGCGGGCCTGATCTAGTTCGGAGTGTACCGGTAATATCAGCGGCGTATTTTCCGCAATCATCAGGTTTTCGGGCGAAATTTGCACACCTTGGCCCTGCAGCTTGGCAATCTCTTCTTTTAAATGCCATGGGTCTAGAACCACACCATTGCCTATGACCGACAACTTACCGCTTCGCACAATCCCTGAAGGCAGCAGCGAAAGTTTATAAACCTCGCCATCGATCACCAGAGTATGACCAGCATTGTGACCGCCTTGAAACCGCACGATGACATCGGCGCGTTCGCTGAGCCAATCGACTAGTTTTCCTTTGCCTTCGTCGCCCCATTGGGCGCCAACCACGACCACATTCGCCATTTTTGACCTTTCTGATCTGCGTCAAACCCGCGTCGGTATAGCGGCCCTCGCCGCGCTAGAAAACCTCGAAAAGCACCAAACTGGTTTATTTTTTAATTTTAATGGCAACCGGGCTGCCGTGCGGTGTGCTCAAATAGGCCTCTGCCCATGCCGCGTGCAAGTCAGATAACTGGCGCTTGTCCTTTGGATCGCGCTCGACCAGCAGCGCTTCGAGCGTTTCCAGCCAGGCTGTGAAATAATCATCACCGCCATTAAGCTCATGGTCGGCCCCATTATGTTTGAGCCTTGCGCCAAAGCGTTTGGTCCAATCCGGCCAGCTAAAAAGTCCTTGCGCGTGCAGTGCCACGCTTAGGGCAAAAAGCTGAGCATGCCATGGCTGTTCAAAAACAGGCTGCGGCGCAGCTTGCATTACATCGGGTCCAGATAACTTTGCCATAGATCAAGCATCACCTCGTCGTTGGGATTTTCAGCATGCGCCCATAGCACATCGGCCTTAAAGGCTACGCAGTAGAGAGGCTCGGGCGCTTCGCCCTGCCCATGCGCATTGGCATCCGGAAAAACATGTGCACCGTAGCACTGCACAATACGGCCTTTTTTTCCGGCTGCATAGGACGGCAACCGGCTGTGGCCTCCGTTGACATTCCGGTTCTGGCCACAACCTGCGCGCACCGCGTCGCCAATGGAAAAACGTGCTTTTTCACCGCTCTTGCGTTNGGTTGGACCACCGCTTGACAGAACTTTGGCCACTTTNTCAGGCGTCAACCGACGCGCCTGAAGCGGCGATGGTTCGCTATCGGCCATTGCGCTTTCCAGTTCAGCGCGGCTTATAACGTCATGCTCAACCAGCATATTGCACAGCGCTGATATCCATTTTTCATAATAGGAAAACACCGCATAATCAGCCGGCAGCAGCCGCTCACGCGAATGGCGCGATGCATCCAGTGTCCACAGGCCAAGGCTTCCAGCCGCCAGCGTTACCGCCAATGCGCGCGCGTGCCACTCTTCGGCAAAAACCGGCGCATCTGCGGGCTCGGCATCAACCGGCCCATCTCCAAAGCGGCCGCCCATATCATGCAGCCGGCTCATGACAGGGCCGCAATCAGACCGGTACCGATCATGGCATCACGGGTGATCAGCTTTGCAAGCGCGTCGGTGCTCCAACCTTCAGTTCCTGTAGGCCGTTGCGGCACTACAAGATAGCGGATTTCCGCGGTGCTATCCCAAACCTTCACAGAGACACTTTCGGGCAGTGTTACGCCAAATTCAGCCAGCACTTTACGCGGCTCGCGCACTGCCCGTGCACGGTAGGCATCCGATTTATACCAGCCCGGAGGAATGCCAAGAAGCGGCCATGGATAACAACTGCACAAGGTGCACACAACAAGATTGTGCACGCTATCTGTATTTTGAACCGCCACAATATGCTCGCCCTGACGGCCATAAAACCCCATCTGCGAGACAGCCGATGTGGCATCTTTGAACAGTAGATCACGAAACGCATCATCGCTCCAGGCCCGCGCCACCACCTCTGCGCCATTCTGAGGACCGATTTTAGTTTGATAGGTATCAATAATTTCATCAAGGGTGGCGGGATCAACCAACCCTTTGTCCACCAAAAGCGTCTCAAGCGCTTTGACCCTTAGCGCTGGATCAGAGGGCAAAAGGCTATGAGGTTGATCATGGTCTTGGGCATCATGTGGCATAGGGACACTCTGCGCAGAGGATTTGCCCGGGTCAAGATGGTATTGCCCCTTGCTTCGGGGGGAAAACTTTCCTATCTACCGCCTAACAGCGATACGCGAGGCTCTATGGAAAACGTCGTTCTTACTATCCACCTGCTGCTGGCACTGGCTTTGGTTGGTGTTGTGCTGCTGCAACGCTCAGAGGGCGGCGGTCTTGGACTTGGCGGCGGTGGCGGCGGTGGCGGTGTGATGTCGGGCCGCAGCGCAGCCTCGGCTTTAACGAAAGTCACTTGGATTTTGGCGGTTGCGTTCATCATCACTTCGCTCAGCTTGACAGTGATTGCAGCGCGCAAGTCAGCCGGCAATTCTGTGATCGACCGATTGGGAATTCAAAGCACCGAAGGCGCGGCAACAGCCCCGGCTTTATCGGATGCCGACGCCTTGTTGCCACCTGATCCAGAAGATACAGCGCCACTGGTTCCAAGCGCGGACTAAAACACTAGCTATTGATGCTATCCATATGACCGCAACATTATCTTGCGGTCTTATTGCATTAAGGTTGCGAATCCTATAAGAGTTTACTCCCGTGAACCTGCGCCAATTCGGGCATGTATGGGCACTTATTTTGCGCGGTCAGCGCAATGAATATCACGGGGGTGAGCCTTGGCTCGATTTATTTTCATTACCGGCGGCGTAGTTTCTTCACTAGGCAAAGGTCTAGCGTCGGCGGCCGTTGGTTCTTTACTGCAAGCCCGTAATTATACTGTGCGACTGCGTAAACTTGACCCCTATTTGAACGTTGATCCCGGCACCATGAGCCCGTTTGAGCATGGNGAGGTATTTGTCACTGATGATGGGGCCGAAACCGATCTAGACCTTGGGCATTATGAACGTTTTACTGGGGTTGCAGCCCGAAAAACCGATTCTATTTCCTCTGGCCGGATATATTCCACCGTTTTGGAAAAAGAGCGCCGCGGTGATTACCTTGGAAAAACCATTCAGGTGATCCCCCATGTGACCAATGAAATCAAAGAATTCATCTCNATCGGTGAAGACGAAGTGGATTTCATGCTGTGTGAAATTGGCGGCACAGTAGGCGATATCGAAGGCCTACCGTTTTTTGAAGCCATCCGGCAGTTTTCCCAAGACAAGCCGCGCGGTCAATGTATTTTCATGCATCTTACCCTGCTTCCCTTTATCAAAGCCAGTGGCGAGCTGAAAACCAAACCCACCCAGCACAGCGTTAAAGAGCTGCGCTCTATCGGCTTGGCACCAGATATTTTGGTGTGCCGATCCGAAGGCGAGATACCCGAAAAAGAGCGTGAAAAGCTGGCCTTGTTCTGCAATGTNCGCTCCGAAAGCGTNATTGCGGCGCAAGATCTCAAATCAATTTACGAAGCGCCCTTGGCCTATCACCGCGAAGGTCTGGATCAGGCGGTGCTTGACGCCTTTGGCATCGCGCCTGCCCCACAGCTTGATCTGACCCGGTGGGATGATGTGGCAGACCGGATTTACAATCCCGAAGGTCAGGTCAATGTGGCCATTGTCGGAAAATATACCCAGCTTGAAGATGCCTATAAATCCATCGCTGAAGCTTTGACCCATGGCGGTATGGCCAATCGGGTGAGGGTGAAGGTTGAATGGGTTGATGCGGAAATTTTTGAAACCCAAGATGCCGCGCCGCTGTTGCAAGGGTTTCACGCGATNTTGGTGCCCGGCGGGTTTGGCGAACGCGGCACCGAAGGCAAAATCAAAGCCGCGCAGTTTGCCCGCGAACATAAAGTGCCNTACTTGGGCATTTGCCTTGGGATGCAGATGGCGGTGATTGAAGCGGCCCGTAATGTGATCGGTGTCAACGATGCCGGATCAGAAGAATTTGACCACGAGGCCGGCGGNAAACGCTTTGAGCCAGTNGTNTATCACCTCAAAGAATGGGTGCAGGGCAATCANAANGTNGCGCGCAAGGTGGATGACGACAAAGGCGGTACCATGCGNCTAGGTGCNTATGATGCGAGCCTGGCCGAAGGGTCGCAAGTGGCAGAAATTTATGGCAGCACCAAAATTGATGAACGTCACCGCCACCGCTATGAGGTTGACATCAAATATCGCGAGCAGCTTGAAGCTGCCGGCCTGCGGTTTTCGGGCATGTCCCCTGATGGGCGNTTGCCCGAAATTGTCGAGTGGACGGATCATCCGTGGTTTATTGGCGTCCAGTTCCATCCCGAGTTGAAATCGAANCCTTTTGAGCCGCACCCGCTGTTTAAAGACTTTATTCGAGCGGCAAAAGAAATNTCAAGGCTGGTTTGACCNCAGCAAAACTTAAGGTNTATCTTTGCNAGGCTATAGANTTTGGCGTTAAATGCGNCCTACTGGGGTGAATTTANCGAACTGAACCCTATCTAGAGAGCATAGAGAAAGCACCTGTCAGGAGGTCANATGGCGAAGGGGTATTGGATTGCGCAGGTCACGGTCAAAGACCCAGAGACCTATGAGAAATATAAGGCTGCAAATGCNATTGCCTTTGCCAAGTATGGTGGCCNNTTTATCGTGCGCGGCGGCGCACAGGCGGTTAAAGAAGGGACCACGCATCCCCGATCGGTGGTAATCGAATTTCCAGATTACGCGGCCGCACTTGCGTGTTATGAAAGCCCAGAATACAAGTCCGCTCTGGCCATCCGCCAAGGCATTTCCGACGGAAATCTGGTTATTGTTGAAGGATACGACAGCTAATATGTTTGCAAATTTACTGAAATCTCTGCTTGATCCCGAACCCAAAGAGCTTGCTCCGAGCGATGCGCGGCTGGCTATTGCTGCGCTTTTGGTGCGGGTGGCACGATCTGATAATCATTATGCAGAAAGTGAAATTCAGCGCATTAACAGAGTGCTGCAAACCCGCTATGGCCTTGATGCTGCAGGTGCCGCCGCGTTGCGTCAGGATGGTGAAACACTTGAGCAAGAAGCGCCTGATACGGTGCGCTTTTCCCGCGCGATCAAAG
>PBSX01000015.1 GCA_002726375.1 Marinovum sp.
ATGAATTAAAGGATGCAATCCCAAATACAAAAGAAAACTACGAATTACGAGAAAAAGCAAATTATATCATACATAAAACCAAAAAAGTAAATAAAACCAGAAAGATAAATAACTTATCTTTATTGATGCTCATTTTAAAAATATCAAAGGGAAAATTTCCAGAGAGACGCAATAATGCCTATTTTGTGAAGCAATTCTCCAAATCACACTGGAGGAAAAGTCAAAAATGTTTTTTATCAAAGAGAATCTCACAGTAAATTTTGGTAAAAAATTACCATACTGTAGATTGTGATAGTGCATGGACTTGAATTCAAAGGGCCAAGACGCAATCTGGTGTTCAGGGATTAAGCTGCTGTTTGCGGCTTTTGCTTGACCTGCCTCACCGAATTGGCCTTAAGGCAGGCAGCAGCAAATATAGGATGAGTATGACTCGCGACTCTGTTCCGCTACCGCTCGAAACCGACCGTAAAACATCGCGCAAACTGACGGCGCTGACTGGGCTATTTCCGTTTATCTTACCGTATCGGGGTTTGATTGCGGCTGCCATGTTTGCCTTGATGCTCACGGCGGCTGTTTCTTTGGTATTGCCCTTGGCCGTGAGACGGGTTGTGGATAATTTCAATACCTCACAAGAGGCGATATTAAATCAATATTTCGCCGCCGCCCTCGGGGTTGCGCTGCTTCTGGCTATGGGTACAGCGCTGCGCTACGCTCTGGTCACGCGGCTCGGCGAGCGGGTGGTGGCAGACATTCGCAAAGCGGTGTTCGATCGGGTCATTTCAATGAGCCCTGCATTTTATGAAAACATTATGACCGGCGAGGTTCTAAGCCGGATCACCACCGATACCACATTAATCCTGTCTGTAGTGGGCTCGTCAGTTTCAGTTGCGCTGCGTAATGTGTTGATTTTCTTTGGCGGCTTGATTTTGATGCTGGTGACATCGGCAAAGCTGACCTCACTGGTTTTACTGATCGTTCCGGCGATCTTGATCCCGATTTTGACCTTGGGCCGCCGGGTGCGTAAACTCAGCAAAGAGAACCAAGATTGGATCGCGGCAAGTTCGGCCACGGCATCCGAAGCCTTAAGCGCGGTGCAAACGGTTCAGGCCTTTACCCATGAAACCCAAACCCGGGAACGGTTTTCCGAGGTCACGGAAAAAAGTTTCCACTCGGCAAGCAGGCGGATTAATACCCGCGCTTTGATGACGCTGATTGTGATCTTCTTGGTCTTTGCCGGTATTGTTGGTGTGCTTTGGATCGGCGCCCGTGATGTACGCTCGGGCGCTTTAACGCCTGGCACGCTTGTTCAATTTGTCATTTATGCTGTGATGGTTGCCGGCTCAGTTGCGGCGCTGTCTGAAATATGGGGCGAATTGCAACGGGCGGCTGGCGCAACGGACCGACTGGTCGAGCTATTGGCAGTAGAAGATACCGTCAAAGACCCGATTAGCCCAACCCCGCGCCGTGCCAATGGCCAAGGCGCAATTCAGTTTGAAAATGTAACGTTTCGTTATCCGACGCGGCCGTTAGCTGCTGCGCTTGAAAGCATTTCTTTAGATATAAAACCCGGAGAAACCGTCGCCTTGGTTGGCCCCTCAGGGGCTGGCAAAACCACCATTATTCAACTGATTTTAAGATTTTATGATCCTGATTCGGGCCAGATTACATTGGATGGGGTAGAGCTTGGGCAAATGCGCCGTGATGATTTTCGCCAAACCATGTCGCTTGTATCGCAAGACCCGATTATTTTTGCGGCCACAGCGCGGGAAAATATCCGCTTTGGTCGGCCGTCAGCATCGGATAAAGAAATTGAAGATGCCGCTCAGGCGGCGGCAGCGCATGGTTTTATCTCTGATTTGCCAGATGGCTACGACACTTATGTGGGCGAACGAGGCGTGATGCTAAGCGGTGGGCAAAAGCAGCGCATTGCCATTGCACGTGCGATTTTACGCGATGCGCCGATTTTACTACTTGATGAAGCCACAAGTGCGCTGGATGCGGAAAGCGAAGTCGCTGTGCAGCAGGCAGTCGAAGCCTTAGCTCGAGATCGCACCACAATTATTGTTGCGCATCGTCTTGCCACTGTGAAAAAGGCAGACCGTATTGTCGTCTTCGATCAGGGCCGGGTTGTTGCCAGTGGCAGCCATCAGGCATTGGTGGCCGAAGGTGGTCTTTATGCGCGCTTGGCGCGGCTGCAATTCACTGATGGGGCCTCAGCGGCTTAGCTATGATCAATTTGACCTAACGATGCCTTTGCCATGGGCTTATACTTTGGTTATTGTTAGTCAAACATAACCACCGTCTTTTGACGGGGCATCTTTTTTCTATGCTCTTCGGGATAGAAACGGGATGTATAATGAACAGGGGAAACAAAAATGCCATTTGCGTCTGTCGCGGATTCAATCGCTTTCGAAAAGGAAATGCCGTGGGTTGACCGCGATGTTCCAAAATCAATTTTTAGCCTGCTGTCACAAACAGCTGGAAAATTTCCAAATCACAATGCCATAAGTTTTCAATTGCAGTCTGGACCGACAGATAAGGCTGAAACTTTCACATGGTCGCAGCTGCAGCAAAAAACTGCGCAGGCGGCCAATTTATTCCGCAGCCTTGGAATCGGCCGTGATGATGTGGTGGCCTATGTGCTGCCAAACTCCAATGAAACAGTTCTGGCGCTTTTAGGCGGTGCAACAGCGGGCATTGTCAGCCCGGTAAATCCACTGCTTGATCCGGCGCAAATCGCAGCGGTTTTGCGCGAAACCAATGCCAAAGTGGTGGTGACATTAAAAGCTTTTCCAAAAAGTGAAGTGGCGCAAACGACCGCGCAGGCTGTAGCCGATGCGCCGAACGTCCATACGGTGCTTGAGATCGACCTGAACCGCTATCTGACCCCACCCAAAAGTTGGTTGGTGCCGCTGCTTCGGCCAAAGAACCCTGTGTCGCATCAGGCCAAAGTTCTTGATTTCAACACCGAGATGGCAAAGCAAAATACAACTCTTGATTTCGAAGATATCCAAGAAGACCGCGTCGCTGCGCTGTTCCACACTGGCGGCACCACAGGTATGCCAAAAGTTGCGCAGCACCTCAGCTCTGGCATCATCTACAATGGTTGGGTGGGCTCTACATTACTGTTCACCGAAGAGGATAATGTAATCTGCCCGCTGCCATTGTTTCATGTGCTCGCCAGCCATGTGATTTTGATGGCCGCGCTTTCATCCGGCGCACATGTTATTTTCCCGACGCCTGCAGGATATCGCGGCGATGGTGTGTTTGATAACTTCTGGAAATTGGTCGAGCGCTGGCAGGTGACTTTCATCGTCGGTGTCCCAACGGCTATTTCAGCATTAATGCAGCGCCCTGTTGATGCGGATATCAGCTCAGTTAAAACCTCATTTTCTGGATCTGCACCGCTGCCGGTCGAGCTTTTTCGCCGGTTTGAGGAAGCAACAGGCGTGACCATTGTGGAAGGCTACGGGCTGACTGAGGCCACCTGCCTTGTCTCTGGTAACCCGGTAGACGGGGAAAAGAAAATCGGCTCGATCGGTGTGCGCTTTCCCTATACAGATATTAAAATCGTCAAATCCTCTGGGAAGGGTTTGGTTGAATGCGCCACCGATGAAATCGGGGAAATTTGCATCTCAAACCCCGGGGTATGGGCCGGCAATACCTATACCGAAAGTGACAAAAACAAGGACCTTTATTACCAAGATACGCATTTGCGTACCGGCGATCTGGGCCGCATCGACAGTGATGACTATCTATGGATCACTGGCCGTGCCAAAGATTTGATTATTCGGGGGGGGCATAACATTGACCCTGCACTGATAGAAGAGGCCTTGTTAGGTAATTCTGATGTGGGCTTTGCTGGTGCCATTGGTCAGCCTGATGCCCATGCTGGCGAGTTGCCTTGTGTCTATGTCGAGTTGATCGAGGGCGCCACCGTCACCGAGGCTGAGCTTTTGGATTTTTGCACTGAGAATGTACCAGAGCGCGCAGCGCATCCGAAGCATGTTGAAATCATGCCCGAGCTGCCAAAAACAGCGGTTGGAAAAGTCTTTAAGCCCGATCTGCGTAAAAAGGCAATCACCCGGGTTTATGACGCTGCACTGGATGAGGCGGGGCTATCAGCGCGGGTGCAATCCGTGATTGATGACAAGAAGCGCGGCCTTGTGGCGCAGGTCTCATCAGAGGATAGTGATGATGAAGTTTCCGCAGTTCTGGGCGGCTTTAGCGGCCAATGGGAGCGGTGCCCATAAAATTGGCAGATAGGCCTCTGGGGGCCAATTTCTTTGGTCCCCAAAGCCCTCAAAATTTGACAAAGGCCAGTTGTGAAATAATTTTAGGCCAAATGTATGATTAGGTGATAGAGTTTTGGGAAATCAGGCAGACCGCATATTGATCATTGGTTCGGCGCCCGATGCTACTGTGGCCAGATCTTGGGATACTTTACCATTTGACCGTATTGTTGCGATCAATAATGCTTGGCGCATCCGGTCTGATTGGGACGATTTGATATTCCCATATGATTTTCCAGACGCTTCTAAGCCCACTGACATACGGCCAGATCAAAGCTGGATCACACAAGACGATTTTGTGCCGGTTCAAAATGACTTTGGTGGCTTTGTATATGCAGGCGCGACCATGGCCTTTACTGCCGCCTATTGGGTGCTGGGTCATTATCGGCCCAAACAGATCAGCTTTCTGGGCTGTAATATGTGGTATCCAAAGGGCAAAACGACACATTTTTATGGGTCTGGAACCGCTGATCCATTGCGCGATGATATCACGCTGATGTCGCTTGAAGCCAAATCATCGCGGCTTTATGCCTTGGCGAAAGCCGCAGGATGCGCGGTTACTAACCTTTCTCCCGGGCCCACGCGGCTGGTCTGTCCGCAGCAGGTGTATGCGGCGCCAATGCCGACGCCCTTCGCAGTGCAAGAGGCACCCGTGAAAGCCGCCTTGGCGCGTGAAGCCGAACTGGGCTATTACGTGCCATCGGGCCGCTATTGGCAAGAGCTGGACCGCTTTGATGTGGGTGCATTAAACGCGCTTGATAAAATCTGGCTTTCAGCAGTGCGTCCCGATGCGGTTGCTGCCGCCGAATAAAACTCCTAGCATTTAGGATTTTTTAACTGGGGAGCCCCCGGCAAAACTATTGGCGTTTTGATAGTCGCAGGGCGCGTCCTGCATTTGAAGGTGCAGCCCCTCGCCGTCAAACGGATGCGCGCGCGCCAGTTCTTCGTCAACTTCAATCCCTAGGCCAGGGGCTTGTGGTGCCTGCACAAAGCCGTTTTCCACCTGAATACTGCCTTTGATTAAATTGTGATGAACAGGTGTTTCAATGGTTTCGATGATTAAAAGATTGGGAATCGAGGCCGCAAGATGGATGTTTGCGGCCCACTCAATCGGCCCGGCATAAAGATGTGGGGCCATCTGCGCGTTGAACACCTCTGCGATGGCAGCAAGCTTTTTCATTTCCCAGATGCCGCCGGCGCGGCCCAGTGCGGGCTGCAAGATCGCTGCGCCACCGGTTTGCAATAGCGTGGCAAACTCGGCCTTGGTGGTCATCCGCTCGCCGGTGGCAATCGGTATGCGCACCGCATCGGCAACTTTTTTGAACTCAAGCAGATTATCCGGCGGGATCGGTTCTTCAAACCACAGCGGACTATAGGGCTCAAGCGCTTGGCCAAGCCGAATGGCCCCGGCAGTAGAAAACTGACCATGGGTGCCAAACAAAAGATCAGCGCGGCTTCCAACCGCGTCGCGGATGGCCTTGCAGAACGCAACCGAGAGTTCTATATCGCGCATCGCCGGCATATGTCCGCCGCGCATCGTATAGGGGCCGGCGGGATCAAATTTTACCGCCGTATAGCCGCGATCGACCAAATCAACCGCGCTTTCTGCGGCCAATTCTGGCGTAGTCCAAAAGTCATCCAGATCATGGTGCGCAAGCGGATAAAGGTAACTATAGGCGCGGATACGCTCGTTCATGACGCCGCCCAGCAAAGCCCAGACCGGCCGCTCGCGGTGTTTGCCCAAAATATCCCAGCAGGCAATTTCAAGTCCAGAAAAGGCGCCCATCACCGTTAAATCTGGCCGCTGGGTAAATCCCGAAGAATAGACCCGCCGGAAAAGCCGCTCGATGTTTTCCGGATTTTCATCCAGAAAATAACGCTCGAACACATCCCGAATGACGGGCTCCATCGCTTTTGGGCCGATGCTTGAAGCATAGCACTCGCCCCAGCCAACTATTCCGGTATCGGTGGTCAGCTTGACCAAAATCCAATAGCGTCCGCCCCATCCCGGGGCAGGGGGCGCGGTGACAATGATATCAAGATTTTGCAGTTTCATAGCGGGCCTTTTTTAATCAAATACAATCACATTCCTGCGCGCCGCACCAGTTCTTGTATCTTCAATGGCCTCGTTGATTTGATCCAGCTGCCACCGGCCTGAAATCAGCTCGTCTAATTTAAGCCGCCCCTGCTGGTAAAGGTCAACCATCCAGGGAATATCGCGCTTGATCACCACATTGCCCATTTTTGATCCCACCATGCCTTGATTTACGGCTGACATCATCACCGGCTCATAGGTTGAGCTTTCTCCAGATTTTGGCATGCCGACCATGACGACTTTCCCGCCATAGGCCAAAAAGCGCGGTGCGCTGTCATAAACTGCGCTTACACCGACAGTGACGAACACCGCATCAGCGCCGCGTCCCATGGCCTTTTTAGCGGTGCGCCATGGTTTTCCCTCGCTTGCTAGAACTGTATCCGTAGCCCCGAACTCGCGTGCGATTTCCAACTTATCTTCGGTCATATCCACAGCCACAATGCGCCGCGCGCCAGCGATGCGGGCGCCTTGGATCGCATTTAGCCCCACCCCGCCACAGCCGATTACGACGGCATCCTGACCTGCGCGCAACTCGGCGGCATTAACAACGGCACCGATGCCGGTAATCACGCCGCAGGCCAGCAATGAGGCCGCGTCAAATTGCAAATCATCCGTGATTTTGACCACCTGGCTTTGTTCAACCACAACCTTTTCAGCAAAAGCGCCGCAGGCCATCCCCTGATGTAAGATCCCGCCTTCTGCGGTTGTTAAGGGGCCGTGATCACCGTTGTAGCCGGTTTCACAGATGGTTGGCGACCCCGCTGCACAGGTGGGGCATTCACCGCAGGCGCGGATCAAAGTCACAACTACCCGATCCCCAACGGCCAGACCGCTTACAGACGCGCCAATACTGGTGATTGTACCGGCTGCCTCATGGCCGTAAACTGCGGGCAGGGTGCCGCCCCAAGCGCCTGCGGCATATGCGATGTCTGAATGACACACTGCCACTGCTCCAAGCGACACTTCGACTTCGCTGCCATTGGGTGCGCGCAGATCAACGGTTTCAATGCGCAGCGGTTCGTCAAAGCTGTGGCATACAGCGGCTTTGATCTGGGACATAGGCCTCTCCTTGGCTTTTTGACCAGTTTGTCTAGCTTTATCCGCAGCGCAAGTCCGAAAACGTCATTGTGGCGTCGATGACGTCGGGTTTTCTAAAAGGTTTCGCAAACGCATAAAGATGATAAGGCAAGCAACCACCATCATTGCAGCAAGCAAAAAAGGGGCGCCGGGGAAATAAACCGGCATGCTGGGCCTTGAAAACAGCGATAAAAGGCTGGTCATCACCAGCGGCGTCACAATCATTGCAACAGCATGAAGGCTGCTGAGCACACCTTGCAGCGCGCCTTGCATATCATCCGATATTCTGCGCGACATTATAGCCTGAAGCGCCGGTTGGCTGAGCACGCCAAGCGACGCAATCGGGGTCATTGCCATCAGCATCATCCCGTTGCTGACAAAAGCGATAAAGCTCATGGCAAAGATTTCAAACCCAAACCCAAGGATGACAGTGTTGCGTTCACCCAACCAAGTAATTGCAGGGCGCACCAGCACCCCTTGGACAATGGCAAAACAAAGGCCGTAGATGGTCAGTGAAATGCCGATCATGCGCGGTGACCAATCAAACCGTTCGGCTGTAAAAAACGGCCATACAGATGGATAAACTGCTGTGCCAATTGAGTATATTAAAAGCACAATCAACAGAGCCTTTAAGCCGGAAAAGGATCCGATTGTTTTCATTGCGCCCAATGGGTTTGCATTTTGCCAGCTAAATTTGCGCCGCATCTGATCGGTGACAGTTTCGGGCAGAACAAGAAATCCAATAAGTGCATTGAGGGCAGCCAATGCAGCAGCAGCGTAAAATGGCGCCCGGTGGCCCAATTCGCCTAGTACTCCACCAAGGACCGGCCCAAGGACAAATCCAACCCCAAAGCCCGCACCGATCAAGCCGAACCGCGCAGCTTTTTCCTCAGGTTTGGAAATATCGGCCATATAGGCTGCTGCGGTGGCATTGGTGGCAGCCGTGATGCCGCCGATCACTCTGCCGATCAGCAAAAGCCAAATACTTTGTGCCAGCGCCATCACAAGATAATATCCAACCATAACCGTCAAAGACAAAAGCAAAACAGGTTTGCGGCCGGATTGATCCGATAATGTCCCAAGAATTGGGCTAAAAATGAACTGCATAATGGCAAATAAAGACGACAGAACGCCGCCCCAGACGGCAGCTTCGGCAAGAGTGGTGTTGGGCAGTACATCAAGCAAGAGGTCCGGCAACACCGGAATAATCAATCCGATTCCCATCGCGTCGATGACCACAGTCATCACGATAAAAAACACAGTTGATTTTCGAACCCTTGCGGGGGCTTTCTGGGTGCTGATCATGCTAGAGTGCCTCTACCGTTCTGTTATTCACACTGGCCAACGGAACGGAAAAATTCGGTCAAAACCTGGGCATATTCGGCAGGCTGCTCAACACAGGGAAGATGACCGGCTTTTCGGATAAGATGAAATTGTGATCCGGGAATTAAATCGGTTGTTTCGCGCACCAAGTCAGGCGGCGTTGATCCGTCTTCTGCCCCTGCGATGCCCAGTGCTGGAAGGCGCAAGCCAGAGGTGGAAGTAAAAAAATCTGTGCCGGAAATTGCCGCGCTGCAGCCAAGATATCCTATTGCCGGTTGCCGCACAAACATGTTGCGCCAGAGCTGCAAATCGCTGCTCGATTGGAACTTTTTGCTAAACCAGCGTTCAAGAGTGCTGTTTGCCAGAGCGTCAATTCCGCCGGCTTTCACCGCTGTGATACGCTCATCCCACATTGAGGGCTGGCCAATTTTCGCCGCTGTGTTGGACAGGACAACAGCGCGCACAATGTCTAAACGCTTCACCGCCAGACCTTGGGCAATCATACCGCCGATGGACAGGCCGACAAAGATACAATCCTTCACCTTTAGATAATCTAGCAGGGCTTCGGTGTCGCGCACCAAACTGCCCATAGAGTAGGGCGCCGCCGGGCATTCAGAAAGTCCATGTCCACGTTTGTCAAAGCGAATTATCCGCAGCGATTTTGGCAAGAGCGGTAAAATCGGGTCCCAAAGCCTCAAATCTGTTCCAAGCGAATTGGCAAAAACCACCGGCTGGCCGCTGGGATCACCATCAAGACGATAGTGCAGTTTGATATGTCCCAAATCAGCGTAAAACAAAGTCTTGTCCCTTTTGGGTTAAAAAAACAGCTGGCAAAGCCAGTATCGTCATTTTTCAAACCGCCTGCTGCCACATGCGCGTGCTTTTGGCAATGAGTACAGGTGATTTGCTGCGGATTTTGCCAAAATTATGCTTGGTTTGATTAGTCTTTGGTTTGCAGAGCCCGGGCAAACATCTCAGGCGCAACATTTCCGCCCGAAGCGACTGCAATGACGGTGTCTGAGGCGATGCTATCGCCATGAAAAAGCGCTGTAGCCAAGGCTACAGCACCGCCGGGTTCGATTACAATTTTCAGCCGATCAAACGCCATCGCCATTGCCCGCATGACTTCGTCTTCACTGACCACCAGGCCAGCGCCGCAGTGCTGTTGCAAGATCGGAAAAGTGATTTCGCCCGGGGTTGGGGTCACGATTGCATCGCAAATACTGCCGGTTTTTGCGTCATTGGCAACGCGGGTCCCCGCTGCCAGTGATCGGGCAGTATCGTCAAAGCCTTCGGGTTCCACGGTTCGAACGGTCATGTCGGGAGCGTGTTTTGATAAAGCCAACGCAATACCGCTGGACAGCCCACCGCCGCCGCAACATACGAGCACTTCTGCGGCCCCAACGTCGAGATCACGCGATTGTTGAGCGATCTCAAGCCCAGTGGTACCTTGTCCGGCAATCACTTGTGGCTCGTCATATGGTTTGATCAATCTTAGCCCGCGTTCATTGGCCAGAACCTCGGCGATCTCCTCACGGCTTTCATTCGCCCGATCATATAGCACAATTTCAGCGCCATAAGCGCGGGTGTTGGCCAATTTGATTTCAGGGGCGTCGCTTGGCATTACAATGACCGCTGGGGCATTATGCTGCTGTGCGGCCAGTGCAATCCCTTGCGCATGGTTGCCCGAGGAAAAGGCCAAAATGCCTTTCTCGCGCACTTCATCGGGCAGAGCGGAAATTGCGGCAAATGCGCCTCGGTATTTAAAGCTGCCGGTATGTTGCAGGCACTCGGCTTTGATATAAAGCCGCCGGCCGGCAATCTCATCCAGAAAAGGGGAATGAAGCAACGGAGTCCGGCGGGCTTTCCCGAGCAGCCGAATGGCCGCGGCGTGGATCATTTCTAAGTTCATTGTCTCATCACCTTTATCCAACGGCGTAGCGCCTCAAGCGATTCCGGTTCGTCCAGAAACGGAATATGACCACGGTCTGGAACTGCAGTCTTTATCATATCTGGATGTTTTTCAAACATTTTTTGTAAAGTCTGGGCGGAAAGAAGATCCGAGTTAGCCCCACGGATCACACAGAGCGGTAAGCCTTCAGTTGCGTTAAACAGTGGCCATAAATCAGGTGAGGGCTGTGTAAAGCTATGGCGCACCGCCTCGCGTAATTGCGGATCATACCGAAGGTTCAACCCATCACCGGTTTGCTCAAACAGGTTTTTCACGTCTTGCAGCCACCGCTTGTGCGGCACATTATCAAAGCCAACCATCTGCCCCGCTCGGGCAACTGCGGCCTCTTCCCACGTACGTTCGGTCGGTGGGACGCCCAGATAATCGAAAATTGCGCCCAATCCATCTGAGGCCAATTCAGGCCCAACATCATTCAAGCCCACCCCAAGCAGGCGTGATTTTGCCGTCGCCGCCAAAAACATTGCAATCATACCGCCACGCGATGTTCCCAAAACGGCGCAGCGCTCGATCCCTAAATGATCGAGCAATTCGAGCGCATCCTTGGCTTCGCGCGGCACGCTATAGGTAGAGATATCTTCCGCCCAGTCCGAGCGTCCCCGGCCGCGGTAGTCGAGCATAATCACCCGATGATCAGACAAATGCGGGGCAACGAAACAAAAATCATCGCTGCATCGGGTCAGCCCGGCAAGGCAGAGGATCGGCAGGCCGCTACCGGTATCGCTATAATAAAGCGACAAACCGTCGGATGTTGTGAAAATACTCATGTTGCCTCGGCCAATTTTGGAATATCGGTTAAATCCTGCATCTGGTGCTGTGCTGTAAAGGGCAGCCGGTCCATTGGATCACTGGCACGGTTGACCCAGACACAACTATAGCCGTAACCGCTAGCGGCCGCTGCGTCCCAGCCGTTGGATGAGACAAAAAGCACTTGGTCTTTGGTGCAGCCAAAATGCGCGCCCACCAGATCGTAAACTCGTCTGTCGGGTTTGAAAACGCCCACACTTTGTACTGATAAAACCGCATCCAAGTGTTCGCTTAATCCGGCAGAGCGCACAGCACCATCCAGCATATCCGGTGAACCGTTGGACAAAATCGCGGTGGCAAAACCTTTGGCTTTAAGCGCGGCAAGCATTTCGGGGACCTCATCATAGGCTTGTAATTCCCAGTAAAGGCTTAAAAGCCTCTCACGCAATTCAACATCCTTTTGAAGCCCAAGGGCATCAAGCGCAAAATCCAGACCATTTTGGGTCACAGTCCAGAAATCAGTATGCTCGTCTGTGATCGCCCGAAGCCATGTATATTGCAGCTGTTTGGCGCGCCAAATTTCGGCCAGTTTCGGCCATTGGGTTGCAAATTCACTGCGGCCGGGTTCCGCCGCCACAATGCGGGCAGCGGCAGCCACATCAAAAAGGGTTCCATAAGCATCAAAAACGCAAGTTGTTATGGCCATCTTTTGATCCTTTTGGTGTAATCTGCCATGCGAAAGGCTCTTGGAAAAGCAAAAATTACTATTTATTCTTTAAGATGATTTGCAAGTGGTAAGAGTCCGCAAATGCCTGAGCAGCGCAAAGATGTTGTAAATAGATGAAATTTCTTGGCGGTCGCAATATTTTGGCTCGGCTGTCATGTGCTGCCTTGCTCTGACAGGCATGGGATGCCATGCATGAGGTGAATAGTTTAATGCGCCGCGGGGTTTTATGCCACAGCCAAGCTTGATGCAAACTTTGCCGATCTGGGCACGGATCGGGATGCTGTCCTTTGGCGGCCCGGCTGCGCAAATTGCCTTGATGCACCGCGTCATTGTGGATGAGCAAAAATGGATGCGTGAGCGCGAATATCTCAACGCGCTGGCATTCTGTATGCTGCTTCCTGGCCCTGAAGCGATGCAACTGGCCACTTATTCGGGGTGGCGGCTGCATGGCATTCGCGGCGGCTTAGCGGCCGGTTTGCTTTTCGTGCTGCCCGGGGCAGCGGTTATTTTGGCGCTGGCAGTGATTTATCTGCTCTATGGCGATGTGCCTTGGTTGCAAGCGCTGTTTTTGGGCATCAAGGCGGCGGTTCTGGTGATTGTTCTTGAAGCCTTGCTACGGGTGACAAAGCGCAGCCTGACCCAAACGCGCCATTGGCTGATTGCCGGTCTGTCTTTTTTTAGTTTGTTTTGCCTGAGCCTGCCGTTTCCATTGGTCATCCTTGTGGCTGGTATCTATGGGTTTTGGTTTGCCAGCTTAGAGCACAGCNCGAACCGTGATGCCAAAGTCGATGTCTCGCCCTTGCGCAGTTTGGCCACCATCCTGATCTGGCTTTTGATTTGGTGGGCGCCGATCCTTGTTGNTTGCGCATTTTGCCGAAAGCGGCGTTTTGGCCGAGATCGGCATCTTTTTTTCAAAACTGGCGACCGTAACTTTTGGNGGNGCTTATGCGGTGCTTGCCTATATGGCGCAGGATGCGGTGGAGGCAAAGCANTGGTTGAGCGCCACAGAAATGATGGATGGTCTGGGGTTGGCAGAAACAACCCCCGGACCGTTGATTTTAGTGACCGAGTTTGTTGGCTTTCTTGCCGGTGCGCGGGCCAGTGGTGGACTTGATTTGGGGGCCGGGCTGGCCGCTGCGGGGATGACGCTTTGGGCGACCTTTGCACCCTGCTTTTTGTGGGTGTTTACCGGCGCGCCCTATATCGAATGGATTGCATCCAAACGCCGCTTGAGCGCGGCGCTTGCGGCCATATCGGCCGCTGTAGTCGGGGNGATTTTGAACCTGTCGATCTGGTTTGCNCTGCATGTGCTTTTTGCCGATGTGCAAAGGCATGGGCTGGGGCCGGTGACCGTTTGGTGGCCAGATCTGGGTACGCTTGATGTTTGGGCATTAGCGCTTGCGGGGATAGCAGCCGTTTTGCTGCTTGTGATAAAAAGAAGCGTTTTATTGACGCTTGGCCTTTGTTCAGTTTTGGGGATGGCGTCCAGTTATGTTTTGACACCATTTGGCTAGATTGACCGGGTTTTAACAGCTGGATTGTGCACCACCGCGATACCACCGCGATACNGACGTAAAACAGATNTGGCATNTTGCCAGTTTAGGGGGCNAGTAAAACCGCCCCGCTGCGGCCGCCGCNCTCGATCTGTTCATGTGCTTTNANNCAGTCCTGAAGTGGATAAATCTCGTGCACTGCCGGATTTAATGCTCCATCAGCAAAGGCATCATGCAGNTTGTTGATCGCATTTGCACGCTGCGAGGGCTCTAGAATATAGACCAGAACGATATCCACAGTGATGGCTTTAAACAAATACGGCCCAAAGGGAAAAACAGGGTTCATTTCAAGNGCTGATCCATAAGCGGCAATGGTGCCNGAGGGCCGCATAACGCGCCCCAAAAGTTCGGCATTTAGGCCAAATTCCACCTCGACCGCGCGGTCTATGCCATTGGGTTCAATAGCAGAAATCTGCTTGGCAAGATCGGGTGCGCGGTAATCAAGCACATGATCCGCGCCTGCTTCTTTGACACGATCAAAGCCGCCCGGGGATGCGGTTGCAATCACGCGCGCGCCGCCCCATTTTGCCAATTGAATCGCATTATGCGCCACCGAGCCAGCGCCGCCCGAGATTAAAACGGTCTGNTGTTTGACGTCACCCCCGCCAAAAACACAATGCGCAGCGGTCAGTCCGGGGATGCCCAAGGNTGCACCGCTTTCAAAAGTCATTTTTTCAGGCATTTGAACCGCTTGCTCTGCAGGCAGGGCNATATATTCCGCAGCAGTCCCAAANGCCCGCCCCCATTGCCCGTTCCAGACCCAAACCNGCTCNCCCACNCGGTTTTCATCCACCCCCGCGCCCACAGCTTCGATGGTACCAGCGCCGTCGGAATGTGGGATGACCAAATCATATGCAGGCTTGGTGACCCCGGGCCGGATACCAGCGCGTGATTTAACGTCAGAGGGGTTTGCTCCTGACAGCTCAATTNTGACCAATACTTCGCCAGTTTGCGGCGACGGGGTTGGACATTGTTCTAGCGTTAGGACCTGGCTCGCTGGACCAAACCGGCGATAAACAATTGCACGCATGTTAACCTTTTGAATTTCTTATTTTGTTTTTTTACGTAACCGAATGATGACATCTACTGAGCTAATCTCAGCGCCTTCGGGAGCCAGTGGAATTTCTTTGATTTTTAGCTGATCAGCGGGAGCATCGGTGAGCTTACCGTCATCTTCCCAGTAAAAATGCGGATGGTCATGGGTGTTTGTGTCAAAATAGCTTTTCGATCCGTCTACTGTCACTTCTTGCATCAATCCGCTGTCACAAAAAACCCGCAAAGTATTGTAAACGGTGGCCAAAGAGACCTTGTTGCCCAGGTGCTGGACATTTTCAAATAGGCTTTCTGCCGTCACATGGCGATGATTTCCATCTCCAANAAGCGCTTCTGCAAGAGCTAACCTTTGGCGGGTTGGGCGTAGGTTGGCTTTCGAGAGCCAGCGGCTTGCTTTTAGGATTGAGGCTGAAGTCATGGCGTTTCCTGATTGCGAGGATTGCAGTTTATCGATGATTATGAAAGAATTCCAATGTTTTTTTATCGCTTATTGTCGCAACGGTCGTCTGCGAGGCTTGCATGCCTGTTGGCCTCAATGATAGAGAATAACGAATTTCATGTTGCTTGTGTTGAAGGAGAGCGCCTGAATGGCTAATTTTCCCACCAGTTTTGATAAAGAAGACTTGCTGAAATGTGCAAGGGGGGAATTATTTGGCCCCGGAAATGCGCAGCTTCCAGAACCCCCAATGTTGATGATGGATCGCATCACAGAAATTAGCCAGGATGGCGGCGACCATGGGAAAGGCCATGTTATTGCCGAGTTTGATCTAACCCCCGATCTTTGGTTTTTTGATTGCCATTTTCCCGGCAATCCAATTATGCCGGGGTGCTTGGGCCTAGATGGGCTATGGCAGTTGACTGGATTTAATCTCGGTTGGCGGGGTTGGAAGGGCCGTGGATATGCTTTGGGCGTCGGCGAGGTGAAACTCACAGGTATGGTCCGGCCAGATCGCANGATGCTAAAGTATTTTGTTCATTTTTCAAAAGCCATTCAAACCCGCAGGTTGACCATGGGTGTAGCAGATGGCCGGGTTGAGGCCGATGGTGAAACCATTTATCAAGTCAAAGACATGAAGGTGGCTTTGTCGGAAAGCTAAGTCAGACCTTTTTATATTTTAAGGAGTGCGCCAATGCGCCGAGTGGTCATCACTGGACTAGGGGTTGTTTCCTCTATCGGAAATAATGCGACAGAAGTACTTGCCANCCTCAAGGNGGGAAAGTCNGGCATTACTGCCAATGCAGACATGCAAGAGCATGGCTTTCGCAGTCAGGTTGCAGGGTCGGTTGATCTAGATATACGTGAGCATGTTNACAAGCGGGTCTTACGGTTCATGGGACCGGGCGCAGCCTATGCTTTTCTGTCNATGCAACAAGCAATTGCCGATGCTGGTTTGGAGGAAAGCGATGTTTCCAATCCCCGTACTGGATTGGTTGCCGGTTCTGGCGGGCCATCAACAAGCGCAATGCTGGCCGCGCATCAAGNTGTCCTAAAATCGGGCGCCCCGAAACGCATTGGACCTTTTGCAGTGCCGAAATGCATGTCCTCCACGATTTCNGCAAACCTTTCGACNGCCTATAAAATCAAAGGNATCAATTATTCGATTACCTCAGCCTGCTCCACATCCCTGCATTGCATTGGCAATGCAGCGGAACAGATAATGTTAGGCAAACAGGATGTGATGTTTGCAGGCGGTGGAGAAGAATTGGATTGGACCCTGTCCTGTTTATTCGATGCNATGGGCGCAATGTCGAGCAAATATAATGATNCGCCNGAGCGTGCCTCTCGGGCATTTGACAGGGACCGTGATGGATTTGTGATTTCCGGTGGGGGCGGCATTATTGTGCTTGAAGACCTAGAGCATGCNAAAGCGCGCGGCGCTAAAATCTATGCAGAAGTGACCGGATATGGTGCAACCTCGGATGGCCATGATATGGTTGCCCCTTCTGGTGAAGGTGGNGAGCGCGCGATGCGCGCAGCCTTGAGCAGCCTGCCCAATGGGCGTCAAGTTGGCTATATTAATGCCCACGGCACATCGACCCCAGTTGGAGATGTCGGCGAGATAGAGGCAGTTCGACGTGTTTTTTACGAGGGCAACGTCCCATTGGTCAGTTCCACCAAGTCAATGACCGGTCATAGNCAGGGGGCAACCGGAGCACAGGAAGCAATTTATTGTCTTTTGATGCTCGAGCATGATTTCATTGCACCCTCGATTAATGTCGAAAATTTGGACCCAGCCTTGCAGCCTTCAGAAATTGCGACCAGCTTGGTTGAAAAAGCCAATNTAGATACGGTTATGACAAATAGTTTTGGCTTTGGAGGCACCAACGGATCAATGTTGCTGTCAAAATACCAGGGATAATCAAAGGAAAATTGAACCATGACTGGACAGTTATCAGGCAAACGCGGTTTGATTATGGGGGTTGCCAACGAACGTTCAATCGCTTGGGGAATTGCAAAATCTATGCATGAAGCAGGCGCTGAGTTGGCATTTACATACCAAGGTGACGCCTTTGGCAAGCGGCTTGCGCCACTGGCCGCTTCAGTTGGATCAGATTTCATGGTGGATGTCGATGTGACGGACGACNTTTCGCTGCAGACTGCTTTCGATCAACTAGCTGGCCGCTGGCCCACAATTGATTTTTTGGTGCATGCCATTGCCTATTCGGACAAAAGCGAATTGACCGGTCGTTTCATTAACACCAGTCGGGAAAACTTCAAAAACTCTCTAGATATTTCTGCGTATTCCTTTGTCGAGGTGGCCAGGCGGGCCTATCCGCTGATGCAGGAAAACGGAGGCACTTTACTGACACTAAGCTATCAAGGTTCAAACCGGGTTACGCCGTTTTACAATGTGATGGGAGTCGCCAAAGCNGCTCTTGAAGCGACCACGAGATATCTAGCCAATGACTTGGGCCGAGACAGAATTCGNGTCAATGCAATCTCTCCTGGACCAATGAAAACATTAGCCGGTGCCGCGATTGGTGGNGCGCGCAAGACNTATAAGTTTACTGATCAAAATGCGCCNTTGGGATCAAACGCAACGCTTGAAGCGGTCGGCGGTACGGCGGTTTATCTTGCGTCAGAAGCAGGTGCATTTACNACTGGTGAAATCATCCGAGTCGANGGTGGNGTCCATATTTTGGGAATGCCGCAAGCAGACAATCTTTAAAGNGCGATATTCTGCGCAGCTTCAAAACCACTGACCTGGTTCGATCAAGCCCAAGTCAAGCAGTTGGCTGGAATGCCACTTGAAGTGTGTTGAATGCTCCCATGACAGATCTTTAATCTCTGATTTAGAGTCTGGGTTGCTCATCAAAGCTTTGGCTGCGCGAAACGAAACGACTGCTGCGGTTAGATTATTGTGCCAGGGGCAAGCATAGGTATTATATTCTTGGTTATTGAAGNTGTAATTTTGGGATATGTTAATCCCCTTACCGGCTTTGAAAATTGAAATTCGATCGATTTTTCTTTTCTCATAGGGAACATATTCCTCAAAGCGNCAACGCANGCCNCCGAAAAAATCTAGNTGACGATCCATAGCGCGATGGGTNNGCGGGTCAGAACGCGCCATCGCAAAATAACCCGCCTCGTCAAGGTATGCATTATCTGTTGAAGTCGCTTCCGCCGGGTTTGTGAAGTCTTTGGCGTAGAGATCCACAACAAAAGTGAGCATGGCCTCTCGACGTTCTTCGCTATGAAAATTCAATAATTCTGCAACCGAGC
>PBSX01000095.1 GCA_002726375.1 Marinovum sp.
TTCAACATCGAAAGCTTGATGGCGAAGGTTGGCCTGGCGAAGCGAAGCGAGCCAGGAGGCAATCTCCAGAAGGTGGCCTGCATCGTGGATGTCGAGTGGGGCAATCGTCGCGCTGGCGTGAAGCGAGCGCTGATCAGTCGACACCGGAATCTGAAGCGATCGCTCGATGAGTTCGACTTGAACACGAAGGGCCTTTTGATTCATTACCTCAAGGGCTGCACCCTGCGAAGTCTGCTGTGGATGCACGCGATAAGCACCCAAAGGGTGAGGAATGTTCTCAAACAGAAGACGGTCTGAAGCCTGGCTCCACATGTCGTAATCCAACGAGTTACCGAACTCAGGACGAAATCGGAATCTACGGTCGCGAAAGTCCTTGAGTCGCATCGTGACGGTGTTGCACGCCATCGGATTGAGAAACGCCATCGCAGCACGAATCTGATGATGACTTTTTGGGAATACTTCGAGACGCACGCGGCCAGATAGAGAAGTCTGCTGCACGAAGGTCTCGGTGAAGGATCCGCAGACGGAAACGTGAGGGTTCCGATCCAGGAAACGCACTTGAGTGGCGATCCGATCTCTATAAGCCAGATCGTCCTGATCTAGCCAGGCAAGATACTTTCCGCGTGACTCGTCCATGATTCGATTACGTGCCGAAACCAGACCTTCGTTACTTGCATTTCGCAGCAGGCGCAAGCGGTCATCTCGTAAGGTTTGGATTGCGTCCATGCTTCGATCTGGGCTGCAATCGTCAAGCAGAATCAATTCCCAGTCCTGGAAGGTCTGATCGAAAACCGACTGTATTGACGAACTCAAGTACTGTTCGCCGCCGTAGATCGGCATCCCTATAGAGACGCGCGGCTTTCTATCAGCCATGGGGAGGAAGTGTATGGCAGGAGATTCAGGTAGCCGCAGGCCGAGCACGCTATTCAGTGTTCAGGCAGAAACATCCTTGCTGTTGGGGCGCAACCATCTACCGTGCGGCGGTGACTCGTCAGCTTGTCCCGACTTCGCTGATCCTCGGAGATAACCTTCCCAAAAAAGGCTGGATCCTGAGTGTCTCTGTGAACGTTGTGCTCGTTTGGGGTGCACGAATCAGTTTCAGATCCCGGTAGGATGCGCATGCGGGTCCTGAAAAAAAGTGGGCGATGTAAGTGGGCAAAGCCGCTGTGTGCCCGCACAAGTTCGAAGCGACCCCCTCGAGAACGGAGTAGTGGCCGTGTGCGGAATCTTCGGCACGATCCCCGCTCTCGTTGTCGACGGCGCAATCGTCAAACAACTGGCGCAGTATGCCGAGCAGCGCGGACGCGATTCAAGTGGTCTCCTTGTACAGCGGCCCCAAGCTTGCGAAATTTTCCGTGCAGAAACAACGATTGATTGGCTGTTGAAGCAAGTAGACGTGACCGATTCCCATTTCTTGATGGGTCACAGCAGGTTAATGACGAACGGTTCATCGGACAATCAACCAATCTATCGAGACGGTATCTGCGTCATTCACAACGGAATCGTTGTCAATGATGAGGAGCTATGGGAGAAGTTACCGAAGGACAGGATTCAAGAGTCAGACTCGGAGGTAATCGCAGCAATCATTGCTGCTCAACTTGAAAAAGGATGGTCGATTAGTGAAGCAGGCCTTCACGTGTTGGAGGTGTGCAGGGGAACCATTTCAGCCGCTATCGCGATTCCTTATCTCGGCAAGCTGATGCTTCTCTCCAATAACGGAAGCCTGTTCCATGGGTATATCTCCGATTCACTCTTCTTCGCCTCCGAGGCCTATCCGCTTCACGAGGTGGGATGCTCGACGGTGAAGCAGGTTTTTGAGCCGATCACATTCGACATGTCAGCTTCAGCTGAAGCTCACGCACACTCTGTAGGGCCCAAGCGGCGCCAAGATTTGCTGCCATCTCTGGGCACGTCTATCAGTGAGGAGAAACAACTGGTCTACGAGGATTATGAATTGCGCCGCTGCAGTCGCTGCATACTCCCTGAGACTATGCCATTCATCGAGTTCGACAATGACGGCGCATGTAACTTCTGTGCCAACTACGAAATTCAAGAGCTTCAAGCCCCTGATGATCTTAGGCAGATTGTTGAGCCGTTTCGCAAGCCTGTCGGCCCGGAATGCATCGTTCCATTCTCGGGTGGGAGGGATAGTTCCTATGCACTGCACCTCATCGTTGAAGAGCTTGGAATGCGACCCATTACGTACACCTATGACTGGGGCATGATCACTGATCTGGGACGCAGAAACATAAGCCGCATGTGCGCTGAGTTGCGAGTAGAAAACATTATCGTCGCTGCTGACGTGGCAAAAAAGCGACGGAACATTCGCTTAAACCTAAGCGCATGGCTGCGATCCCCACACTTGGGAATGCTCAGTGTGCTCACCGCCGGCGATAAGCACTTTTTCCAGCACATCGACACTGTGCGACGGCAAACGGGAGTCTCACTCAATTTGTGGGGCATCAATCCGCTCGAGACCACCCACTTCAAGGCAGGTTTCTTAGGCGTACCGCCTGATTTCGAGGAAACGAATGTCTACAGCAGAGGCCTAGCCAAGCAACTCCGATACCAGTTCTTGCGATTGGGCGCGATGAGTCAAAGCCCCCGCTACCTCAACGCCTCCCTGTGGGACACATGGAGCGGAGAGTACTACCGGAGTTTCCGGGAGAAGAAGGATTACTTCCACGTATTTGACTTCTGGAAATGGGACGAAGAGACAGTCGAGAAGTCACTTGACCTCTACGACTGGGAACGGGCGCCCGATACCAACGCCACGTGGCGAATAGGCGACGGAACAGCTGCTTTCTACAATTACGTTTACTACACAGCGGCCGGACTAACGGAGCATGACACGTTCCGTAGCAACCAGATTCGTGAAGGCGTGCTGTCCCGAGATGAGGCACTGCGGCGCGTATCCGAGGAGAACCGACCGCGTTACCAGAACATCAAATGGTACCTGGATGCGATTGGAATGGACTTCACGGACGTAGTTAAGGTTGTGAACGCAATGCCCCGACCGCAGGTTCGCGCCCACGCGTAGAGCGTGCATGGCGTAAGGGAGTCGATACGTGGGCCGAGACTTACCTCGCGTGCTACATGTATCGCTCGTGCCTGGGATCCATCAAGGGGCAGGCATCCTGCATCAACTCAGACTGGAAAGAGAAGCTGCCCTTTCGCTCAACCTTTCGTGGGACACGGTACTTTTTGCGCCACAGTCGCCGATCATTGATGCACTCGATGTTCCCAATCCTGCACCACGGGAATTGACCGCCGCAGATGGAACATCCCTGAGAAGTCGTGCGCAAACCAATCTACGTGTGAAACGTTCCTTCTATTCATGGCTGGAGGCTGTAGAAGCAAAATATGACATCCTCTTGCTGCGCTACAGCGTGCACGATCGTCGGCTGGCAAAGTTCATGTCTGCACGGCAAGGAATGGTGGGGCTCGTCCACCACAGCTGTGAAGTCCCTGAGCTCCTAGGTCTTGATGGTCTAGTCGGGAGAGCAAGGGGGGCTGCAGAGGCTGTCGTGGGTAGACGGACGGTGCGAGAGGCTGACGTCTTGTTAGCGGTGACATCGGAAATCGCTGAGTATGAACTAGCGCGGGTAAGCCCATTACCAATCCCCACACTGATCTATCCCAACGGCGGCTCGGATACACCCAATCCGGTGATCGACCGCCGCGGTGAGGTGCCGGAGCTGCTCTTTGTGGCCAGCCATTTTTCTCCATGGCAGGGCCTCGATCTCTTGCTGGAAAGTCTGAGTAGCTGCGACCAGAACATCGTGTTGCACCTCGTCGGGTCGATGAACGAGTCCGACGCGAGGCGAGCGGAAAGTGATTCGCGCATCGTCGTTCATGGAGTAGCCGATCAGGAGGCCATTAGACGCATCGCGGAGCCGTGCTGGGCGGGAATCTCATCCCTCGCAACCGATAGGCAGGGGCTTCGAGTGGCGTGTCCGCTCAAGGTTCGCGAGTACTTCTCGATGGGCCTTCCCGCGGTGGGCTCCCACCTCGAAGAACTTCCCCTTGATTTTCCCTTCTACGCCAGAACTCCGGCTCACATTGGCTCTATTGTCGAAAGAGCCCGCGAATGGCGGTCCATCTCTCGGAGTGACGTCGCCTCCTTTGCGATGAGTGTCGTGAGCAAGAAGCGGATACTTCAAGAGACGTACAACGAACTGATGGATCTCTGGCTTGACCGACGAGGGTCCTTGTCACATGGCTGACCGGCCGGAGGGAAGAAGGTCATCACGTCCGCGAATAGCACTGCTGACACACACCTTTCCTGAACAGATCGGTGAATTCGCTTTTCTTGCACCAGAGATTTCTCGCTTAGCAAATGATTTTGATGTGGTTCTGATTCCGAGCCAGGTCGCAAGGGCCAATCTTTGGCCGCTTCCTCCCGGTGTGTGGCTTCAGTCCGGTTTCAGTGAGTATCGGCCGCGATGGTCGGTCATGCTTGCATCGCTGTTTCGGGCTGTGGCTTTCCCAAGCACGTACCGAGAGATGCTGGCTTTCGGGTGGCGGGGTCTTTCACCCCGAGTGGCGGCAACCGTCGTAGCGCGTGCATCACGCATCATGAGCGCCCGTCAGTGGTTTCGCCGCTATCTATCGCGCAGTGATGTAGATGCTGTCTACTCATGGTGGGCTGATGGCTTCGGCTACGGCATGGCGTGGGCGGCATCTGATTTGGGAATTCCTTCAGTCGCACGAGCACACGGCTATGAAGTCTTTGACGAACGAGATCGACTCGGGCGCATCCCATTCCAACGTGAAACCATTGCAAGTTTTGACCTGATATTTCCCGTGTCTCAAGCGGGGGCGGCATTCCTGAGCCACAAGTTTCCAGCTGCGGCAGAACGGATACGCGTGAGGTATCTAGGAGTGGAGCCCTCACCCGGCGATGGCCTTCGGTCAACTGATGGCGTCTTCCGCATCTTGAGTTGCTCCTCGTGTATTGAGGTGAAACGCGTTGAACTACTTGCGTCAGGGATCCTGGAACTCGCACGAGAGCATCCTCAGTTTAAGTTTCAGTGGACTCATATTGGTGATGGTCCAACGCTTCAGTTCGCTCGCGACCTCATACGCTCCGCTCCGGACATGCACGAGCGTTGCTATTTCCCCGGTGTTTTGCCGCCGTCAACGGTCCGGAAATGGATGGCTGAGCGTCCCTATGACGTTTTTGTGAACGTCAGTTCCTCCGAGGGTCTTCCTGTGACGCTTATGGAAGCAGCCAGTAGCGGCATCCCCCTGGTAGCCACCGATGTCGGTGGCAACTCGGAGATCGTCCAAGATCAGGTGGGCTATCTGCTTCCTCGAGATCCGACACCGCGCCAGCTAGCCGATGTCCTCTACGAATTTTCTTTGTTGCATCCCGTAGACGTCCAGACCATGAGTCTGTCCGCAAAGCAGGTGTGGGCCAATCAATTCTCAGCTGATAGCAATTACGCGCGATTCGTCCAGGACTTGTGCTCTGTTTCCGACGATGTCCCGAATCCGCCTCGATAGTGAATCGGTAGCGAGGACACGTATCCCTGTGCTCTCCTGGGCCGGGTCGCCAGAGCGTTGGAGGCGAGCCAAAGCGCTACCCTAGGAGCGATCTTTGGAGGGGTCTTGCGTCATGATTCACGATGAAGCACGCGTTGCGGACTCGGTCGTACTCGGTGAGAGCATCTCTATTTGGCAAGGAGCCNTCNTCCGGGAANGGGCTCGCATNGGTANTCAGACCACAGTGGGNANGGGNGCCTACATAGGTTNGGGCGTNNTTGTCGGGGATCGATGCAANATTCAGAANTANGCNTGNGTNTATGAGCNAGCATCGCTTGGTGATGGCGTCTTCGTTGGGCCNGGAGCGATCTTGACGAACGACCAACACCCGCGGGCGATCAACCCNGANGGCTCANTNAAGGGCGTTTCGGACTGGNNNGCCGTTGGCGTNGTGGTGGGNGAGGGAGCGTCGATCGGTGCCCACGCGACCTGTGTGGCACCCGTACGGATTGGTCGATGGGCCATGGTTGCCGCCGGCTCGGTGGTGACTCGAGATGTCCCGGATTTCGCTCTGGTCGTGGGTGTGCCTGCGCGAACTGCGGGTTGGGTGGGGAGAGCAGGCCGCGGGCTAGTCGAAGAGAATCAGGGAGTGTGGACCTGCCCTCTGACACGTGAGCGTTACGTTATGGACGGCGACGGCTCCCTACGTNNGGATGATGAGTGATTCCTATCTCCCGGCCGAACATTGGTCTGCTGGAACGACAGGCNGTTGATCAGGTCTTGGAGTCCGGGCANCTCACNCAAGGTGCTGAAGTTGCGGCGTTNGAGTCGGANTTTGCACCCCTNGTGGCNGANCGCCACTGCNTCGCNGTCAATTCCGGCACCTCGGCCCTGCATNTNGCNCTCTTGGCCNTNGGNATNGGNCCTGGNGACGAAGTGATCGTNCCGTCCTTCACCTTTGCNGCGACNCCCAANTCGGTCGCCTTGACNGGAGCGAAGCCGGTNTTCGTTGACATTGAACCGCGCTACTTCTGTATAGATCCGGCNNCGGTTCANGCCGCCATNACGCCGAGGACGCGGGCGGTCATGCCCGTTCATCTCTACGGACATCCTGCGGCTATGTCCGCACTTCAAGAGGTCTGTCGGGACAGAGGGATCTTCATAATTGAAGATGCGTCGCAAGCACACGGTGCTGCACTCGAAGGTAGGCCAGTAGGGGCGTGGGGGGATGCCGGCACGTTCTCCTTCTACGCAACGAAAAACATGACCACAGGCGAAGGGGGTCTNGTCAGCGTAGAAGANCCGGAAGTNGCGCGACGCCTTCGCTTGCTNCGAAATCAAGGGCANGAGCGCCGGTATGAGAATGAGATTGCCGGNTTGAACAACCGCATGACGGACATGCAAGCTGCCATCGGCCGCGTCCAGTTNAGATCCTTNGNAGAGTGGACCAAGANCCGTCNGGACAATGCTGACTTCTACTCCACCAATCTGCGTGGAGTTGTCGTGCCGGAGTCGGACCCTCGCGCGGAACATGTTTTCCATCAGTACACGATTCGTGTCGTGGACCTCGATAGGGATAACTTTGTTGACGAACTAGCCAACAGGGGAATCGGAACCGGCGTGTATTACCCAACACCGTGCCATTGGCTTCCGTCGTTTGAATCCGGATTGTGTCTATCTGAAACGGAGCGAGCATCTCAAGAGTGCTTGTCGATCCCCGTGCATCCGCTCGTGAGTACTGATGAGCGTGAGCACATCGTTGCTTCAATCAACTCGCTAGCTCGCGTCGGATCATAGATATGGCGAATCTCAGAGCCGGGTTAATCGGGTTAGGAGTCATGGGTTCTCATCATCTCCGGGTCCTTAGGTCCATGGAAGGTGTTGACCTCGTGGGAGTGGTCGATCCCTATCACGCCTCTTCGCAGGGGACTTATTCATCCGTACGGGAACTAATTGATGAGGGTGTCGATTACTGCGTCGTGGCTGTGCCCACGGCGCTCCATGAAGAAGTCGCCCTCGAGCTCGCCGATGCCCATATCCACGCCCTAGTGGAGAAGCCGCTAACCGACAGGACTGAATCTGCTGTCCGCGTTGCGGAAGCCTTCTCCCGCGCTGGCTTGATCGGGGCGGTCGGTCATGTCGAGCGCTACAACCCGGCACTGCAATCAATGCGTCAACGGATCCGTGGCGGAGATTTAGGAACCGTGTTCCAGGTGACAACGCGGCGGCAGGGTCCGTTTCCCGCGAGGATCGCTGATGTGGGTGTGGTCAAGGACCTTGCCACTCACGACCTCGATCTCACGTCCTGGATTCTGGACAGCCCTTATCAATCGGTATTCGCCAGGATGGGACACCGCGCCGGCCGCGAACATGAGGATCTAGTGTCCGTCGTTGCGGACCTGCGCGGGGGAGTTATCGCGAACCACCTCGTGAATTGGGTATCGCCCGTCAAGGAACGCATCACGATCGTGAACGGCGAACGAGGATCGCTGGTCGCAGACACTCTCAGCGCGGATATCACGCTCTACGAGAATGGAAGCACACCAACTCAGTGGGACGGAGTCGCGAACTTCAGGGGCGTTCTCGAAGGGGACGTGATCAGGTACGCGATTTCTAAGCCTGAGCCGCTCAGGTTGGAACACGAGGCATTTCGGGACGCCGTCCTTGGGCTACCTGCCGATATTGTGACGATGGACCATGGAGTCATGGTGACCCAAGTAGCTGAAGCGATTTTGCAGAGTGCGTCAACGGGAACTGCGGTTTCCCTATGACCCAAAGAAGTGTTGCCGTTGTAGGCCTTGGAAAGATCGGTCTCCCACTTGCAGTGCAATACGCCACTCGCGGACACCGGGTACTTGGCTGTGACATAAACCCTGAAGTAGTGGAACTGGTGAACACCGGAACGGAGCCATTTCCCGGTGAAGACAATCTGAAAACGATGCTTTCCAACGTGGTCAATAATGGATCCCTGCAGGCGACAACCGACACTATCGAGGCAGTCCGTCAGAGCC
>PBSX01000096.1 GCA_002726375.1 Marinovum sp.
AAATGACCTATCAGATCGCAATAATTGGTGCCTCTGGCTACACAGGCGCTGAGTTGATACGGCTCGTTGCGGGACACCCCTCAATGAAGATCAAGCACTTGATTGCCAATAGTAAGGCAGGGCAATCAATTGAGCAGGTTTTTCCACATTTAAGACATCTTGAATTGCCCGATTTGGTCACTGTCTCAGAGGTTGACTTTTCCTCTGTGGATTTGGCTTTTTGCGCTTTACCCCACAAAACCTCTCAGGAAGTTATATCTGTACTCCCTAAAAGTCTAAAAATAGTTGATTTAAGCGCAGATTTCCGTCTGAGGGACGTAAACGACTATGAAAAATGGTATGGCAATCCACATAGTGCACCGCGTGAGCAAGCTGAAGCAGTCTATGGCCTAACTGAATTTTACCGCGAGGATATTCGTATTGGACGGCTGGTTGCTGGGACTGGATGTAATGCCGCCACTGGACAATATATCCTTCGGCCGCTTATTGCGGCAGGCGTGATTGATTTGGACCAGATTATATTAGACTTGAAATGTGCCGTTTCAGGTGCAGGGCGTGCTTTAAAAGAGAATCTACTGCATGCTGAGCTATCAGAAGGCTATAACGCTTATGCGGTTGGCGGAACCCATCGGCACTTGGGCGAATTTGATCAAGAGTTTAGTGCGATTGCAGGACGTTCGGTTAAAATCCAATTTACGCCGCATTTAATTCCGGTCAATCGGGGTGTTTTGGCAACTGGCTATGTTATGGGCGAGCCCGACGTAATTTATAAAACTCTTGCCGATGCCTATGCGCAAGAACCGTTTATTCACGTACTGCCTTTTGGGCAAACGCCCAGCACACACCATGTGCGAGGATCCAACCTTTGTCATATAGGGATCGCAGGAGATAGAATACCCGGACGCACAATTGTGATCGGGGCGCTTGATAACCTTACCAAGGGCAGCAGTGGTCAAGCCCTTCAAAATGCTAATCTGATGCTTGGTTTGCCAGAAACCACAGGTTTGACCATGGCTCCGTTATTCCCTTAACATGTGGAGATCTGAGTGAAGAACCTTAAAAAGCAACGCAGAATTCAAGTTATAATTCTAATGTTTATTGCGCTTGGATTATCCGTTGCCCTCATCGGNTACGGNCTGCGCGATGNTATAAACTATTTCAGATCACCAAGTCAGGTTTTGCAAGACCCACCAGACCCCTCAGAAATCTTTAGAATAGGTGGTTTGNTTGAANNAGGCTCGATTGTGCGGNGTAGCGGCCAANTTATTAAATTTATTGTAACAGATACAAATGCACGGGTTCAGGTGGAATTTAATGGTATTCTGCCGGATTTATTTGCCGAAAACCAAGGCATGATAGGAACCGGAAANTACATTAANAATACTTTCCAAGCCTNNGAAATACTAGCAAAACATGACGAAAAATATATGCCAAAAGAGGTTGTAGANATNTTAAAAGAACAAGGCGTGTTTCAACCTGCCACTGATTAGGTGAGACTTTAAGAACGTCACCGCGACAATCGGCCTTTGTTTTGATGTGGTCACTGATATGAATGGAGATTATATTCCCACCATGGTGACCGAAGTTGGACATTTTGCGTTGATAACNGCTCTGATTGTGGCCTGCATNCAGGCCATTGTGCCTTTGGTTGGTTTATATCTGCGGCGCCCAGAACTCATTGCTGTCGCTTCGCCAGCCGCCACTGCACAATTTTTCCTACTGAGCGGGTCTTTTGCGGCCTTAACTTANGCGTTTATCGCATCAGACTTCACACTTCAGATTGTTGTTTCCAACTCACATTCTCTAAAGCCAATGCTGTATAAAATAAGTGGGGTTTGGGGCAATCATGAAGGTTCNATGCTGCTTTGGGTTNCTATTTTAGCTTTTTACGGNGCCTGTATCGGCTGGTTTGGTCAAAATCTTACGCCTTCGCTGCTTGCGCGGGTGATCGCAGTCCAAGGCACTATCGGGGTTGCCTTTATTAGTTTTTTGGTTTTCACCTCTAACCCGTTTCTAAGAATGCCNATTCNACCTTTTGATGGACAGGATTTAAACCCCTTNCTTCAAGACCCGGGTTTGGCCTTTCATCCCCCAATTTTATACCTTGGCTATGTTGGATTGAGCGTTTCCTTTTCTTTTGCTATCGCGGCTCTGCTTGAGGGCCGCGTTGATGCCGCTTGGGCACGCTGGGTAAGGCCGTGGACNTTGGCCGCTTGGATGTTTTTAACCTTAGGCATCGCCCTTGGCAGTTGGTGGGCCTATTATGAGNTNGGTTGGGGCGGTTTTTGGTTTTGGGATCCGGTGGAAAATGCGTCTTTCATGCCTTGGCTTTTAGCCGCGGCCTTACTGCATTCATCGATTGTGGTNGAAAAACGCGAGAGCCTNAAAAGCTGGACAATACTATTGGCTATTTTGGCTTTCGGTTTCGCATTAGTTGGTACATTTATTGTGCGCTCAGGGATTTTGACCTCGGTTCACGCCTTCGCCAATGATCCAGAGCGGGGCCTTTATATATTATTGATTTTAATCGTTTTCATCGGCGGCGCTCTTGTTCTATATGCTNTGCGCGCGGCGGTTATGGAAGCGCAAGGGGTGTTTGCGGTGGTTAGTCGTGAAACCGCACTGATTGCCAATAATATTTTATTAGCGGTATCTGCTTTTGTCATCTTTGTTGGAACGATTTGGCCGCTGATTGCAGAGCTGCTGTTTGATAGAAAGCTTACTGTGGGCGCGCCGTATTTTAATCTGGTTTTCACCCCTTTGATGATGGCTTTGGCTCTCATCCTGCCAATTGGTGCAATGCTTGCGTGGAAGCGTGCAGAATTCAAACGACCATTTAAAAAATTGCGCTATGTTTTAATTGTATCTTTACTGCTGGCAGCTGTTGTTTGGTCTTGGCAAACAGATAAAAGTTTACAGGCTCCAATAGGACTATTTTTGGGGTTTTGGGTTATTTCAGGTGCACTTGTAGAGTTGGCTGGACATTCTGGACGGCGGATAAACCTATCACGTATTTTACGGCGACCAAAAGCAGACTGGGGAAAGTTTTTTGCACACAGTGGCTTTGGTATAATGGTTTTTGCGGTTGCAGGACTATCAGCTTGGCAAAAAGAAGATATCCGTGCCGTCGGCGTTGGCGATAGCTGGTCCTTTGGTGCTTATGAATTNACATTGAAAAACGTTCAACGCCGCTCAGGTCCCAATTATCACACAACGGTAGGGTCTGTTGNTATCCGCAAGAACGAACGGTTTGTTGCATTATTGTATCCCGAAAANCGTTTTTATCCCGTGGCGCAAATGCCAACAACNGAAGCTGCTATCCATTATAGGCTCTTCANCGATATTTATATTGCTTTAGGGGATCAACAAGAGGATCAAACTTGGGTCGTGCGCTCATATATAAAACCGNTTTCAAATTGGATTTGGGGCGGTGCTGTTTTGATGGCNNTAGGTGCATTATTTAGCCTGTTTGACCGGCGTTTTCGGGTGGCCGCTGGCCAAAGACGCGAACGCGCGCCCACTCGAGAAAGCCGCACACTATGATCAAGCNGGTTTNTTTTGTTTTAATGTTGGTGATTGCNATCCCGGGGTGGGCAGTAGAGCCAGATGAAATTCTATCTGATGCAATGCTTGAAAACCGGGCGCGAGATTTATCCCAAAATTTGCGGTGCTTGGTGTGCCAAAACGAAAGCATTGACGAAAGCAACGCGTCTCTTGCGCGAGATCTACGTCTTTTGGTGCGTGAACGGCTGATGAAAGGTGAAACTGACCAAGAGGTTCTTGAATTCATAGTGGATCGTTATGGTGAATTCGTTTTGCTGCGCCCTCAAGCAAATGGTGTTAACCTTATCTTATGGGCTTTAACTCCAATCGCTTTGCTGCTTTCGTTAATTTTCAGCGGAGCCTATATCATCACTAGAAACCGCAACGTAAAGAGTGTAGTTCCCACGCCCCTAAGCAATGAAGAAAAGGATAAATTGGATCAGATTTTAAGACGTTGACGTGAGGTTTTAGTTGTTTTTTGCCATTATGANATTGTTTTATTTTGGCAGTTAAATAAATCATGATGAGAAATAAATAGAGAAGGTTNATAATGGAATACCAAACTCTAATAGTAGATTTGAAAGATAATANCGGCTGCATCCGACTTAATCGGCCGGATGTTATGAATGCTTTGAACACTCAAATGCGCGCAGAGATCGCCGATGCAGTTACACGGATTGCGTCACAAGTTCGTGTTGTCGTGCTCACTGGAACAGGTCGGGCTTTTTGTTCTGGTCAAGATCTGGGCGACCGCTCGAATGCAGCTCAGGTCGATATGGAGCGTACCTTGCGGGATGAGTACGAACCGATGTTGCGGGCGATAACAGATTGCCCCGTACCCACCATAACAGCGCTAAACGGTGCNGCAGCGGGGGCAGGGGCAAACCTTGCTTTGGCAGCNGATGTCGTCATNGCGTCGAAGTCTTCTTATTTAATGCAAGCTTTCACGAGAATAGGACTAATCCCAGACGCGGGTGGAACCTATATCATGCCTCGGGCCATGGGAATGGCAAAGGCAATGGGCGCTGCACTTTTCGCCGAAAAAATCACAGCCGAACAGGCAGAAAAATGGGGTCTNATCTGGGAGGTGGTTGAGGATGACGCATTTGACGCTCACTGGATGGCGCGAGCCGCTCATCTAGCATCAGGACCCACATTTGCCTATGGCCATTTGAAGCAAGCGCTGCGTGCATCAACGGAAAATAACTTAGATGAGCAGTTGGCTCTTGAAGCAAAGCTACAGAATATGTGCGGTCAAAGCCGGGACTTCAAAGAAGGTGTGCTGGCCTTTACAGAAAAGCGAGAGGCCAAATTTGAAGGTCGGTAACTGAGGTTTTCAAACATTAACATCGAATAAAAAATGGCGCAAAACTANGTGTTTGCGCCATTTTTAATTTTAAAAAGATATTTTATCGTTTTTCAATATCCACATAGTCTCTTTGGGTTGCGCCCAANTAAAGCTGCCGCGGACGACCGATTTTCATTTGCGGATCTGCAATCATTTCTTTCCATTGGGAAATCCATCCAACGGTCCGGCTGACTGCAAAAATCGGTGTGAACATGGAAGTGGGGAAACCCATAGCTTCAAGAATGATACCT
Source organism: Marinovum sp. (assembly GCA_002726375.1). Taxonomy (GTDB): domain Bacteria; phylum Pseudomonadota; class Alphaproteobacteria; order Rhodobacterales; family Rhodobacteraceae; genus CABZJG01. The sequence continues at coordinate 5,143 of PBSX01000096.1, forward strand.
GAATAGAAATCTACATTCGGAAACAACTTCTTTTCGATGAAATATGCATCATTCAGAGCCACTTTTTCCAGTTCCTTCGCAACCTGCAAAAGAGGATTGTTCTCGACACCTAATAATTCTAAAACTTCGTCTGCAGATTGTTTTAAAACTGTTGCCCGTGGGTCAGTGTTTTTGTAAACACGGTGGCCAAACCCCATAAGCCGGAAAGGATCATCTTTNTCCTTNGCCTTTTCNATATACTCNGGAATNCTNTCNACAGAGCCAATTTCTTTGAGCATTTCAAGACAGGCTTGATTTGCGCCCCCATGCGATGGTCCCCACAAGCAGGCTATACCAGCAGCTATACAAGCAAATGGATTTGCACCCGAGCTGGACGCTAGCCGCACTGTTGAGGTCGAGGCATTTTGTTCATGATCAGCATGCAATGTGAAAATTCGATCCATCGCTCTGCTCAGGATAGGATTAACTTCATAATCCTCAGCCGGTACAGCAAAACACATACGTAGAAAATTAGACGCATAGTCGATGTCATTTCTTGGATAAATAAATGGCTGCCCAATGGTATACTTGTAAGCCATTGCAGCAATCGTNGGCATTTTTGCAATCATCCGGATTGAGGCAACCTCGCGTTGCCATGCATCAGATACGTCAGTGCTGTCATGATAAAACGCGGACATAGCGCCGACAACGCCGTTCATAATAGCCATGGGATGCGCATCGCGGCGAAAGCCCCGGAACAAATACATCATTTGCTCATGTATCATTGTATGATTGGTTACGCGGCTTTCAAAATCTTCCAGTTCNGTGGGCGAAGGCAGATCACCATAAAGTAGAAGAAAGCAAACTTCTAAAAAATGCGACTTTGCCGCTAGTTGGTCGATAGGATAACCCCGATGCAGNAANTCGCCTTTGGTGCCATCAATATAGGTGATTGTACTGTCGCAGCTTGCTGTTGAAGTAAACCCTGGGTCATAAGTGAAAAGACCAGTTTGAGCATAAAGCTTGCGAATATCGATTACATCAGGTCCCGCCGACGGGGAATACATGGGCAATTCGTGTTCTTGCCCATTCACTGTTAGCGTTGCCGTTCTGCTTTCGTTATCCATAGTCGTCCCCTTCTTCTTTACTTGCGCTCAGCTATAGCGAGATATTCATTCCATCCTCGCCCGAGACCGCTTTCATCTTTAAACAACATGGCCACCTCAAGATGCTCCACGCTTTTGCATGTCACTTAGACGCGCTATTGTTTCATCGCGTCCCAAAATCAACATCATATCAAACACGCTTGGCGTTACTGCTTTCCCCGCCAAAGCAGCCCGTAATGGGCCCGCCAACTTTCCAAAATTGACGCCATGCGCTTCTGCGACCTGACTGGTCAAAGCTTCCAACGCAGTTCGCGACCAGCTAACATTTTGCAACTGCGGCGTCAATGTTATCAACATGTCTTGAGACGCATTAGTTATATTCTTTTCCATATTTCTATCTAGTTTAATTGGGCGATTACGCAAGATAAAAGCAGCTTTTTCAATAAGTTCAGGGAATGTCTTAGCACGCTCTTTGAGACAATATAACGCAGTACAAAGGCGGCTTTCCACTATCTGATGTAGACCGACATCATCGGTTAGAGTAAGGAAGTTGAGCACTTCTTGCAGCAACGCGGCATCATCAGAGGCAGCAATATGCTGACCGGATAAATTTTGTAGTTTTTTGTGATCAAACCTCGCTGGTGACTTACCGATCCCCGGCAAATCGAACCAATTTTGAGCGTCTTGGTCTGTAAAATACTCGTCATTGCCATGGCTCCAACCCAGACGTGCCAGATAGTTCCGCATAGCGGCGGCAGGATAGCCCATTAAAGCGTAGTCTAGCACCGAGGTTGCTCCGTGACGTTTGGACAGCTTCTTTCCATCTTCGCCAAAAATCAGCGGTATGTGGGCATAAATCGGAAGAGGCCAGTCCATTGCCTCATAAATCATCATTTGCCGTGCAGCATTATTGAGATGATCATCGCCGCGGATAACATGGGTCACTCCCATATCATAATCATCAACAACAACTGACAACATATAAACCGGGGTACCGTCAGAACGTAACAGGATCATATCATCAAGTTGATCGTTCTTGATGCTTACATCTCCTTGAACTTGGTCCTGAATAACCGTGTTTCCGCTTTCGGGTGACTTGATACGAAGGACATATGCAGCATCTGGGTGCTGTGCCGGGTCGGTGACATTGCGCCAAGGGCTTTGATATAAAGTGGAGCGGCCTTCAGCTTTTGCCTGCTCGCGAAATTTGGCGATTTCTTCTTGTGTTGCAAAACATTTATAAGCCTTGCCAGATGCAAGCAAATGCTGCGCAACCTCGATGTGGCGTGGCGCACGTTCAAATTGGCTAACCGCTGAACCATCATAATCAAGCCCAAGCCACTCTAGCCCTCCTAAAATCGCTTCGGTTGCCTCAGGCGTTGACCGCGTGCGATCGGTATCTTCTATTCTCAGCAGAAATTTACCACCACGTCCCCTGGCATAAAGCCAGTTGAACAGGGCGGTTCTAGCAGTTCCAATATGCATGTACCCCGTGGGCGAAGGAGCGATCCGGGTAACGACTTGGGCCATGGTTAAATTAACCTTTCAGAAAGGAGGCAAAGTTAATGTTGGCCATATCTAACGACACCATCAGGTAAGAACAAGCATGGGCAGAATTAACTCTGCGTTAGAACATGAAATTCTTAACCAACGTGCACATTGGTTTAACTGGAGCNCGGTCTTTTTNGCTTTCGGTATAGGCGCGTACTTTGAACTGCCAAATGAGCCAAATTTTTCACAATATATATGGATCAGTACCTTCGCTCTATGCGTTATCGGAGTTTTCATTTTTTCATCAATCGCTTTTCGTGTAGTATTTGGCGCTATTTTGATTGTTTGCCTCNGTTTTTTTGCTGCAGCCTTTCGTGCAAACCAAGTATCCGCCCCTGTTTTNAAATACCGTTATTACGGACCGATTGAGGGTCGGATCATTGCCATTGATAAATCAAGTTCTGACGCTTTACGAATAACGCTTGATGAAGTGAAGATGGGGAAAATATCTTCTGGGCGTACGCCGCATCGTGTTCGCCTTTCGCTTCTTTCCACATCAGCCGANCAGAATTTNAATCCTGGATCGATCANTCAGGCGACAGGCTTCATGATGCCGCCGCAAAGCCCAGTNGNGCCAGACNNCTTTGATTTTCGTCGGCATGCCTGGTTTTTAAAACTTGGTGCAGTTGGGTANACGCGCAAGCCGGTTATTCTATTGCAGCCAGCAGGCAAAACAATGGATTTAGCATTATTCAAATACCGGATGAAATTTTCCAAAAGATTACAAAAGAATTTACCAGAAAGGACTTCAGGATTTGCAGCGGCAATTATNACCGGTGACANATCCGGTATCAAACAAGAGCACGTTATTGCCCTTCGTAGATCAAACTTGGCACATCTATTGGCAATTTCCGGATTGCACATGGGATTATTGGTCGGCGTTATATTTGCGGCTTTGCGTTGNGTTTTAATATCGTTACCNATTTTTATTCTACGCTCAAAAGCAAAAAAAATTGCCGCACTCGGGGCATTAATATTTGCTTTTATTTACTTAGGTTTATCAGGCTTCAATATTGCTACTCAGCGAGCATTTCTAATGGTTTCACTCATGCTTTGCGCGATATTATTTGATCGGCGCGCTTTAAGTTTACGCGCTGTTGCTTTGGCTGCATGGNTGATTTTAATCTACCNCCCCGAGTCTTTGCTTTNGGCAGGCTTTCAAATGTCTTTCGCGGCCACATTTGCGTTGGTTGTTAGCTTTCGATGGATAAACAATCGTCGGCAGGGGCATCCCAAAAAATGGTTTTCCCCCATACTAACAGTTATTTTAACCTCACTCATCGCAGGTTTAGCCACAGCCCCNATTGCAGCAGCTCATTTTAATCAAATTGTTCATTATGGATTGATTGCAAATATACTTAGCGTTCCAGTTATGGGGGCGTTGGTTGCACCAGGNGCAATTTTATCTGTTTCATTAATGCCCTTTGGTNCAGAAATAATTGGGCTTTGNATTGTCGATTTTGGCTTGGCGTGGATTTTAAAAGTNGCCACGTTTTTTGCCAACCAAAAAAATGCGGTATCAGGCATTGNCATGCCTNAAACGTGGATACTCGCACTCGGTATGGTAGCCATCTTACAATTTTCGCTCTGGCAAAGCCGTCTGCGTATGTTGGGAGTTATCGGAATTTTTGCCGCAGGCATGTCCTGGTATCAAACGCAAAGGCCAGATATTCTAATTGCCGACAGAGGCGCATTAGTGGGTGTAATGACATCAGAGGGCAGGGCCATCAGCAAGCCCAAAGGCGCTGGTTTTGTTGCTCGAATTTGGCTTGAAAATGATGGTGAAAAAACAAACCAAAGCGGTGCGCATGTTCGCTGGAAAAATCAAAGGCCACCATTTATTTTCCACCANTGGTCGAAACGACTTGCGNCGAAAATAGTTCACTGCAAATCAAACGAAATTCATATATCAATTGTCCCCCAAAATATCATAGGGAATTGCGTAATTTATAATCAGGAAGACTTAGAAGAAACCGGATCCTTAGCGATCTGGCGCGACGCAAGCGGAAAGATTGAAAAAANAAACGTGACACTGGATAAACGTAAAACACGCNTATGGTCTCCACCNNGGTGGAGACGATTTAANCGCTAGGGCCTTTAATCAATANGTGCGGATTANTCCAACAAGTCGTCCTTGGACCTTGACCTTTTCCTGTGGCAGAATTCGCGTTTCATACGCAGGGTTAGCCGCNTCAAGNGCGATGGCTTCACCGCGGTGGAAAAACCGCTTTAGGGTTGCTTCTTGGTCTTCTACAAGCGCCACCACGATATCGCCATTAATTGCAGTCTTAGTTTCGCGAATAACAACCACATCGCCATCGTTTATCCCGGCATCAATCATCGAGTCNCCTTTAACTTCTAAAGCATAATGATCGCCCCCACCTCGGAGCATTTGCCCGGGNACGGCAACATTGTGGGATACTTGGGAAATTGCTTCAATCGGAACGCCCGCNGCAATGCGGCCCATAACAGGCAATTCTANAGCATGAATTGCCTCTACTGGTGTNGCCTTNGNGGGCCGTTCATCGGGTTTGCCGCCTGATATCACTTGAGGCTGGAAGCCTGTAGCCTCGCCTCCGAGTGTTTCTGGTAGCTTAACAACCTCTATCGCACGGGCTCGATGGGCGAGCCGCCTTATAAAGCCGCGTTCTTCCAATGCAGTAATCAAACGGTGGATGCCGGATTTTGAACGCAAATCCAAGGCTTCCTTCATTTCGTCAAAAGAGGGTGGTACACCGTCTTTTTGCAGTCTTGCATTGATAAAGCTCAATAAATCCAGTTGTTTTCGGGTCAGCATAGGGTGCCTCCTGCCTAGATTGTTTTCCTTTGTTCTATAAGTGTTCTTGGTTTGTGTCAACCCTTGGGCTGAATTCTATCAAATAGCTATGTATTCAATAATAGATCCAGTGGCGGCAAAAAGCGCATATGGTGGCCTAATTGCCAAAGCATTTGACCGCGACAAAACAGTTAAAAGAGCACTGTCCTGACGTTTTTCAACGTGCAAACCATCAGAGCGTAAACTTGCGCGCATATAGTGCTCTCTGGGGCCGTTTGCAGCCAAATCATGGGCCAGTTTAGCTGTAAATCTCTGTCTTTGAAAAGGTGCAAGACCCAGCATGGACTGCACCATAGGGATCAAAAATATATGACCGCATACCATGGCTGAAACAGGGTTTCCCGGCAAACCAATCATAGCAACGTTGCCCAAACGCCCCGCCATAAGCGGTTTTCCTGGACGCATGGCCACTTTATAGAAATTTTGCTCAAACCCTATCTCAGTCGCTGCTTTTGCAACCAGATCATGATCACCTACCGAGGCACCTCCTATTGTCACAATGAGGTCAGCACCTTCAGCAAGATGCAAAGCCGTTTGCAGAGACGGCATGTTATCTTTTGCGATCGGCAATATCCTCGGCACTGCCCCGTGTGCGCGAAGCAAAGCGGCTAGGCCAAAGGTGTTTGATGCAATTATTTGATCCTCACTCGGATTTTGTCCCGGCATGACCAGTTCATCACCATTTGAAATCAAAGCAATCAAAGGTTTTTTGTGTACGGATATCTGCGGCGCATTCATAGCTGCCAAAAGAGCGATATCCGATGGGGTTAAGAGCTTTGGCGGTTGAACCTTATACTCGGACATAAAGTCAGCCCCAGAAACGCGAATATGATCAGCCGTATCTTCAGCGCTATGAATGATAATTTTATCGCCACTACGCTTTACATTTTCTTGAATGATAACACGGTTTGCATTTTTGGGAATCGGCGCCCCAGTAAAAATACGTACAGCTTGTCCGGCATGAACAGAATCATTAAATCTATGTCCTGCAGCAGATTCTCCAATAATTTTAAACTCCAAACCAGTGGAGATTACTTGTTCTGAAATAGCGTAGCCATCCATAGCAGATGCCGAAAAGGGCGGTTGATCGCGATGAGCAGCGACAGATTTTGCCAATACTCGACCGCAGGCCCGATCTAAGGGAACAGTTTCAATGTCAGTTGGCACCATCAGTTCAAAAAGATGCTCAAGGGCTGCTTCAACCGAAATCATGACGCTTCAAAACGACCCGATTTGCCACCGTCTTTAAATTTGAGCCGAATAGCCCCAATTTCCATTGTTTTATCCACGGCTTTCATCATGTCATACACCGTTAAACCTGCAATACTTACGGCTGTTAGAGCTTCCATTTCCACGCCGGTTTGTCCACTTGACTTCACTTTTGCTTGAATTTGAACCCCGGGCAGATCGGGATCCAAGGATAAATCTACAGAAATTTTACTCAAGAACAGTGGGTGGCATAGTGGAATTAAATCCGGCGTTTTTTTTGCGCCCATGATCCCGGCCAAGCGTGCAACACCTATAACGTCCCCTTTTTTCGCGCCCCCTTTAGAAATAATTTCATATGCTTGTGGCTGCATCTTAATGCATCCAACTGCAATCGCTACACGTTCGGAATAGTCCTTTTTCGAAACATCAACCATATGTGCGTTTCCATCCTTGTCAAAATGCGACAAACCGGACATTACGCTTTCTCCATCACTGGGTTGGATAGCAGATTTTTCGTTGCCAAAGTCACATCCTTTTGCCGCATAAGGCTTTCGCCGATTAAAAACGTACGCGCACCAAAGGATGTCATATCTGCAAGGTCAACGGAAGTATTTAGCCCCGATTCAGATACCAATAAACGATCTTTGGGAATGATCTGGGACAGTGTTCGGGTAACGTCCAAAGATGTTTCAAAAGTTTTTAGATTACGGTTGTTTATGCCTATCATCGGAGACTTCAAATCAAGCGCCCGGTCTAATTCTTGCCTGTCATGGACTTCGATCAAGGCATCCATTCCCCAGGCATTTGCCGCGCTTTCCAGTTCTAGAGCCTGACTATCAGAAACCGACGCCATGATTATCAAAATACAGTCTGCCCCTAAAGCTCTTGCTTCGACCACTTGATAGGTGTCGTACATAAAGTCTTTGCGAAGCGCTGGAAGGGATGTTGCACTGCGCGCCAAAGGTAGAAATTCTTTTGCACCTTGGAAGCTGGGGGTATCCGTTAAGACCGATAAACATGTTGCGCCTCCGGCCTGATAGGCTTTTGCCAAAGTGGCAGGATCAAAATCATGGCGAATAAGGCCCTTTGAAGGTGAGGCTTTTTTAATCTCTGCAATCAGGCCGTAACCCGTTTTAGTGGCAGCCCTGAGGCTCGCATAAAACCCTCTGGGCGGCGATGCGGCTTTGGCTTCATCTTCTACTAAAGATAATGGTTTGGCTTGCTTGTCCGCTTTTACTTCTTCAAGTTTATAGGCCTTGATACGGTCGAGAACTGTTTGGGTCATTGTGCCTCCGAAGTCAAACGCGCAAGCATTTCTATTTTTCGCTTCGCAGCTTTGCTATCGATACTTTCGCGCGCCAACTCTACGGCTTGCTTCTTGTCTGTGGTAATGCCCGCAACTAGCAAAGCTGCTGCAGAGTTGAGCAAAACGGCATCTCGATACGCGGAAATTTCGCCGTCAAGTAGTGCTTTAAACGCCTTTGCATTTTCCGCAGGGCTGCCCCCAAGAATGTCCTCAAAGTCATGCTCTGGAAGCCCAAATTCTTCTGGGTGGGTCTCAAAGTCGTCAACTGTTCCATTTTCATTCAGCTGCGAGACCCAACTGATCCCTGAAATCGCCAGCTCGTCAGTGCCGTCACTGCCATGCACCAACCAGGCCCTTTTTGATCCCAATTGCCCAAGCGTAAGGGCCATCGGTCGAATTAAGTCACGCGAATAGGCGCCAGTGAGTTGAAATTTCACCCCGGCGGGATTGGTAAGAGGCCCTAAAATATT
>PBSX01000097.1 GCA_002726375.1 Marinovum sp.
TCAGAGGGTGAAGTGGATCGCGCAAGCCGGATATTAAGCGCTATGGCGGATGCAGAAGCAGCTGGAAAAGGCGCAGTTTCTCTTGAAGGCCGATTGATCGACTATGCTTCTATTCGGCAGGCCGAAGTGTTAAGAGAAAAAGTAAAACAGATAGAATCAGCATAAATATAATCAACAATTTGATGACACAGCAACGGCTCTTCGCGCGATCACTTTTCGACCATGCAATTCAGGCAGCAGAGCCTGCAAGCGCGGTGCAGCGTTCATTGAGCGCGGCACCTCTTCCAGCTTTGCCAGACGGTCGGTTAATCTTGATTGCCGTAGGTAAAGCTGCCTGTGCAATGATTAAAGAAGCGATGGATCACGCGCCGCAAAGTGCAACTGTTCAAGCCATTGCAGTCACAAATTACGAAAATGCGCGCCCAATAGAAGGCTGTGAGGTAATTGCCGCAGGTCATCCGGTTCCCGATGAAAATGGATTAAAGGCGTCAGAGCGAATAACCGAGATCCTAACAAAAGCGGGGTCTTCAGATTTCATTCTAACGTTAATCTCTGGCGGTGGATCTGCACTTTTACCATCTCCAATTGAAGGCATTACACTGCAAGATAAAATCAAAACCAATGAACTTTTGCTTAGCAATGGTTACGAAATTGGGGAAATGAATTTAATCCGGCAGCAGTTATCACGCTTAAAAGGCGGAGGGATGACGTGTTTGGCATCACCCGCGCCTGTGCGATCTCTAATCATTTCTGATGTCATTGGCGATGATTTGCGTGTAATTGCAAGCGGCCCAACTGTATCACCTATTGGCACAGCCGAGCAGGCCGCTAAACTGCTGCGCTCACGCGGACATTTTGAAAAGCTTCCAAAAAATGTTCAGCGGCATTTAAATAACGGTACCTCTAAGAATTCTGATACGCTGCAACAGGTCCAAAATCAGCTTATTTGTTCAAATTTGTATAGTCTAAATGCAATGCACGCAGCAGCAGACAATTGGAATCCCCAATTAGTGTCTGATAATTTGCAAGGAAACGTTAAAGAGGCCTCATTAGAGATAGCAAATTTCATCAAAGGACAAAAACCCAACGGCCCTCAAGTATTTTTATGGGGCGGCGAAACAACGGTTAATGTTTCTGGGTCTGGTCGCGGCGGTCGCAATCAGGAATTAGCACTAAGGGTTGCACTAAATCTAAAAAGCATGCCTAGAAATTGGGTATTCCTAAGCGGAGGCACAGATGGGCGCGATGGGCCCACTGATGCCGCTGGTGGGCTAGTGGACGCAAAAACCCCTGAACGAATCCTGACGGCGGGCGGAGACATCACAAAATTATTGGACAACAGCGATAGTTACCACGCCCTGTCCTTGGCAAATGACCTACTCATCACCGGCGCTACCGGAACAAATGTGGCAGATGTTCAAATATTTGTCACCAGTGGATTAAATTGAGTCTTGTATCCAGCTTTGCAAGGCTGCCTTCGGCGCCGCCCCTGCACGATTGGAAATCACCTGACCATCTTTGAAGATAAAAAGAGCGGGAATTCCGCGAACACCCATCGCTGCGGGTGAATTAGGGTTGTTATCTACATCCACTTTGACGACTTTAATCTGCCCTTCCATTTCATTGGACAGCTCTTCCAATGCTGGACCGATTTGCTTGCAGGGACCACACCATTCTGCCCAAAAATCGACCACAACAGGAATGTCTGAGTTTTTTACTTCTGCGTCAAAAGTTTCATCTGTTACAGCTACTGTCGCCATTTTTGTCTCCTATCGTGACCTGCTCGCTCATTGCAAAACTAGGGTTGCACCGTTCAAACGTCAAGAGAGCTCGACCTTAGAAATTTCCGCCGCCACCGAAGCGTAACTAATCGGCATCAATAGCGCTGTTTTTGTCCATAAAATCGCTGGTTTAACTGTATGGTGCGGATAAAGCCTGGCAACGGCAGTCGCATATGCCCCGAGCTGCCGCAATAATCCCAAGGGCACTTCCGATGGCGTGCCTGGGACATTTGCGTTTGTTTTGAAATCAACAACCCAAACATCATCATCCCAAACCAACAACCGATCAATAACACCATTCATCTGTTCTGCGTGCTGTGGGGAAAGTTGCCCAGAAATACCAACTTCGCATAAGGCTTCCGGAGAAAATAAAAAGCTTAGATCAGGGTTTTGAAGCACACCGGCTGCTTCGCTCAACAACGCAGAAAATTCAAGCGGCGCGGCCGCAACCCCGGCTGCTGCCAAAATAGAAGTGCCTTGCTGTGGCCAGAGCCTTTGATCCACATCAGGAAGTACTTCGAGCAATTTATGAATTTGAATGCCGCGCTTTTTAGCGGCGGCCTCATCCGAATTATCCTCATGGGGAAGTGCCTTAGCGCCGCCAAGTTCTGACGGGCTAAGAGGCGCCTTTGGTTGATGCGTTTCGGGGGGCGGGCTGTTTATCCAGTCCGGAAGAGAAATGGAAATGGCGCCTTCTTTGCTGGAACCAACTTTGGCACTGCTTGGCCAAGTACCATGTTCAACCCGAAGACCGTCACCGAGACCAAAAGAGTATCTAACCGCACCCGTGTGCTCCATCGCGCTTTGGACTTTGCTGTACCACGCCGTTGGCTCGCCCGTGATGTCGCCTGCAGCAGCAATCATAAGCCATTTTTCCGCCCGCGTCATGGCCACATAAAGCAAACGGTCGCGCTCATAAATCTCTGATTGCTGTTTTTCAGCCACAGCTCGTCGCACCGCATCAGGCATTTCATCAGATTTTGTTTTCCAAATCACCCCGTCTGCAGCATTAATTAATTCATCTTGCAACCGCATTTGGCGATGCGCGCAATCAGGTAGGATAACTATTGGTGATTCCAAGCCTTTGGCACCATGCACAGTCATCACCCGTATCTGGTTTCCTGCACTGTCCATTTGACGTTTGATTTCCAGTGTATCGGTTTCCATCCAGACCAAAAACCCTGTGAGGCTTGGCACGTCGTTTCGTTCATATGACAGCGCTTGTGACAAAAGCGCGTTAAGCCCATCTTCAGCTTCTAGGCCCAAACGTGATAGGATTTTTGACCGCCCATCATGGCGCGATAAAATACGTTCCAGCAGATCAAAGGGTCGTAGGAAATCAGCCTGTTGCAAAAGGTCATGAAGCACGGTCAATTCAGCTTGATATTCATCGGAGGCGCTTCGCATTTTTTGCCACAAAAATTGTTTTCCTCGCCCATGTGCTAGAGAAAACAGCCTTTGTTCATCCCAATTAAAAAGCGGCGATTTCAGCGTGATAGCTAGGGAAAGATCATCTTCAGGCGTAGCAAGAAAGGACAACAATGCTGCCAAGTCTCGCACTGCAAGCTCTGCCCCTACTTTAAGCCGATCAGCGCCTGCAATTGGCAAATTTCTGGCTTTACTGGCTCGAATGATTTCATGAAACAAATCTGACCTACGCTGCACCAAGATTAAAAAATCACCCGGCTCAACGGGCCGCGCAGGATAGTTGCCCTTTTCATCCGGACCCAGCGGCAAAGGAGTACGGCTTGAAATCATTTGATCAATGGATCGAGCAACTTCATTGGCGAGTTGCACCAGATGATTGTCTTGTCCAAGCAAATCCACTGGCCGCTGCCATTCGGTATCTTTTTGCCGTTCTACAGGATCAATGACCGGCCACAAATCAACTCGGCCAGGTAAATCAGTTTTGAAAGCACGGTGCTTTTGGTCCGCTGCAAAGCCAGAGCTGATATGCTCTTGAAAGGTTTGATCAACCACGCTGAGGATCGCAGACGAAGAGCGAAAAGAATATTCTAATGTGGTGTCTAAAAGAGGTGTTTCACTTTGTTTGAGCCGCTCGGAAAACTCTCGCTTCATGCGATCAAATTCGGTGGGATCAGCGCCTTGAAACGAATAAATCGACTGTTTTTTATCGCCAACGACAAAAATGGTTCGCCGCACGCCAGCGCGCGCGCCTTGGCCGCTGGTAAACTCTTGGGCCAAGGATTGGATAACATCCCATTGTACTGGGCTGGTATCTTGGGCCTCATCCACCAAAATGTGATCAATGCCGCCATCCAGACGGTATAACACCCAGTCGGCCACTATGGGATCACTTAAAAGATTGCGTGCCCTTAAGATTAAATCATCAAAATCAAGCCAACCACGCAGCTGTTTTTGGCGTTCATAGCGGGGTAGAAATCCGGCAGCAAATTCATGCAAAATGGCTGTTTTCTCCGCCGCTTGCAAGGAAAGCCGTGTCTCGCGCAGATCTTCGACTTGCAGCATAAGCCCTTCTAACTCAGGCATATCTTCGGCCATGGCCCCAAGGCGCAAATCTTTGCCGGGAAACTTGCCAATTTTGGCCCCGAAAGGGTTTTTAGCAGAGCNGCCNAACAAAAATACGCCTTCAAGGATCGCNAGGGCACTNAAAGAGGCGTTGGTGATCCGGCGCAATTGGNCGGCCATTTTAACATCTGTTTTCCCGCCCCCNTCCAAATGGGGAATAATNCGGGCAATCAAATCGAGATGCTCTTTGCTCAAAANCTCTGACAAAACGGTNGCTTCGCATAAGCCCGGCGCAAGGTCAAAGCGCGCCCATATTTCGCTGCGGGGCGATATAAGCTGAAGTTTGTGGCGATATTTTACCACCGATTGAACAAGTTTTTCCAAAGAATGCTCACCGGCATAGAGCGATAGCGCATCAACCAATGGCGCCTCTGCTGACTGCGCCATGGTTTCCAAAACTTCGCCGCACAAAAGAACTGCGGCCCGCTCTTCCATTTCTTTGAATTGGGGGCTCACACCAGCTTCCAACGGAAAGCGCCGCAAAATTGTCGCGCAAAAGGAATGGATGGTTTGAATTTTTAGCCCACCCGGCGCTTCTATGGCGCGGGCAAAAAGCGTGCGCGCGCGGCGCAAAGTGGCCTGATCAGGGGGTTTGTCAAGCCCGAGCTTGATCAATTCTTGGCCAAGAGTGTTATTTCCGAGCATCGCCCATTTGCCCAACCTTTTGAACAGCCGGTTTTGCATTTCACTGGCTGCAGCCTTGGTATAGGTCAAACACAAAACATGTTCGGGCGAAATTCCACTAAGCAATAGGCGCGCCACACGGTCTGTCAAAACTTTGGTTTTACCAGAGCCCGCATTGGCAGATAGCCATGTGGACATATTGGGATGCGCAGCCTGCACTTGGCGCTGGGTGGCAGCATCGCGGATCATGTTAAATCCTCTGGTACGGGCGTATCGCTTAGGGTCCATTCTCCAAATCTTGACAGCTGGTCATAATCGGAAAAATCTTTCACGCTAAAGAGCGCCCGACGCGCGCTATAGCCTTGCTCATANNATTGATATGACGCGATTAAGTCTTTGAACTTTTCCCACNCGCTATCGAGCGGCTCATCGTCAAAAGGCGCGATTTGTTCTTTGTACTTTCCACCAATGCCAATAAAAGCGGCCGTTGCCACTGGCGCAGAGTCGATTTNTTTAAACCCGCCNTGTTCGGCAATTGCAGCCATTAGATATAATTGTTTATCAAAAACGCGTTGTTGATCGGGTGTCGGGGGCGTNCCGGTTTTATAGTCATAAATGCGCAGCCTACCGTCTTCTGCCTGGTCAATCCGGTCGGCGATGGCCGTCAGGGTAAAATTTAACCCTTCGATGGCCAATTCGCCGAAACGCTCAAAAGCAGCCNGTTCGGCATGGCGCTGGCGGTCAGTTTCCTTNACNATCAAATCGGGTGCAATTTTTTGCATCCGCGTCTGCCAAAAAATACGGCTGACAGCCCATGGAACATTCTGATCCAAGGTTGTGCGGGCAATTTCTAAAAATTGACTGACCCGATCTTTGGATGGCGAGCTTGTCCAGTTCTTGATAAAATTTTCCATGATACTGTGGGCGATAATGCCGCGCAGTTTGGCATCAGGCGCTTGGTCCAAAGGGCCGAGGGGAAGAAGTTTCAGNACGTGCTTGGCATAGATTGCATAAGGGTTGCGGATCAGCGATTTAATATCNGTTACTGAAATCTTCGTGGGGCGAGCGGAAAGCGGCGGGCGCGGTGCTGGGCGTGTGGCCGGCGCTCTGGGCTCACAGGCCTCAAATTGATCCACAAATGCCAAGTAGTGCGCACCGCGGTCTTGCATTGCATCAAGTGCCTGCGGTCCGCCGTTATCAGTGAGCCCACTGAGCAAATTGGTTAACCGGTTGAGCCAGCGGGACGGGACGGTTTCAGCATCATCAGAGCGAACAGACCTTGTTATCCAGACATTTTTTGCCGCTACNGCCTGTTGAAAATCATGCGCTGAAAGCCCGATGCGCCGCTCGGGAAGCAAAAGTCCAACCGCATGCCGCATCCTTCTATTGAGCCAGGGGTCCGGGCTTGGCGCTTGTGGCCAGCTTGTTTCATTTAGACCGCCCAAAATCACCAGATCAGCCCCCTGNACCCGCGCNTCTAGGGTGCCCCATATCAGCAGATGCGGGTGNGGNNTGTCGTGATCGCGCACTTCTTTCTGGTTTAGAACTCCGTTGAAGATTTGACTATAATCCTGCACTGACATGATACCTGCATGCGCGGAAGCAGCTTTGATATCATTAATCACAGCGCAGGCCTCTTGGCCGGCCTTTTTGGCCCAAAGCGTGCCGGTTTCTTCCTCAGGCAGTGGCTGGCATCCTGCAGCGATGAGTTCGGCTTGGCGAATGTGCTGATCGAAAAAGTCACAAAATGCACTTTGGCCATCAGTGTTTTGGCCGGTGAAACAGCGGATTGCCCATTCGGCCCACTCTGTGGCTATGTCATGAGGGTGACTAGCTGCCCATTGCTTTAATATTTCCGTATCAGGATAGGGAATGGCCTTTTTGCGNAAATGCAGTTCAAGCTCGCGGGTGAGCAAAAGATGATCGCCGCGTGCACTGCCGGTGTGGGTCAGGGGATGCTTGAGCAATGCGAGCAATTGGGCGGTGGTCAAAGGCCCGGCAAGCAGGCCGCAAACATGACGCAGAAACCGGCCCGGCGGGGTGAGCGGAAGCGGAATACCTGCGCTGTCATCTGGTAAAATACCCCACCGATCAAGTGCGGCTGTCACCTGCCGCGTGAGCTGCCGGTCAGGAGTGATTAGCGCCGCTGTTTGGCCTTCTTCTGCAGCTTGGCGCAGACGCAGTGCAATGGCGAGCGCTTCGTGCCGCGTATTGGGCGCTTCCAGCAGGGTCATGGATTCGGTAGCTTGTGCAAGATTGGCAAGTTTTGGCCCTTCGGCGAGCCAGCAATCGGTCACTGGGGCCGGGCGTAATGCCAAGGACACCAAGGCAGTTCTGGGATNGGGTGCAGCATCACCAATAGGCCAGTGTTCGACCTGATCCGGGGTCTGGCCCAAAATGCTAAGCAGATTATAAAATCGATATTGCGGGTGATCCTCAGCGCTCAGCGCCTCGGCCAGATCGTTCCACGCTNGTTGCGGCATATCAAAGTCAAACCCAGGCAGCAGAATAGAGCCTTGCGGCAATTGGGCGACCGCCTTCATCAGCTCTAGCGTGGTGCCGCGCGATCCTGTAGATCCGGCTATTATGACTGGCTCGGAAATCGGATTCTTGATCCATTTTGCAGCCAGATGGTTTACAATTTTCCGCTGAAGCCCTTCTTTGTCAGGTTCAGTTTGGCGGGTATCCAGATAGGTTTGCGCAATCCCCAAAAACGCTTGCATGCGTTGCCAATGGCCAGATTGGTCGGAAACATTCAGCGCGCTGATGGCTGCCGGATCAACCGCCTCGCCCTGCATTTCGTCGATTAAACTGGCAAGGCTATCAGCAAGATCAAACAGTGCGGACCGTGCCGCCAGATCGGGTTGTGATTGCAGCAGCTTGTCAATCAGTGCAATTAGCTCAAAGCGGTTTTTGAGCGAAGAGGGCGCCACTGGTAATTCCAGATCTGTCGCAAACCCGCTAAGATCGGTGAGAACATGCACCTTGGGATGCAGAATATTGGATTTTGCGGAGAAAAGCTGGCGGATGCGTCGCCGCATACGTTCGGTGTTCACAATTATATGGCTGCGGGCCAAGGCATCCGGTGGATAGGTTTTGAAGTGCGCGCAAAGGCCGTCCACCAGAGCCTTTGGGAAATCAACACCCGGGGGTAGTCCAAAAAGTTTTTGTGTTTTGAAATTCATTGTCTCAATTGCCTGCCTGTCGCAGGGATCAGCATATCGGTGATCGGTGCAGATGCAAAGGATTTCCCAAAGCATAATTCCCCCAGTGCTGAGGGATACCTGCGGCTGTTTTGGCGTCAGCTTGCGTGTCTTTACGCTGGATCGTTTGCCAATTGAACCGGCAAACCGGTTGTCAGGGATTGTGCCGCGGCATCAGCCAATAGCTGCGCTTGCAACCCATCACTGGCAGAAGGCGAAGGTGTTTGGCCACTGTTGAGAGCATCAATGAAATGCGCCATCTCAAGGCGGTATGCTTCTTCATAGCGCTCTAAAAAGAAATGCTGCGCCGGCGCTTTTTGAAACCCATTTTGCGTGGCCACCTCAACCCCGTTTTTCAACGTATTTTCAGCGCGCAGCATTCCCTTTGATCCATGCACTTCGAGCCGTTGATCATAGCCGTAACTGGCGCGGCGTGAATTGGAAATCTGGCATATTTTACCGCTGGCGGTGGTCAG
>PBSX01000098.1 GCA_002726375.1 Marinovum sp.
GCTCTTTGTAATATTCCTCGCGGTACACGAACATCACTACATCGGCGTCCTGCTCAATCGATCCTGATTCGCGCAAATCTGACAGTTGCGGGCGCTTGTCATCACGGTTTTCCACTTGGCGAGAGAGCTGTGATAAAGCAATCACTGGAATGTTTAATTCTTTGGCAATGGCTTTTAGGCCTTGGGTAATCTCAGAGACCTCGTTGACTCGGCTGTCTTTTGCCGATGCCGGACGCACCAGCTGCAAATAATCCACAATCAACAGATCAAGCCCGTGGGTACGTTTTAGCCGCCGCGCGCGGGCAGATAATTGCGAAATGGGCAGGGCAGCAGTATCATCAATGAAAAGTGGGCAACTTTCTAGAGATTTTGCCGCCTCGACAAAACGGCGAAACTCGGTTTCGGTCATGTCACCGCGCCGAATTTGGTCAGAGGGCACCTCGGCGGCTTCTGAAAGGATGCGCGCAGCCAGTTGCTCGGCGCTCATTTCCAGCGAGTAAAAGCCGACAACGCCACCATCAACCGTGCCTTCGGTGCCGTCAGATAATGTTCCGCGCTTGTAGGATTTGGCTATATTATAGGCGATATTTGTGGCCAATGATGTTTTGCCCATAGATGGTCTGCCAGCTAAAATCAGCAAGTCAGATTTATGCAAACCGCCAAGCTTTTTATCCATATCGATCAAGTTTGTGGCCACTCCGGCCAGACCACCCTCGCGTTTATAGGCGTTATTGGCCACATCCACCGCCGAAGTGACCGCACGCAAAAAGGACTGAAAGCCACTTTCGCTTTGACCATCCTCACCTAGCTTATAGAGGGCCTGTTCGGCTTCGATAATCTGATCTTTTGGCTCTTGTTCGACATCTGCCTTTGTCGCACGGCTGCTAATATCCTGACCCAGTTGGATCAATTCACGGCGGATCGCCAGATCATAAATCATCTGCGCGTAGTCACGCACCGCAAAACCAGCGATGGCCGAGGCCGCAAGCCGCGCAAGATAGGCCGCTCCGCCCAATTCGCTCAGTCCTTCGTCATCTTGCAAAAATGTGTTTAGAGTCACAGGAGAGGCAAGATTGTTCTTGGCGATCCGCGCCGCAGCAACTTCAAAAATCCGCGCATGAACGGGATCAAAAAAATGCTCAGGTTTGATAATACTTGCGACCCGGTCATAGATATCATTATTGGTCAGGATAGCCCCTAAAAGCTGTTGTTCAGCTTCGATCGAATGCGGCATCACGTCGGGTGATTGTATGTCGGCTGCCGGGGTGTTGATATCCGCGATCTTGTTCATTGGTGTCCTGTTATCATCTTCGCTAGGTGATAAAGCCAAAGCCTATCTCGGGGCAAATTGTATGTTTCTGTGGATAACTTGTGGAATAGCATATTTCGTGGCTTAAGTACACAAATCCACAAAATATAGCGCAAATTTTCCGATTAGATCCCTAACTGGCTCAAAATAATTGACTTTTAACCCGATCCTACTTCTCGCGTGCTTGCTGCCACGCAACTGGAGCGTTCAGAAAGCTCTCAACTTCTGACAGGGTTTCAGAATCAAAAGCCTGTTGCGCTTTTGCCTCTTTAAGCACATCCCACCAAGTGCACAAATGATGTAGAGTGACGCCGTGGTCGCCAAGAGTTTTCTCAGTTTGCGGAAAAATATCATAATAAAAAATGACCGCAGTATGGTTGCAACTGGCACCGGTTTCGCGAATGGCATCCACAAAACTAAGTTTACTGCCACCGTCAGTGGTCAAGTCCTCAACCAAAAGCACGCGCTGGCCGTCTTGCATCGTGCCTTCAATACGGGCATTGCGGCCATAGCCTTTGGGCTTTTTACGTACATAGCTCATTGGCAGTCCCATCCGCTCGGCCACAAGCGCCGCAAAGGGTATGCCTGCAGTTTCCCCACCTGCAATATTGTCAAATGCCTCAAAGCCTGCAGTTCGCATGACCGTGACGGTCATGAAATCCATCAAAGTGCTGCGAATGCGCGGATAGCTGATCGGCTTACGGCAATCAACATAGGTTGGGCTCTGTAGACCAGACGCAAGCGTAAAAGGGTCGCTGCTGTTAAAGTCCACCGCTTGAATTTCCAGCAGCATGCGTGCGGTTAACCGGGCGATTTCGGATTGCTCAGGATAGCTGCTGGGTATCATTTTCTCGTTTTCCTTTTAAGGTTTGTTTTTGTCATGTTTGGTTCATACCGCCTCGGTCATTTCCGGTCATAGTGATATATTTTCAACCTGCCAAAAAATCTCAACACCTGGATCAAAAATCGTTACATCCCCTTCATCAGAGGACACTGATTTAGCAAATTGCACAGGCTGCTCTGATTTTCTAAGTGTCAAAAAGCCTTGGCTTAGAGGCAGGCCGTAGAACTGCGCTCCGTTATGGCTGGTGAAAGCTTCAAGCTTATCCAGTGCGCCTTCTTCTTCAAAAACATGTGCCAAAAGCGGCATTGTGTTCAGCGCTGTAAAGCAACCGGCACAGCCACAGGGGCTTTCNTTGTCATGATCAAGGTGCGGCGCGCTGTCTGTGCCGAGGAAAAANCGATCATCGCCGCTNGTGGCNGCTTTGCGCAGGGCAAGCCGGTGTTCTTCGCGTTTGGCCACGGGCAAACAGTAGNAATGTGGTTTTATACCCCCAACCAATATATGATTGCGGTTTAAAAACAGATGGTGGGTGGTGATCGTTGCTCCTAAACCATCGTCATTCGCCTGCACATAATCAACGCCTTGCGCGGTCGTGATGTGTTCCATCACGACCCGNAGTTCCGGNGTGGCGCGGCGTAGCGGATCAAGCACGCGGTCAATAAAAACCGCTTCNCGATCAAAAATATCAACTGCATCGTCGGTGACTTCGCCGTGCACACAAAGCGGGCAGCCNATATCGGCCATCCGCTCAAGCACTGGCCGAACCCGTTCAAAGTTACTCACGCCTGAGGCTGAATTGGTCGTGGCGCCTGCAGGATACAATTTTACCGCACGGATCAAACCGCTTTGATAAGCTGCACTTAAATCGTTTGGGTCAGTGTCCTCGGTCAGATAAAGTGTCATCAAAGGCTCAAAAGGCAGATCATCTGGCAATGCGCTCAAGATCTCGTCTCGATAGGCGCTCGCTTGCGCTGCGGTGACTACGGGCGGCACNAAATTTGGCATGATAAGAGCACGGGCAAAATGCCTTGNGCTCGCAGGCAGCACTGCCTTGAGCATAGCGCCATCCCGCAGGTGNAGGTGNAAATCATCGGGGCGGGNCANTTTTAGCAGATCNCTCATGCGGCAGGCATTACACAAAGCTGATCGGTTGTACCAGTGCAGAGCTCACAAAAGCACATGATTTTTGAAACCTCTGCGCATAATTTCTTTGAACATAGCCCAAAGATAAAATTGTAAAGCGGCCATGTGCAAGCTCGTGTTGGGTGAGTTTTGAACAACAGTGTCAAAAACCCAAAGGGAGGTTTGNGCCATGTTCCAATTTAGCGGTGCGCTGCCCTCTGCCAAAAAGCCGTCATAACCGATCTGCCTCAGTCTGTGTTTTGGTCGACTTTCGCGTATCCGTGCTATCAAAATCAACATTTGGCGNACTGCATGGGGTTGACCCGCAGAGCACAAGATGCAGCTATAGCTCAAAGAGGTGAAAGAATGACACAAATTCAATCAATTGATGCTCTNCAAAATATGCTGGCTGCACAAAATTATGTTGTTGATAGATCTTTGGCAACGGTGGTTTTCTTATCTCTNCGGCTCAATCGACCGTTGTTTTTGGAAGGTGAGGCAGGCGTTGGCAAAACTGAAATAGCCAAAGCCTTGGCTTTGGCATTAGACCGGTCATTAATCCGTCTGCAGTGCTATGAAGGGCTGGATGCATCGACGGCTGTTTACGATTGGAATTTTCCGGCGCAAATGGTGGCAATTCGCACNGCGGAAGCCGCAGGAGGCGCGGATCGCGACGCGTTGCAGGCTGAGCTTTTTAGCGATCACTACCTGATTAAACGCCCTTTGCTGCAGGCCATGCAACCTGATGAAAAGGGCCCACCCATTTTACTCATCGACGAGTTGGACCGCACTGACGCCCCATTTGAGGCATTTTTGCTCGAAGCACTGTCCGATTTTCAAGTCACCATTCCCGAACTGGGCACCNTCGCTGCTCCGCATCCGCCAATCGTTATTGTGACATCGAACCGGACNCGNGAAGTTCACGATGCGCTCAAGCGCCGTTGTTTATACCATTGGCTGGATTATCCTGATTTTAACCGTGAAATGGATATTTTAAATGCCCGGCTTCCAGATGTTGCGCAAAACCTTAGCAAAGAGGTGGTCGCNTTCGTNCAGCGCCTNCGGCAAGAGGACCTGTTTAAAAAACCTGGTGTTGCCGAAACAATTGACTGGGCCAAGTGCCTGCTGGCGCTTGATATGATCGAGTTAAGCCCTGAAGTGATCTGCGACACATTGGGTGCTATTCTGAAATACCAAGATGATATTGCAAAGCTGCAAAACTCAGAGGCACGCCGCNTGCTAGAAGATGCNCGTGCAGCATTGGAACCGACGTGATGCTTTTTCTTTGCTTAAATACTCATGAATGCGCTGCGGAGGCGACTTTAGGGGCAAAGCATGGTTGAATTTGNGCCGCTCGACTTGCCTGACACGCCTCGGCTTTCTGACAACATCACTCATTTTGCCCGCGCGTTGCGGCGCGCCGGTTTGCCGATCGGACCAGGGCGCGTTGGTGATGCGCTGCGCGCGGTAGAGGCTGCGGGCTTTACTGAAAAAAAAGATTTTTTTTGGACNCTTCAAGCCTGTTTTGTTACCCGCCCTGAGCACCGTGCGATTTTTGCTCAGGTTTTTCGCCTTTACTGGCGCGATCCGAGGTTTTTAGAGCATATGATGGGTCTTTTGTTGCCTGCAGTGCACGGAGTGCAAGAAGATCGAAAGCCGCAAGCTGGTGAAAAGCGGGCGGCGCAAGCCTTGCTTGATAACCAAGCCCCCACACTGCCNGCAGCCTCAAAATCTGAAAATGAAACTGAAATTGAGGTCAACGCGTTTCAAACCATGTCGCCGAACGAACGTTTGCGGCAGTTGGATTTCGAACAGATGAGCACTGCGGAAATGGTACAAGCGAAGTCCATGCTTAAAAAGTTAAAATTGCCTGTCAAACCGCTGATCAGCCGGCGAACCGTTGCCGCCTCTCTTGGGCGCTGGGTGGATCGGCCGGCCACGTTGCGTTCGGCCATCCGCCATGGCGGAGATTTAAAAAACTTACACATGCGCAAAAGCTGTATTCGCTGGCCGGACCTGGTGATTTTATGTGATATTTCCGGCTCAATGCGCCAATATAGCCGGATGGTTCTGCATTTTGCGCATGCAGTAGCCAATCAAAAAGGCGCAGGATGGGCAAAGGTTCACAGCTTTACTTTTGGCACTCGTCTTACAAATATCTCGCGCCANTTGCAGACCAAAGATGTTGATGCCGCGCTGGCGGCTGCCGGGAGCGAGGCGAAAGATTGGGATGGCGGCACGCGGATTGCGGCCTGTTTGCATTTATTTAANCGNGACTGGTCACGGCGCGTGCTGGGGCAGGGGGCTTTGGTTTTACTCATCACGGATGGTTTGGAAACAGATCAGGGCTCGGATTTATCGCGTGAAATGCAGCGGCTGAGGTTAAGTGCTCGGCGCCTAATCTGGTTGAACCCGCTGCTTCGATGGGAAAAGTTTGAGGTCAAAGCAGGTGGAATAAAGGCGATGTTGCCGCATGTAGACAGCTTTCGGTCTGCACATTCTATTGCGTCGTTGCAAGAGCTTGCTAATGTAATCTCAGAGCCAGAGGATTACGGTGAAAAACGCCGATTATTGTAATTCTACCAAATCCTTGAAGGACGTTGCCTAGTATGAAATTACCTGAAGCCATCACTTTTGATACTATTCCGGAACTGGCGCTTGACTGGCATCAAAAGGGTCGTGGCGCGGTTCTGGCAACTGTGGTGCAGACTTGGGGGTCAGCGCCGCGCCGTATTGGCGCTCAACTTGTGGTCAGCGGAGACGGCAGTATGCAAGGCTCGGTGTCTGGCGGCTGTGTCGAGGGCGCTGTGGTGCTTGAGGCTCAGCAAGCCCTTTTGGATGGCAACAGTAAGGTTTTAGAATTTGGGATTAGTGACGGGGACGCCTTTGCCGTGGGCTTGGCCTGCGGCGGGACAATTCGTATTTTGCTAGAACCGATTGGCTCCGTATTGCCTGAGCCAATGCTGCAGGAATTGGTTGAGGCCCGCGCACAGCGACGTGCGGTTGCCTATGTCGTCAATGTTGAAAAAGAAACCCGAACGCTTGAGTATTCGGGCTACTCCAAGCGGATGCAAATGGACCGGTCGGGATTTGAGGAAGATGGGCAAACTTTTGTGGCTATCCACATGCCGCCGCTACGGCTCGTGGTTGTCGGCGCTGTTCACATTGCACAGGCTTTGCTGCCCATGGCCAAGATTATCGGATTTGATCCGGTGGTGGTTGATCCACGCGAAAGCTTTGCCTCACCAGAGCGATTCCCAGATGTGGAAATATTAAATGATTGGCCAGACGAGGCTTTACGCAGCCATGGGCTTGATGCAAGAACCGCAGTGGTTTTGCTCACCCATGATCCAAAGCTGGATGATCCCGCTCTTGAATTGGCATTGCGGTCCGAGGCCTTTTATATCGGTGCGTTGGGATCTAAACGCACGCATGAAAAGCGGTGTGTGAGGCTGCAAGAAAAGGGTTTTTCCAAGGGTCAGATCGACCGCATAAACGGGCCTGTCGGATTGAATATTGGTGCAGCGACCCCGGCGGAAATCGCAACCTCAATCATGGCTGAAATGATCCATTTTTTGCGAAGCGACGGATGAAGTTCGGCCCGGTTCCAACACTGCAGGCCAAAGGCAGCATTTTGGCACATTCGATTGTCTGCTCTGGCCGCCGTTTGCGAAAGGGGGTTATGTTAGAAGATGCTCATATTGCGCAGCTCTCTGCATCAGGTATTACCGAAGTGACCGTCGCACAGTTGCAAGAAAATGATGTGCACGAAAACCAAGCGGCTGCTGAATTGGCGAAAGCTTTGGTGCCAGATGTCAGGGCTGCAGGTTTAGAGTGCACAGCTGCCTTTACCGGGCGGGTTAATCTGGTGGCTACTGGACCAGGTATTGTGGATCTTCAGGCCGACCGGTTGATTGCGCTCAATTCGATTGACCCAATGATCAGCTTCGCAACCGTTCCAAACTATCAGCAAATGCGAAAAGGCGGGCTTGTTGGGACAGTCAAAATTATAAGCTATGCGGTGGATGCTGAAAAGTTACGTTCTGCTTGCGCCTTGGGCTCTGCTGCGATCAAAATATTGCCGCCGCAATTGAAAACAGCAAGCCTGGTGGTCAGTCAAAATGCAAACCGCAATGATGAAAAAGGTATTTCTGCGATCAAAACACGGCTTGATGCCTTGGGTATAACTCTTGAGAAAGTTATTGCCACAGAGCATGAAATAGACCCTATGGCAAAGGCCCTTAGCTCATTAAAAAGCGAGCTATTGCTCATCCTGACCAGTTCTGCAACATCCGACTCTAATGATACCGCGCCCGCTGCAGTGCGCGCTGCTGGTGGCCAAGTCGAACGCTTTGGAATTCCGGTCGATCCCGGGAATCTGCTGTTTTTGGGGCGTATTCAATCCCGGCCGGTGATCGGATTTCCAGGCTGTGTGCGTTCGCCGGCGTTAAACGGGGCTGATTGGGTGCTTTCACAAATTGCCTGTGGTATTTCGCTTAATGAAAATAGCTTTGCCCAGATGGCCATTGGCGGTCTTTTAAAAGAAATCCCAACACGGCCCCAGCCTCGGCGACCCAAAAAGTAGGAAGCGCCGCGCTACACAACTTTGGCCGACGACAATGTTTGCAATAAGATTATAGGGATACCAAAAGTAAAAAGGCGCCCAGTAGGCGCCTTGTGATCTTCATTATCTAATTCTTTTTTGATTTTGCTGAGCTCAGCGAATGTAAGATTACTTTGGAATAGGACCAATCATCATAGTCATTTGACGACCTTCCATCTTGGGCATATTTTCAACTTTACCCATTTCCTGGACATCTCCGGCTACCCGCTCTAGCAACTCGCGGCCAAGGTTGAGGTGTGCCATTTCACGACCCCTAAAGCGAAGGGTAATTTTGACCTTATCGCCATTTTCAAGAAACTTGAAAACATTACGCATTTTCACATCATAGTCGTGCGTGTCCGTTCCTGGACGAAACTTGATTTCTTTAATCTCTATGATTTTCTGCTTTTTACGTGCTTCGGATTCGCGTTTTTGCTGTTCGTACTTATATTTTCCGAAATCCATGATTTTACACACGGGCGGTTCTGCATTTGGGGAAATTTCAACCAAATCCAAACCGGCGTTTTCGGCCAATTCTATCGCGCGCTCTGGGCTGACGACACCAACATTTTCGCCTTCTGCACCAATAAGACGGACTTCTGGACACCGGATCCGGTCGTTTACGCGGGGGCCGGTTTCGCGCGATGGGGGCGCGTTGTGAGGTCTGCGGGCTATGATGGTCTTCCTTTTGTAGTTGTAAAATTACCAAAAAGGTCTAGCGGTCTATCATAAGCTGTTCAAGTGCTAATCCCACTAACGGTCGTGAGTTTGACAGCGGATGTTGCCACAAAGACAACGCTTTGGGTTTTATGCCCTAAAAATTTGCATGTTTTTTAAAAGTGCGCAAAATTTTGACTAACCGACAAATGCTTTTTCAACCACATATTCCGCTGGATCAGAATTTGCGCCCTCACGCAGGCCATAACTTTCCAAGATTGCTTTCATGTCGGTATTAAGACCCAAAGATCCACAAAC
>PBSX01000099.1 GCA_002726375.1 Marinovum sp.
CCGTAGCGTTGCATTATGCTTGATATCATCGGCGCGCCTGGGATCGAGCCGATAATAATCACCGATATTGGTAGGGTGGCATAACAGATATTTTCGGCTAGCGACTGGCCTGCAAGACCAGCCAGAATGAAAATAATCGGCATTTGCGAGCCTAAAATGGCTTGGGCAAAAATAAGCACAGCGACATTGCGTTTGGCCCGTGCATCAGAGGAAGAAATTATCATTCAAAAAGTGCTAGTGTGAGACCAAGCGAAAGGCAAGCCATTGGTTGAAAAAACATTTAAGGGTGATAAATCTTTTGGATAGGTTGAAGTCAGAGACTAGAACTGGCCTAATAAAGCAGCCTAGATTCGGGCAAATAAATGATAAGCTTTCTGGGAGGAAACTCATGAACAAATACCTTCGCACAGCGGCTTTGGCCGCCACATCAACGTTGTTGTTGGCGCTGCCAATGAAAGCGCAGGAATTAAACTTTTTCACAATTGGAACAGGCGGTACGGCCTATACATACTACCCTGTTGGTGGTGTTATTGCGAACGCAATCTCAAAACCTCCCGGATCGCGCGAATGCGGCAAAGGTGGCTCTTGTGGGGTCGATGGTCTGATTGCGTCGGCTGTTTCCTCGCGTGGTTCTGTGGACAATGTAAACGCGATTATCTCAGGATTGCGTAACTCTGGTTTCGCGCAGTCCGATGTGGCCTATTGGGCTTTCACAGGCACTGGCACAATGGAAGGCAAAGAACCTGCAAAGGATCTACGGACTATCGCCGCTCTTTTTGAAGAGCACATCCATCTAGTGACTATGGCTGACAGTGGCATAAACTCCGTCGCTGATCTCAAAGGCAAGCGCGTGTCGCTTGATGAGCCTGGTTCTGGCACGTATGTCGACGCAAACCTGATCTTGGAGGCCAACGGCCTTTCAGCTGATATGATCACTGCAGAGGCCTTGAAAGGTGGTGCAGCGTCCGAAGCACTCCGTAATGGCAAGATTGATGCGTTCTTTGTTGTCGCTGGATACCCAACGGGTTCTTTAGTTGAATTGGCATCTGCGGCGTCCATCAAATTGGTTCCAATTGACGGTGCTGGCGCTGATGCCCTGACCTCCAAATATGGATTTTTTGCATCTTCTGATATACCTGAGGGCGCGTATGAGGGCGTAAAGACAACCCCTACTGTAGCTGTTGGTGCACAGTGGTTCACTTCAGCAAATGAAGACGAAGAACTGATCTACAGTATTACCAAAGCTCTGTGGAACGACGAGAGCCGCAAGCTGCTAGACGTGGGCCATGCCAAAGGCAAGACCATAACACCCGCTACTGCGCTGAATGGCGTTGGTGTGCCGCTTCACGCAGGTGCTGAGCGTTTCTATAAAGAAGCCGGCCTACTTAAGTAGGAATAGGTTTTAAACAATAGGCTCAAGTGGTGCAAACCTCTTGGGCCTTTTTTGATCTTTAAGCTGGACAAAAATCATGACAGTCAACCGAGAGACAGATGGCGAGATTGAAAATACGTCCGGCTCACCACCGGCCCTTAGCCCCGAGTTAACTGCTGAAGAATTGGCAGAATTAGAACGTAAATTTGATCCTGAGACTGCTTTTAGACCAACAGGTGCTGCGCTTGGTTTTTTCGTTACAGCCGTTCTTGTAGCCATGTCTGTTTATCATTTCTATGCCTCTGGCTTTGGTCTGATCCGCGAACTTTTGCATCGTGGCATCCATTTGTCTTTTGTCCTTGGGCTTGTGTTTTTTCTATTTGGATGGCGTCGCGAAACCGGACGAATTCCTGTGGCTGGGAGGTTTCGGATACAAGGCGTGCCAATACTTGATCTGCTATTCTCGGCTTTGGCCGTTGTGGCTGCGATCTATCTGCCTTTACTTCCGCCCGAGATCGTCTCCGAGCGGGTTGGCAATCCGTCCCAATCAGATGTTTTGATGGGTACCGCACTGTTGTTGCTTACGCTTGAAGCAACCCGCAGGTCTGTGGGGCCGACCCTGCCGATCATCGGAATTTTGTTCATTGCTTTTGCTTATTTCGGACCTTGGATGCCTGGCGCATTGAAGCATGGTGGCTCAAGCTGGCTAGGCATCATCAACCACCTCTACATGACCAATCAGGGCCTTTACGGCGTAGCTATTGGCGTCATGGCGCAATACGTATTTCTATTTATCCTTTTTGGCGTGCTGGCGACACGCATTGGTCTTGGTCAGCTGTTCATCGATTTGGCAATGGTCGTGGCTGGTCGCTACTCTGGCGGCCCGGCAAAAGTAGCGATATTTTCATCGGCTTTCATGGGGACGATCTCTGGCTCATCAATTGCCAATACTGTAACGACTGGCGCGTTAACAATCCCCGCAATGAAGCGTATTGGCTACCCCGCGCACTTTGCTGGTGCTACGGAGGCCACAGCCTCAACAGGCGGACAAATAACACCGCCTATCCTAGGGGCTGCAGCCTTTATCATGGTCGAGTACCTTGAAATTCCCTTGCGAGATGTGTTGGCAGCGGCCTTGTTTCCGGCTTTGCTGCATTATTTCGGTATTTTCATCATGGTCCATCTGGAAGCGAAAAAATTGGGCCTGCGCGGCTTAAGGGCAGAAGAGCTTCCTAAAATAGGTGTAGTGCTGAAAGATCACTGGCTATCGATAATCCCACTGATCATTTTGGTTTATTTGATCTTGTCTGGAAAAACACCTGACTATGCTGTGGTTTACGGGATCATTGCCTGCGTAGTTGTTGGATTTTTAAAGCCGAATAATCGCCTTTCACTCTCTGATTTATGGCACGCGCTAGGCTCCGGAGCAAAAAGCACACTTGCCGTGGGCGCAGCCGCCGCGACAGTTGGTATTGTTGTGGGGGTAGTCACCCTGACGGGGGTTGGCTTTCGTTTGGGCTATGTGGTGGTGCAAACGGCCACCGACATTGGCGAGGTCGTCGGTGGTATCTGGCCGCTCAATCACTTTAGCGTCGGTCAATGGGCTTTGTTCTTTTCACTCGTTCTAATCGCGATTGCGTGCATCATAATGGGCGCAGGCATCCCAACGACTGCGACATATATCATCCTAGTTGCTGTCGCGGCACCTGCACTGGCGCAATTGCAAGTTGAACCAATCGTTTCGCATTTCTTCGTCTTCTATTATGGCGTTCTAGCTGATATCACTCCGCCCGTCGCACTAGCAGCCTATGCCGCCGCAGGTATCGCGGGGTCTAACCCCTTCAAAACAGGCAATACGGCGTTCCGGCTAGGCATTGCCAAAGCACTCGTTCCCTTCGTATTTGTCTATTCACCAGCTTTACTGCTAGTCGCAGATGGGTTCACGTGGTGGGCATTTACCTATACACTTGTCGGGGCCCTACTAGGCATTGGCTCTCTAGGAGTAGCGTTCTCCGGTTATCTAAGCGCGCCTCTCAAAAACTGGGAGCGTTGGTATGTCGGTATCACCGCGTTCCTGTTTATCGCGCCTGGCGTCTCGACAATGTTGGTTGGACTTGTCATGTTGGTTCCTATTGTCTTAATACAACAAAAACGAAAGAAGACAGAACCCAGCGCTTGAGCGATGATATATCAATTGGCATTGAGAGCTTGGCTTAACGAACTTAATAGCAGTCATCTGCGACAGGATTGTGAAAGTCAGCTTCGTCCCGCACCTCGGACCAAAGGGCAGCGCAGTGACTTTAAAGGCGCAGATGTGTTGCTCAAGGACTGGCGCAGCATCGCCGCGCGCTAGGGCCGATGCGCCCATATCTTCCAATCTGCAATCTATCTCGCAGCAACAATCATATTCTGGTTATGATTTCTGACCCTCGGTACGCAGGGGCATCGGGGCAGGGTGCATTGCTGTACAGTTTTCACCAAGTAAGATAGATCAAAGTTAGGTCCGCGTTTGCGGTCTGGCGTTCTCAAGGCTTTGGGGGGAAATGCACAGCGAAAGAATAATAACCGCACCGGCCTGCGTTTCCGAAGGAGCGCTCTGGCTTGCCAAGTCGGAGCCTCGGTTTGCCAAAGCGCTTGCGCTGACGGGCACGCTGCCGTTACGGCGACGGCCGGACGGATTCGCGCAATTGCTCAGCGCCATCGTCAGCCAGCAGGTTAGCGTGGCGGCGGCCAGTGCCATTTGGGGCCGGCTACGCGATGTGCGTTTGACAGGGCCGCGCAAAATCCAATGGGCCAGTGATGAAGCCCTGCGCGCGGCGGGACTTAGCCGGCAGAAAATCCGCTATGCACGGGCCTTGGCCGAGGCGCGCATTAACTATGCTGCGCTGCGCGAGGCCCCTAGCGATGCGGTCATTGCCACCTTAACCGAAGTGCCTGGAATAGGTGTCTGGACCGCCGAGATTTACGCTATGTTCAGCCTTGGGCGTGCGGATGTGTTTGCCCCCGGTGATCTTGCGCTGCAGGAAGCGGCGCGTATTCTGTTTGAGTTGTCCGAGCGGCCAAGCGAACGCGCACTGCGGCAGATGGCCGAAGACTGGTCTCCTTGGAGAGCGGTTGCAGCGCGGCTGCTCTGGGCTTATTACAAAATTGCCAAACAGCGAGAGGGCATTCGATGACACGGATTTTAAATGCAGAGCAGCGCGCACCGGTTTCGGGCAATACACGCTCGGCAGTGGTTTTTATTCACGGCTATGGCGCAAATGGGGCCGATTTGTTGTCCCTCGCCGATCCGCTCGGTGAACATTTGCCCGATACGCTTTTCGTTGCGCCGGATGCGCCGGAAAGCTGCGAAGGTATTCCCATGGGATATCAGTGGTTTCCCATTCCATGGATCGACGGCTCAAGCTTAGAGGCCTCGCAACGCGGCATGCAGGCCGCTTTTGAAGATCTCAATGCCTTTGTAGATGCATTGATGGTGGATCATGACCTGTTGCCGGAACAGGTTGTGCTCTTCGGATTTTCCCAAGGCACGATGATGAGCTTGCATATTGCTCCGCGCCGCGAAGACAGCTTTGCCGGTGTGGTTGGGTTTTCTGGGCGATTGGTCGAGCCAGAATTATTAATTGACGATGTGCTCAGCCGCCCGCCTGTACTGCTAATCCATGGGGATGAGGATGAAGTGGTGCCGGTGCAATCGATGCCCGAAGCGGCCGAGGCCCTGCAAAGTGCCGGTTTTAAGGATGTGTTTGCGCATATCCAAAAAGGCACCGGGCACGGCATCGCGCCGGATGGATTGTCTGTGGCGCTTGCTTTTATGCGCGATAAGCTAGGCCTTTGACCCATAATCGCTTTCTGCGTCATATCGCCGTTACGGAATCACCTTAAAGACCTGATAAACCAAGATATCGGGGGTTGTCAGAAGGCATCTGCGATATATAGTGGGCACAAGGAAAGGCCGAGACCTTTCCACAAAGCAGAGCGAGCAGTAAGGTGAGGTCACGACTTTATGGACGGTGAATTTAGAACGGAATTTGTACGTGACCCCTCGGCTCTTCGGCAACATCCGGCACTGGTGCTAAATGCTGATTATCGCCCCTTGTCTTATTATCCTTTGTCGCTCTGGTGTTGGCAGGATGCGGTCAAAGCGGCCTTTATGGATCGGGTCGATATTGTCGCGGAATATGATCAATACGTTCACAGTCCGACGACGCGAATAAAAATCCCTTCTGTGGTTGTTTTAAAAGACTATGTAAAACCTCAAAAGCGCGTGGCCTTCACGCGCTTTAATTTATTTTTAAGGGATAGTTTTTGTTGTCAGTACTGCGGCGCGCGCGGGGATCTGACCTTTGATCATGTGGTGCCGCGCGCAAGCGGCGGGGTCACCAGTTGGCAAAATGTTGTTGCGGCCTGCAGCCCCTGCAACCTTAAGAAGGGGTCCAAAAGCCTAAAGCGTGCCGGGATGAATTTACGCCGCCCGCCGCGCCAGCCAGAAGCCGAAGAGCTGCGCAATGCCGGACGGCAGTTTCCGCCCAACCACCTACACGAAAGCTGGATGGATTTCCTTTATTGGGACAGCGAGCTGGACGCTTAATCACTGGCTTCAATTTCTGGTTCAGCGAAGCGGCGCATATAAAGGTTTTTGCCAAGNGTCAGCGTGATGCCAAAGANCGCGATGCCGATCNAGAGCGCGGAAAGAGNGCTGCTNCGNAAAATCCACGANAGCCCAANCGCGGTGGTGCCCGCGCCCAAGGTAAATNTCAGGCTGGTCAGGCTTTGCATTGCCGANCGGTTGTGNTTTTCCGAGGCCTCATTGATCAGCGTANAGGTCGCTGGGCTCAGCATTNAAAAAAGCAGCATAAAGGCCAAATAAACCGGCACAAAAACCGGCACCGATCCGATAAACCCAAGCGCAAGGATCACGCCAAAAAACCCAAGCGGGATCAGCCGCATCTGGCGGCGCGGGGAAATATTAAACGCCTTCGCAATCTGCCCGATGAGCAATGGGCCAAGAATGGCAGCGGCAAAATAGCCAAAGGTCATCCAGCCAAAGATGGCATAGGATATATCCGGCGCAATTTCGCGCAGGCGCGGCTGCCAGAACAGATCTATCGCCGCGATGGAAGCGCCGGCCAAGACGCCCACCAGTAGCAGTTCGGCCACAAACGGTTTGCGCAGCGCGCCGCGCAAAATGCCGCCAATGGATTGATGCGGTGCGTCCTCGGCGCTGGCACCGTGATGGTTTTCGCCTTCGAAATACAGCCCATAACTTAGCAGTAAAACCGCCATCAGCACGCCCGAAGCGATAAGCGGATTCCATTGGGTGCCGGAAATGCCCATAAAGTTGGGCATAAAATCGGGAGTATAACCGCCAGCAATGGCCGCCACCACCATACCGGCGGCCATTGCGGCCTGCAAATGCCCGCTTAAAATCTCAAGTTTCTCGCCTTTGCCGCGCTGATTGAGCTGCTGCACGTACCATGCATCAAGCGAGCCGCTTTGAAGCGCCTGTCCTATCCCGCCCAAAACCGATGCGGCAATGAACATTGGCACCGAATGAAACAGCGACAGCATTGCGAGGTCTATCAAAATAATCAGCACGGACAGCCGATAAATACGCAACCGTCC
This sequence comes from Marinovum sp., assembly GCA_002726375.1. GTDB lineage: Bacteria > Pseudomonadota > Alphaproteobacteria > Rhodobacterales > Rhodobacteraceae > CABZJG01. The sequence continues at coordinate 6,998 of PBSX01000099.1, forward strand.
ATGGCGATCGGCCAGCATGCCAAAGGGCACTTCTAGCGCGGCGGTCACTACGGGGCTAAGCCCGAGGATCAGCCCCACCATCCAAAGCTCAAGCCCTTTGTCGATAAAATATATCCCCGCCGTGGCCAGCCAGAACCCATAGGCAAGTCCACTTAGAGTTTGGCCCGCAACCAGCCGCGCTTTGAAATACATGTGAAGGGCTTTCAATAATAAGTAAGGTATAAATTAAAAAAACACGCTATAGGTGAAATGGCAATAATAATCAGCTGGTGATATTAGTATTGTCGTATGCGGCGATAGATTTGGAAAGTTCGAACAGCTTTGGGCCGAATTGGCTATATGTTTTGAAGGCCAGACACAGTGCTTCAACAGAAGGGGCAGTGCAAAACTGCAGGGCTTTTATGCCAGCCAATGTCACTGCGGCAAATCCGGCAGGGCTGTCTTTGAAAAAGACAATATAGTTGCGTACCGCCCTTTTTTTTGGGCCGCGTAAAGGAACGTGAAGGAACAAGCCGCGCTTAGAAATAAATTTCTATGCTTTCAATCAAGCGCGCAGCTTGCTCGTAACGCGTGTTATACCAATGCAAAAATCCGTGCCGGGCCACCAGAGCCACCAGCGTGTTTTGGTGCGCCGATGACCAAAGTTGCCCCTGCGGCTGGAACCCGATCTAAATTGGCGATATTCTCGATGCCAAATCGACCCGTTGACAGCCAAGCATAATGGGCCGCAAAATCAGCCGAGATACCGTAATCCAGCGATAGGGTATCTACCGCTAGTGAGCGGGCGGCTGTTTGCTCGATCAGCATCTGGGCAGCTTCGATATGAAACCCTGGATAGTGCTGCGCTTTGCCATCAAAGTTGCGAAAATCATCAGTATCAACTTTACCGGCCCATCCCGAGTGCATTGCCACACAAGCACCGTTTGGAATGTCGCCGTTTGTCGCAATCCAAGCGCGGATGTCATCCGGCGTAACCTGTGTATCGGCGTTCTCTGCCGCGCGTGCAGNGATATCAATCACACAAAGCGGCGCAACAAGCTCGGANACTGGAATTTCATCAACCGAGGTNCCGTCTTTGGAAAAATGCAGCGGGGCATCGATATGCGTGCCGGTGTGTTCATTGACGGTGTATTGGTTAAGGTTGAAAGAATGCTCCGCATAATTATAAATCTGCTCGCTTGAAAACTGCGACTCGCCAAAATAAGTTGGAAAATCGGTATGCAAAGTATGGGTCATGTCCTCGACCGAACCATGCCCATCTGCCAGAGCCGCAGGCACCGATGCCCCAGTTGCCACGGCCGCAAGGCCCGTCGCTGCCGTGGCTTTAAAAAAACTACGCCTCGACAACATTTTTTTCTTANCCGAATTCANTACGCAAATATCACACATATGCTTTTCCCTTNATAATTAATNAGGCGAACAAAGCTCGCNTCCATAAAAACGTCTTCACAAATAAAATTAGGTAAAATACAAAAAAAGAAGAACACGGTAAACCGGATTTAGCAACAAAAACCATGAACTGGTTTTAATCTGGTTTAAGACGGATTTGGCAGGATTAATGGCNTTGTGGTGTGGGGTAAAATAATACCTATTTTATAACCAATTGAAAACATTGTAATAAATCAACTTTAATGCGCTTGACTGTGNAATTAGAGCCTATATACACAGCACTCTAGATNNCNCAGGGCCGCGGCGGCTTTGTGACATGAAATATCAAGGNATCGCCCGTTATGAAAACATATTCTGCAACCCCTGCAGATATCGAAAAGAAATGGATCATGATCGACGCAGAAGGCGTTGTTCTGGGCCGTTTGGCTTCGATTGTCGCCATGCGTCTNCGTGGCAAGCACAAAGCATCGTTCACACCGCATATGGATTGCGGCGACAACGTGGTCATCATCAATGCTGAAAAAGTCCAGATCACGGGCAAAAAGCGGCAGGAAAANTATTACTGGCACACCGGCTATCCCGGCGGCATCAAATCGCGCACCAAGGAAGAAATCCTTGAAGGCGATCACCCCGAGCGGGTTTTGATGCGCGCGATCAAGCGGATGCTGCCTGGCAACCGGCTGAGCCGCAAGCAAATGACCAATTTGCGCATCTATGCCGGCAGCGAGCATCCGCATGAGGCGCAGGCGCCAGAAGTGCTGGATGTCAAATCGATGAACTCTAAAAATACACGGGTGGCTGTCTAATGTCCGAAGATATCAAATCTCTGAGCGATCTGGAAACAGTCGCTGATACACCCGAGGTTGCGGCCGAAGCTATCGCCGCCCCTCGTGAACCTGTGCGCGATGACCTTGGCCGTTCCTATGCCACCGGAAAACGAAAAGATGCCGTGGCACGTGTTTGGATCAAACCCGGATCTGGTAAAGTTGTCGTCAACGGCAAAGCAATGAATGCTTATTTTGCTCGTCCGGTGTTGCAGATGATCCTGCGCCAGCCGTTTCAGGTGGCCGGTGTCGAAGATCAGTTCGATGTGAGCGCCACAGTGAAAGGCGGCGGATTGTCAGGTCAGGCCGGCGCGGTCAAGCACGGCATTTCAAAAGCCTTGCAAATCTATGAACCCGCCCTGCGCGGCGCATTGAAAGCCGCCGGCTTCCTGACCCGCGACAGCCGGGTTGTTGAACGGAAAAAATACGGTAAACGCAAAGCCCGCCGGAGCTTCCAGTTCTCAAAGCGTTAGTATCGTACTTACAAATTATCCCAAAAAATTCAGAGGGTTCCGTCATTTTGGAGCCCTTTTTTTATGTAGCACACTTTTAGCACAAAAAAATAAGCAATTGATTTATTTGAATTGTAAATGCTAACGTAGCACTAATGTCGCACACTTAGTTTACAGTTAACACTTATGCCAACCAAATATTATGAACTAACAGAGGTAGAAGGATTTGATGGAAGATTGTTTGTTTACAAACGAACAGTCGACGCAAACGTGTGGAATTTTCGTGCTAATATTGATGGAGTACGTGGATATATTCGACGTAGTACTAAGCAAGCAAACTTAACTTTAGCAATATCAGAAGCGAAGAATGGCTACATAGAGTTAGTTGGAAGACAGAGACAACACTTAACAATATTGAAAACAAAGTTTGATGATGTTTTCAATATTTGGTTGAAAGAAGCGAAGAAACGCAAAACAGATAAGCGTTATTCCTACACAGTGATAGAAATAATGCTGCACAAGACCAGCCAGCACAATCCTAATCTTCTCTTCAGCAGAATAGTGCTTACGCGTCTTACGCTTGATACCTCTGACCAACTTATCAGCGGCTTCTTTC
>PBSX01000016.1 GCA_002726375.1 Marinovum sp.
GGCCGCGCCGAAGTGATCATCGGCAAACAGAGGCATGGGCCAATTGGCACCGTTGAGCTTAGCTTTGAAGGCCGCTTCACCCGCTTTGGCAATCTTGTCAAACCGTGGCAACAAGGCAGCGATACGCTTTAGTTTCTATTTATGGTTGTAATTTGAAAAACTCAGTATATTCTGAGGATATGCAACAGATCGCCCTTACATACTGGCTTTATTTTAGCAGCTAACTTGGCTGCCGTTGCATTACTTTCATGACCCGATGCTTTGTGCAGACCTTATTTTGGGTCATATTAGGATTTTCAGATGACGACAGATTTACATATTCGCAATGCTGTCCCCGCAGATATTGAGCTTATCGAGGATATGATTGCCGCGCTCTGCGTTTTTCACAATGACACTTATCAACGCAATCCCAATGCGATCATCCGCGATGTCTTTGGTCCGCAAGCCGGCGCCCGCGTGTTTTTTGGTGAACGGCAGGGCTCCGCCGTGGTTTTTGCACTCTGCTACAATGAATTTGGTCTGCATATTGGCCAAAGGCGTTTGCGCGTGCACCTGTTTTATGTGGATGAAGCGCACCGTAAAACCGGTGCAGGTCGCCAAATGATGCAGCATCTTGAAAAGATTGCCGCCTCGGAGGGCGCCGCTGCATTGGTGCTTGGTGCAGATTTGCAAAACGAAGCCGCGCAGCAAGCCTATTTATCAATGGGCTTCAAGCGGCGAGAATACGGCGGAGCACATTTTATCAAAGTGCTTGAAACTGAGTAACCGTGTGGGCCGCCTATCGCTTTTGCACCCAAAGTCTAGGGGTTAGCGCCTCACTTTCAGCCGCAGCAAGTAGATACTCATGCTAAGATTTTATGTCTTTCTACTTGACCTTGACGTCTTGCCAGTCAAAAAAAGCTTATGAGCACAGCCACTTTGACAATAGATTTAATGTCGATCCGCGCCAACTGGCGGGCCCTAAGCGCGCTCAGCGCCGGTGTGACCGGCGCTGTGGTCAAGGCCAATGGCTATGGGCTTGATGCGGCAAGGGTTTCGCGCGCATTGGCGCAAGAAGGTGCGCGGCATTTTTTCGTTGCGGTGGCAGAAGAAGGCGCCGTGGTGCGCCGCGCTCTAGGCCCCGGACCCAAGATATATGTGTTTTCGGGGCATATGGAAAACGACACTTCGTTGATCCGTGACCACCAGCTGACCCCGATGATCAACTCGGTGGATCAGCTTCTGCGCCATGTGGACGCGATGCCAGATGTTGAATTTGGCGTGCAGCTTGATAGCGGCATGAACCGGCTAGGTTTAGAACCTGCGGAATGGCAGGCTGTGCGCGATTTGGTTCTGCGCCTAAGACCAGAAATTTTAATGTCCCATCTGGCCTGTGCAGATGATCCGCAGCACACCATGAACAGTCAGCAATTGCGTGAATTTCGTGATATGACCGACGGGCTTAATGTGCCGCGTTCGCTGGCGGCAACAGGTGGAATATTGCTCGGAAATAGTTATCATTTTGAATTAACACGCCCCGGCGTGGGGCTTTATGGCGGCGCCCCCTTTGAGACAGCGCAAGCCGTGGTCACTCTGGATGTTCCCGTGATCCAAGTGCGCGATGTTGATACCGGCGAAACGGTGGGCTATTCCAACACATGGACAGCCCCGACCCCGAGAAAGATTGCCACTGTTTCGGCCGGATATGCGGATGGGATAATGCGCAATCTTGGTCCGAACCTAAGTTTATATTCCGATCGCGTTGCCTGCCCTGTGGTGGGCCGTATTTCTATGGATCTTATCGGTGTTGATATTACTTTGCTGGCCGATACCCCAAGCAGCTTGCAACTTTTGAATAGCTTGCAAAGTATCGATGATTTGGCAACCGCTGCTGACACCATTGGTTATGAGGTCTTAACCTCGCTTGGTTCTCGCTATCAAAGACGCTATAAAGAGATATGATCCTTACTGCACCTCTGGAATTTATTGGCCGTAATACCCTAAGCTTTTTAGCTGCGATCGGGCGGGTTACTTTGTTCGCTCTTGATACACTGCGCCAATTGTTTTTGCCGCCCTTTTACATTCGTGAATTTGGCTTGTCGCTGTTGCAGATCGGCTGGCTATCGCTGCCGGTTGTCGGGCTAACAGCATTTTTTACCGGTGGGGCACTTGCTTTGCAGATTTACTCGGGCGGAGCCCGCTTTAACGCTGAAGCCGTGGTTCCTTCAATCGTTGCTATTGGCATGACACGTGAGTTGGGACCTGTGCTAGGAGGCTTGATGGTCGCCGCAAGGGTTGCAAGTTCCATCGCNGCGGAAATTGGTACAATGAAAGTAACCGAGCAAATTGATGCGCTGGTGACGCTGTCTACNAACCCTATGCGTTATTTGACNGTGCCGCGGGTTCTTGCGGCGACACTGGCCGTGCCTGTACTGGTTGCGGTTGGTGATGCAATTGGCATTATGGGCGGGTATTTCGTCGGAATTAATCGACTGGATTTCAACTCGGCCGCCTACCTTAAAAATACCGTCGATTTCCTCCAGTTCTGGGATATCGCCAGCGGCTTGGTCAAAGGCGCTGTGTTTGGGTTTATTGTTGCGCTCATGGGCTGTTATTATGGAATGCNCTCTGGGCGCGGAGCCCAAGGTGTTGGGCGCGCAACNAAATCGGCAGTGGTTGCATCAAGCGTTCTTATTCTAGCGTCTAACTATNTGTTAACAGAGGTTTTTTTTAACGCATGATTTGCTTGGAAAATATTCATAAATCATTTGAAAACAATGCTGTACTCAAAGGTGTGGACATAAAAGTTGCGGCCGGAAAGTCTATGGTTATCATCGGCGGCTCCGGCACTGGAAAATCGGTCATGCTTAAGTGCATACTCGGGCTNATCGCACNTGATCAAGGGCGTATATTAGTCGACGGCCAAGATGCTGCACGCGCCGAACGCGATGCTTTTCTTGCGCGATTTGGCATGTTGTTTCAAGGCGGTGCACTGTTTGATAGCCTGNCTGTTTGGCAAAATGTGGCTTTTCGTCTGTTACGCGGCGCTCTAAAACGACCGACTGAAGAGGCCCGGGAAATAGCGATTGATAAGCTTAGGCGGGTGGGACTTGGCGNCGATGTGGCCGATAAATTCCCCGCCGAACTGTCGGGCGGCATGCAAAAGCGGGTTGGTCTGGCGCGCGCCATAGCTGCCGAGCCCGAGATCATCTTTTTTGACGAACCTACCACTGGTCTTGATCCAATTATGGCCGGTGTAATCAATGATTTGATCCGTGAGATTGTGGTTGAAATGGGTGCCACTGCCATGACCATTACCCATGATATGTCTTCGGTACGGGCAATTTCAGACGAGGTTGCAATGCTGCACGATGGGGTTATTAAATGGACCGGGCCAATTGCAGATATTGACCAATCTGGCGATCCCTATCTTGATCAATTTATCCATGGCCGNGCGGAAGGCCCCATNGAGGCCATTCGCTAATGGAGGCCTTCTTTAAACCACCACCGGAAGTGCTGGCGTTTATAGCATTCAAAAAATACATCTATCTTCAAACATTACTTTTACTGTCGGCATTTCGCTGTCTCATTGACTCCAGAAGCGAAGCGCAGCTGGCTTTGGCATCGCTATTGCTCACTGCAATGGGTCTTTTTGCCCTCTTTGGGCTCGGCTTTTTTGAAATTTACAGCGGACCGCTTCGCCAGTTTTCTCTTTGGTGGAGCCGCTTTGCGGATGGGGCCGGCATGATGCTGGCTGCCTCATTACCTCTGGCACTATCAGCGATCCGTCTGCATCGGAGATATCGCTGGGTGGATGGGCTGCATGCNGTTTTGCTGATCATATTGATCGCACTTTGGGCAATGATTATGTAAAACGAATAGACTACTAAAGGCCTATCCGCCCATGCTGCGCTATCTCAATCTTGGTTTGTTGGTTCTATTCCCGCTGTCTTGGTTTGCACCGCTGATGCACGCCGGACTTTTGCCTTTGTTTGGCCTGTCACAGATCAGTATAATCACCGGGGTGCAGAGCCTGTGGCAAACAGATATCATATTGGCCTGCCTGGTGATGTTTTTTGCTTTGATCGCCCCAATGCTTAAGACCGGCCTGCTTGCACTGATGCATTTTGGCGTTGTGCCGCCAAGCGGGTTTTCACTTTTGGCACTGCTGGGAAAACTGGCCATGGCGGATGTATTTTTAATCGCGCTTTATATTGTGATCTTCAAAGACGTTGGTTTGGGCCATGTTGAAACCGCTTGGGGGNTATACTTTTTTAGCTTATGCATTCTGGCGTCTGNGGCAGTGCAGGCGCTGAGCCAAAGANAATTTCGCCAATCAACCTTGCCATANGGTAAAAGACTTGGCACAAGCNCAGCATGGCTAAAACAAAGTCNTTTTCCTGCGCCAGCTGCGGAGCGGTCACCAGCAAATGGTCGGGCCGGTGCGAAGTATGCGGCGAATGGAATACAATTTCAGAAGACGCNGGCCTTTCTTCGGGACCTGCGAAAGCATCAATGGGCACCAAGCGNGGGGCGGCTGTGAAGCTCAGTGGGTTGAAAAGCACCGAGGCGCCGCCTGAACGCACCAAAAGCGGGATTGTCGAACTTGATCGGGCTTTGGGTGGGGGGCTCGTCCCGGCCTCAGCGCTTTTGGTTGGCGGTGATCCGGGAATTGGTAAATCAACACTGCTGCTGCAGGCCGCTGCACGATTTGCTCAAGCTGGCCTAAAAACCATTTATATTTCTGGCGAAGAAGCCAGCGAACAAGTGCGCATGCGCGCTGCGCGCCTTGGGCTGAGCGATACATCCGTGCAATTGGGCTCTGAAACCAACTTACGCAATATTCTGACCACGCTCGAGGAAGAAAAACCTCAGCTGGTCATAATTGACTCGATCCAAACCATGTGGGCCGATACTGTCGAAAGCGCTCCGGGCAGCGTTAGTCAGGTACGCACCACCGCGCATGAGCTGACGCGGTTTGCCAAGCGCCGCGGCCTGTCGGTGATTTTGGTTGGCCATGTCACCAAAGACGGCCAGATTGCCGGCCCGCGCGTGGTCGAACACATGGTTGACACAGTGCTTTATTTTGAAGGCGAACGCGGGCATCAGTTCCGTATCTTGCGCGCTGTGAAAAACCGCTTTGGCACAGCTGATGAAATTGGTGTGTTTGAAATGACTGGTCAGGGCTTGTCCGAGGTGAGCAACCCCTCTGCTTTGTTTTTGGCCGACCGCGGCACACCAACACCCGGATCAGTGGTCTTTGCCGGGGTCGAAGGAACACGGCCGGTTTTGGTGGAATTTCAGGCCTTGGTCGCCCCGACTCCACACAGCCAACCAAGACGATCGGTTGTTGGCTGGGACAGTGCGCGACTTGCGATGATACTTGCAGTTCTTGAAGCCCGATGCGGCATTCCTTTCAGCGGGCTTGATGTTTATCTAAATGTTGCCGGGGGTTTGAAAATTAGCGAACCGGCTGCCGACCTAGCAGTGGCATCAGCACTTCTTTCTGCACGCGAAGACATAAGTTTACCGGCCGATACAGTTGTTTATGGGGAAATAAGTCTCTCAGGAGCCCTTAGACCGGTGCCGCACGCAGAAAATAGGTTGAAAGAGGCGCAAAAACTTGGTTTCACAAAGGCACTAGCGCCGACCAACACAAAACAATCGGCTGTCACAGACATACAAGTGACCCAAATTGCGGATTTGGTGTCCTTTGTAGAGGAGCAATTTTGTGCGGAAAAGCGGCTGCATGTAAGGGATGCATGATTGATGGAAAATCTTAACTTAATTGACGGCCTTGTGGTTTTGTTGGTGCTGATCTCAGCGCTGCTGGCTTACTCACGCGGATTGGTGCGTGAAATAATGGCCATCGCTGGGTGGGTGGCAGCAGCAGTTTTGGCATTTATTTTTGCACCACAATTAATGCCTTTGGTCAAAGAAATTCCGATGGTTGGTCCGATCCTTGCGGACAGTTGCGAGTTGGCAATCATAGCGTCATTTGCTACGGTGTTTGCGGTCGCTTTGGTCATATTATCCTTTTTCACACCACTCCTATCTGCCTTNATCGACAAAACCGCCGCCAGCCGTTTGGATCGCGGTTTTGGATTACTGTTTGGAATATTNCGCGGTCTGGCTTTGGTNGCAATTGCNTTTTTTGCCTATCAATCAGTTCTAAGCACCGAAACNTTTGCAGTGGTTGACCAAAGTCAATCGGCGCGNATTTTTAGCGATATCGCGCAAAACATAGAAGACCGAAGACCCGAACGCGCGCTTGGCTGGATCACAACCCAATATGAGCAATTAGTGGCAGTATGCGAAGCATAGGCGCGCATTTGTGCACAGAGACCTTTTTACACCAAAATCAACGATAAGAATATGGATAGGTTCGTGACACTTGGTGGCAAACAGACTAAGACGGTGATCACAAGCTGTGCTAGATTCGGAGTTGCCTGACGTGTCGCGCCAACAGATGCCCCCGGCCCACCCTTTTGATGATGATAAACTACGTGAAGAATGTGGTGTTTTCGGAGTAATCGGAACAGCTGAGGCAGCAAATTTTGTTGCTCTGGGGCTACATGCGCTTCAACACCGCGGGCAAGAGGCTGGCGGCATTGTTGCCCATGATCCAGAGGCCGGTTTTAATTCAGTCCGGCGATTTGGATATGTGCGGGATAATTTTACATCACAAAGCCTGATGCAAACTTTACCGGGGCCATTATCCATCGGCCATGTGCGCTACTCTACAGCGGGCACCAAAGGCTCAGTGATCCGTGACGTACAGCCCTTTTTCGGTGAGTTTGCCATGGGCGGCGCCGCAATTGCGCATAATGGTAATATTACCAACGCCAATGCGCTAAGGCGCGAATTGATCGAACGCGGTTCAATTTTTCAAAGCTCTTCAGACAGCGAATGCATCATTCATTTAATGGCCCGTTCACTGCAGCGTAATATCCCTGAAAGAATGGAAGATGCACTGCGCCGGGTAGAGGGCGCCTTTTCCATTGTTGCCATGACCCGCACGAAATTAATTGGCGTTCGCGACCCTTTAGGTGTTCGCCCGCTGGTGCTTGGCCGCGTTGGCGAGGGCTGGGCGCTTAGTTCTGAAACCTGCGCTTTGGATATTATCGGCGCTGATTTCGTGCGCGAAATAGAACCGGGTGAGATGGTTGTCATCACTTCAAAAGGGATCGAAAGCCATTTTCCATTTCGTCCGCGCAATTCACGCTTTTGCATTTTTGAGCATGTTTATTTCTCACGCCCTGATAGCATTATCGGTGGCAAGTCAGTGTATGAAACTCGCCGGCAGATTGGTGTTGAATTGGCCAAAGAAAGCCCGGTTGACGCCGATTTGGTCTGCCCGGTTCCCGACAGCGGAACCCCTGCAGCAATCGGGTATTCGCAGCAAGCGAACATTCCCTATGCGATGGGCATTATTCGCAACCAATACATGGGGCGCACCTTTATTGAACCCACTGAGCAAATTCGCAATATGGGCGTGCGGCTCAAGCTAAATGTCAACCGTGCGCTCATAAAGGGCAAGCGGGTTATTTTAGTCGATGATTCCGTTGTGCGCGGCACCACATCGCGCAAGATCAAGGAAATGATTTTGGATGCCGGTGCGGCAGAAGTTCATTTCCGAATTGCAAGCCCCCCCACTGCTTGGCCCTGTTTTTATGGCGTGGACACCCCACAGCGGGAAAAACTGCTGGCTGCCACCATGACCGAAGAGGAAATGCGCAGCCATCTTGCCGTCGATAGTTTGAAATTTATTTCCTTGGATGGTCTTTATCGCGCAGTGGGCGAAACCAAAGGCCGTTCAGCAAAATGCCCTCAATACTGTGACGCCTGTTTTTCAGGCGAATATCCTGTAGCGCCNTCGGATATGATNACCNAAGGNTTNGAGCTTAANGCTGCAGAATAAAAAAACGCGGGATCTATGCCCCAATTGAAAGCGGCAAATTTCCCATGTTTGACGACCACGTCTTGACGGACCCGCGTAAATTGATCATCAGGCTGTATGAGAAAGAAAATAGCACTAATCACAGGGGCCTCACGTGGGCTGGGCGCAGCCCTAGCGTTGCATCTTGGCAAAAGCCATCATTTGGTTTTGGTCGCACGCACCACAGGGTCTTTGGAAGAGCTGGATGACCGTATTCAAGCCAGCGGCGGACAAGCGACGCTTGCCCCGATGGATATTACCAACCCAGATGCAATGGCACAGTTGTGCCGGTCTATTTATGATCGCTGGGGTCAGATTGACCTTTGGGCTCATACGGCCATTCACGCTGCACCACTGGCGCCAACCAGCACCTTGGATAGCAAAGACTGGGGAAAATCAGTTGCTGTGAATGTCACGGCCACCGGCGTTTTGATCCCCTATATAGCCCCACTTCTGGGGGCGGCGGGCAAAGCTGTCTTTTTCGATGATCCGCGGGCTGGTGCGAAATTCTTTGGTGCCTATGGGGCCAGTAAAACAGCCCAGATTTCTTTGGCGAAAAGCTGGGCTGCTGAAAGCCAAAAGACCGGCCCCAACGTGCATATTTTGGAACCTGAACCAATGCCAACGGCCACACGGGCGCGGTTCTTTCCAGGCGAAGATCGCGATCAACTTACCCACCCCGAAGCCGAAGCGCAGCGACTGATGGCCGAACTTGGCCTTTAACCAGACCTATGAGGGCTCTGATCTCTTGCCCAAAGCCTTTGTCTGAACTATGCAGGGGTCGAAAATACGGCAATACTGGGCGATACAATGCGCATTTTGGTTACCAATGACGATGGGATAAACGCCCCCGGGCTGGCTGTTTTGCAAGCAATTGCTCAGGAAGTTGCCGGTTCAGATGGTGAGGTTTGGACGGTTGCGCCGGCCCACGAGCAATCCGGTACAGCGCATTGCATCAGTTATACCAATCCAGCCATGATCGTTCAGCATAGTGAAAGGTGTTTTTCGGTCGAAGGCTATCCAGCCGATTGCGTTTTGGCAGGGATCCATCATGTCCTTAAAAGCGCACCGCCTGATTTGGTTCTATCAGGGGTTAATCGCGGTAATAACTCAGCTGAGAATGCGCTTTATTCCGGCACTCTTGGGGCGGCGCTAGAAGGCGCGCTACAAGGCGTGCGCTCGGTTGCCTTGTCGCAATACCTTGGCCCCAAAAATCGCGATTTGGAAAATCCCTTTGAGGCCAGCGCCGCGCATGGGGCAGACCTGATCGTAAAGCTTTGTCAGCAAACGGTTCCTTCTGGTGAAGATTATCCTCTTTTTTACAATGTGAATTTCCCACCACTTCCCGCTTTGGATGTGCGAGGGGTCAAAGTGACCCCGCAAGGCCGACGCCAGAACAGTAAATTTAGCGTATCCTCCTATACTTCAGCTTCAAAACGTCAATTTCTATTTGCACAGATCGGCGATCAGCAGGTGCCCACAGCCCCGGGCACCGACGCGGCCGAAAATTTAGAAGGCTATATCACCGTGACACCGATGCGTGCAGATTTGACTGACTATAGTGCGCTTGATGCCTTAAGGATCATCGAATGAGTTCAGAAGCTGAACGAAAAATGCAGTTTCTGTTTGCGCTGCGTTCAAAAGGTGTGACCGATACCCGCGTATTGTCCGCCATGGAAAAAATCGACCGTGGGCTTTTTGTACGCGGACTTTTTGCCGAGCGAGCCTACGAAGATATGCCCCTACCCATCGCCTGCGGTCAAACCATATCGCAACCCTCTGTGGTTGGCTTGATGACTCAAGCGCTTGATTTAAGTCCTCGCCATAAAGTTCTTGAAGTGGGCACAGGGTCTGGGTATCAGGCCGCCGTCCTTAGTCACCTGGCGCGGCGCGTCTATACTGTCGAGCGGCATAAAACACTTGTTAGTGAAGCGAAATCCCTCTTTGAGTCATTGGACTATAGCAATATTATTCCAATTTTATCCGATGGCAGCCGCGGCTTGCCAGACCAAGCGCCCTTTGACCGGATCATAGTAACTGCCGCAGCAGAAGATCCGCCAAGCCCGCTACTGGCACAATTAAAAGAGGGCGGGATAATGGTGGTTCCCGTGGGTCAATCAGATACTGTTCAAAACCTTATTCGTGTGACCCGCACCGAAGATGGATATCATTATGATGATTTAAGAGCGGTGCGTTTTGTACCGCTTGTTGAAGGTTTAGGTAAAGATAGTTAAGTTTTGTAAAAATGCTCGCGCGATTGGGGCAAAAGCGATATAAAACTGTATGCTTACTAAAGGAGTGTGAATATGTCCGTTGGTTATTTTAGGCGCACAGGTCTTATTCTAACCTCGGGCTGTTTTCTGGCGGCCTGCGATCCATCGCAACTTGATCTTGATCTTCGAAATAACGAATATAACACCTCTTCTGCGGCGCAAGAAATTGCAGCCAAGAGGCCAAAACCGGATAACAGAGGGATAATAACCTATCCAAACTATCAGGTGGCCATTGCCCGCTTTGGTGATACCATGACAAGCTTGGCAGAGCGGATCGGATTTGATCCCAAGGTACTCGCCCGGTTTAACGGCTTTAGAACTGGCGACCGCCTGCGCGCAGGTGAAGTGATTGCGTTGCCCACACCCGTGGCCAGCAGTGAACCATCCACAAGCGCTGATGGAAGTGAAATCGATGTTGCAGAGCTTGCCCAAAGCGCCCTTAATCAAGCAGATCAAGGCATAAAGCCTGTGACTAAGCCACGTGCCAAACCGCTGGCGGAACCAATCCGGCATAAAGTGCGCCGCGGCGAAACCGCTTTTACCATTTCACGGCTCTATAATGTATCGGTGCGATCCCTTGCAGATTGGAATGCGCTGGACAGCAATTTCACCATCCGTGAAGGCCAATATCTTTTGGTTCCAGCCACTTTGAACAATGTCGGTGCGCGGCCGGATCCGGTATCAGAACCCGGAGCTGTTAGCGCAACTCCTTCGCCGCCCAGCGCTGCAGAGCCAATGCCGGAAACAGAGGTAGAACCCCCAGAAACAACCCAAACCGAGCCGACGCAGACCGCAAGTGGCGGCCGCCTTGCCTATCCTGTCAAAGGCAAAATTATTCGCGAATATGTAAAGGGTAAAACCGATGGCATTGATTTAAGCGCCCCGGTTGGCAGCACCGTTGTAGCCGCAGAAAATGGCACTGTTGCTGCCATTACAGCGGACGCCGATCAGGTGCCTATTTTAGTGCTGAAACATGCGGATAATCTGCTGACGGTTTACGCCAATATTGGCGATATATCGGTCGAAAAAGGCCAAGGGGTTGCGCGGGGTCAAGGCATTGGCAAAATTCGCAAAGGCAATCCCAGTTATCTACATTTCGAAGTGCGCAAAGGCTTTGAAAGTGTCGATCCGATGGATTATTTGAATTAGAGACTGCCCAAATTGCACCACTGCATTACAGGCGCGATACCGCCGTAATACCGACACCCGTTTTGTTGTAAGCTGGTTTAATTCACCTGCACGCCCGAGCGTCCGGCAAGATCAATGAAAAACTGCCATGCTACCCGGCCTGAGCGCGCACCTCGGGTTGCTTGCCATTCTATCGCTTCCGCCCGCATTTGCTCTGGCTCTGGGGCTAGCCCGTAAGCCGCACAATAGCCGTTTATCATCTCTAGATATTCATCTTGCGAACAGGGATGAAACCCAAGCCACAATCCAAACCGATCCGACAGAGAAACCTTTTCCTCGACCGCTTCAGAGGGGTTGATGGCACTGGAGCGTTCATTTTCAATCATATCGCGCGGCATCAGGTGACGGCGATTTGACGTCGCATAAAATAAAACATTTTCCGGACGCCCTTCGATACCACCATCCAGCACTGCTTTTAAGGATTTGTAATGCTGGTCATCGTGGCTAAAACTAAGATCATCACAAAATAACAAAAACCGGTGTGGTGACGGGCGCAGGATATTCAGCAAGCGGCCAACACTGGGTAGGTCTTCGCGCTGCAGCTCAACTATTTTTAACGCCAGCCCCTTATTTAGAACAGCAGCATGAACTGCTTTGACCAATGACGATTTACCCATGCCCCGTGCGCCCCAGAGCAGTGCATTATTGGCGGCAAATCCTTGGGCGAATTGGAACGTGTTTTGCAGCAGCGTATCGCGCGCGCGCTCAATGCCAACCAAGAGCGATAAGTCCACGCGCGAGACGTCAGAAACGGGATGCAGCGCGTCGGGCGCAACATGCCATACGTAGGCCGCGGAGGCTTCAAAATCCGGCGCTTGCAGCGGCGCAGGGGCGATACGCTCAAGTGCGTCGGCAATCCGCTCCATCGGATCAGCCATTTTTTTCATCTATTTGGCTGTCTAAATCGGCCTCATCTGCTGCGGCCTCGTCATCCTCGTCATCGTAATACCCTTCGGCGCGCAATTTTGCTTCACGCTTTTTTTCCACCCGGGACACTAGAAAGATGGAAACTTCATAAAGGCCATAAACCACCACAAAAAGAATAACTTGTGTGATAACATCCGGAGGTGTCACCATAGCAGCAAGAACCAGTATCGCCACAACTGCATATTTACGAACATTGCCCAGGCCTTCCGCGCTGACCAAACCGGCTTTGCCCATAAGGGTCAGCAGGACCGGCAATTGGAAACACATGCCAAAGGCAACAATGAATTTAATTGTAAGGCTTAGATATTCCTGCGCCGAGCCCTGAAATGCGATGCCCGCGGTGGCATTTTCGGACATCTCTTCGCTCAGGATACTTCCAGTCTGTTGAAATCCTAAGAAAAAATCAAATGCCAACGGGGTGACCACGTAAAACGCAAAGGTGGCTCCAAGGAAAAACATAAAAGGCGACGCTAGCAAAAATGGCAAAAACGCCCCTTTTTCAGATCTATAAAGCCCGGGGGCAATAAAGCGCCACATCTGATAGCTGATCACAGGAAAGGACAGCATCAGCCCCCCCATAAGNGAAATTGAAATGGCNACAAAAAACCCTTCTTGCAGCTTGATCAGGATTAATCCGCAATCTTCATGCCCGCGGACAGCCATCGCGGAACAAAGCGGTTGGGTCAGAAAATCAAAAATCGGGTTCCACACGGTGAAACAAATGATCATGCCAACAATGAAGGCTAGAACAGAGTTGATCAACCGTTGTCGTAATTCCGCCAGATGCTCAATCAAAGGGGCTGAGCTATCCTCAATATCGTTATCTTCACTCATGCCTTATCCTTGGACGTGGGTTTTGAAGCCGATTTCTTACTGGCAGATTTTGTGTTAGATTTTTGAGCAGCCGCTTTACCCGTTGCTGGTTTGGCCGCAGCTTTTTTTGCAGCAGGTTTTTTGGCTGCTGTTTTCTTTGCCACTGCTTTTGGCTTTTTCTCTGTGGATTTTTGCTCTTTTGCCTTTGCCGCTTCTTGGCGTTCTTCTTGTTTTTTAGCAGCGGTTTTTTTAGCGCCTTCAACTTTTTTCTGACGGTCNGCTGCTAATTTTCCGGTTTCACTTTCCGGGTCGTACTTTGTCAGATCGCTGGCGGCTTTTCGCACGCTGTCCAGTCCGGTTTGANCCGGTTGACTGGCCGCTTTAAGTGTCTTGCTTAGATCTTTTACACCTGTGCCGTCTGCGGCATCATTCATAGCACGCGTGAACTCTCTTGCCATGCCGCGTGCTTTGCCAACGAATTGCCCCACTTTTCGAAATAGCATCGGCAATTCTTTCGGACCAACCACAATAAGGGCCACTATCCCGATCAGAAGTAGCTCGGTCAAGCCAAGGTCAAACATCTATCAGACCTTGTCTTTGTCGGTTTCCGGTGTGACGTCCTTTGGCTCTGCCGCCATTTCATTTTCAAGTTCTTTAGAGCTGTCATCGACGCCTTTCTTAAATGCCGTGATGCCCTTGCCAACCTCGCCCATCAAAGAACTGATTTTGCCGCGACCGAACAAAACCAATACCACAACGGCGATCAATAAAAGACCCGGAAGGCCTATGTTATTTAGCATTCTCTTCTCCTGACACTAAAAGCTTTCGCTCAATTTTTGTGTTTATATAATCTATGTATGGCTTTCAGGCCCATGATTAAAGCATCAAATCGATTTCACCATCAAATTTTACCAGTTTTCGGGGCGAATGCTTGAAAGGTTAGAGCCTTTTGAAGTTTTTAAATTAAACAAACTTACTGATAGCCCAGTACTTTTAAGATTTATTGATCACAAAAGCAGGCGAATTTTTCAAAACTGCGCAATGTCTTNTAAGAGGGGAAAACAAAACATCTATCGCGCGGAATTGTCAGCCAAAGCGGTTGCCCCGGTTTGGGCAGAAATACATTGGGAACCGTTGCTTTTATCAACGAGCCGTCAAATTCCATACGAAACTCTACCAAGCTTTCATTGCCTAGAAACCGAGCTCTTTCAACAATCCCGAGTGCAGCAACCCCTTGGGAAGGTGTTGGATTAGGGCCTTTGCCTTTGCGGTCAAAATCAATCCGAACATGCTGCGGCCGAAAGACAATATCCACCCAAGTTCCATCCCCCAACCCGGGGGCCAAGAACTGCCCAAAAGGGGTATTGGCCAAAGCGCCGCTGACCTGACTTTTAATAATGTTGGCATCGGAAAAAAAGGCAAGAGCGGCTTGGTCGGATGGGGCGTTATAGATGTTGTAGGGCGCGCCACTTTGAACAATGCGTCCATCGCGCATTAATGCAATTTCATCCGCCATCCGCATGGCTTCCTCGGGCTCATGAGTCACCAGTAAAACTGCNGTTTGATCAGCTTTTAAAATCGCCAAGGTTTCATCTCGGATACCATCGCGTAGCCGGTTATCGAGCCCCGAGAATGGCTCATCCATTAACATTATTCTTGGCTTTGGCGCCATCGCGCGCGCCAGTGCAACCCGCTGCTGTTCGCCNCCNGANAGCGCATGAGGGTATTGGTCGATGAAGCGGCTCAATCCCACCCGAACAAGCAATTCTTCCACCGCCACGCGCTTTTCNAGACGCGAACCAGTGAGAGCAAAGCCAACATTATCTGCCACGCTTAAGTGCGGAAAAAGGGCAAAATCTTGGAACATTAGCCCAACAGAGCGCTGCTCAGGAGGCAAATCAATATTGCTCCCACTNATCAATTTTCCATCTATATAAATTTCACCAGCATCTTGCNGGTCAACACCCGCAATCATCCGAAGGGTGGTNGATTTTCCGCANCCGGAAGGCCCAAGCAAACAGGTTACCTGTCCAGGAACAATACGCAAAGAAACGTCATCAACAACCGTCTGTGGCCCGAAATGGCGACAGAGGTTTTTAATCTCAAGCCGTGCAACAGGATCAGATTCCAACAGTTACAGCTCCTTTGTCATGCTCGCGTATAGCTATAATCGACAATACCAGTCAGGTATCAGCCCATTGTCAAAGGCGCAACCATCGAAAACCAGACTTCAAAAGCCCCTAGCCGGTTATGTTTATANCGCCAAATCTCTCCTTTGCAGATACAGAATGACGCCNAAATCTGGCTATATGGTTGANTTAAACGCACCGCCATCAAGCGAAATATTCTGCCCAATGATNAAGCAGGCTTGCTGTGAACATAAAAATGCACAGGCAGCCCCAAAATCGCTAGCCTCTCCATATATTCCGACAGGGATGGATGCGGCGCGCTCAGCAGCGGCCTCTTCAATGGTGATGTTTTTTGCGTCTGCCACAGCTTTATTTAATGCGGTAATCCGGTCAGTGGCGTGAATGCCCGGTAATAGGTTATTGATCGTCACGCCATTTCCGGCAACCTGACGCGCAGTTCCAGCTACATATCCTGTCAAACCAGCCCTTGCCGTATTGGAAAGGCCTAAAACAGCTATTGGCGATTTTACCGACTGTGAGGTGATGTTTACTATGCGGCCCCAACCTCGATCTATC
>PBSX01000017.1 GCA_002726375.1 Marinovum sp.
CGCGGTTCAGTATCCAGTGAGTCCTCAGTGTTTCCAGGGACGCCAAAGAACTCATCGAAACCGTGGTGTGTTGGTCCATCAAGCACCGGCCTGGTGAATTCGACATCCTCGTAGTAGAAATTCTTCGCCGGCTTGCCGCTGCCGTCATCGAATTCCATCCCGACATGGTATTTGCCAATAGCTGCTGTCCTGTATCCGCGACCCTGCAGCATTTCAGGCAGGGTCTTAAGCGCGCGCTGGATCATGGGCGCATTAGGTCCATGCGGCAGCCAAGCCTGCTGCTTGAGATAAGAGCGATGTGCAAACCTGCCAGTTAATAAGGAATAGCGTGTTGACGAGCACATCGAGGCGGGCGCGTAGGCATTATTGAATATTACAGCCTCTTGAGCGAAGGCCTTAAGCTGAGGCGTATCTTGGGTAAGTTCGACCGGTTCGGCGTTCGGGCCCATCCGAACCCCAAGGTAGGCACTGGTATCCCCTATTCCCATGTCGTCAGCCATCATCAGAATGACGTTCGGCAACACGGGTCGGCCCAATTCAGCTCCCAGGAGCTGAGTGCTTAAAGCTGTGCAAGACGAGAGTAAAAGAAGCCATCGAGCGATCATGCCATGCGCTGCTTTTAGCTAAAAAGNGGTAAGGATGTAACCCTTATCCGTCCATTCCTNCCGACTCTTGATGCNAGGAAGCCTACTTGAGGGTCATNAGGTAAGCCATCACGTCGGCTAACTCCTGCTTTTTTAGAAGAACACCCATAGGCGGCATCGGTGAGACCTGCCCTTGGAACCCCTCGGCTATGGCCGCGCCGGGATCCACCAAGCTCTCCAAAATGTAGTCCTCTTGTTTTCGACTCGCAATACCATCAAGGGCCGGCCCGATCGGCCCCCCTTCCCCCTTCACCGCATGACACCGGGCGCAGTTAGCGATCGCGTGGGTGTTGAAGATCTGTTTGCCGCGCTCCACATCACCTTCAGTGACCTCAGACTTACCACCGGTAATTGTCTCATACTCAACCTTGCGCAGACTGACATCATCCCACCACGCCTTCCCACTAGCTACTCCCCAGCCGCCCAGNAGGCAGTTAATACTGGCCACCTTTTGAGATCCNGAATTAAACCGNAATTTGATTTGCGTCCAATCTTGCGTGCCTTTTGCCCCACTGCTTCCCGGCGCATCGGGATGAGCGCTGACATAAAGCAACGCGCCACGACCGCCTCCTCCGACCTCCTCAGTCTTCACCCATGCGCTAAGCTCATATTCCGAATTCATATCGACTGGGACATCCATAGTGATGCCCCACTCGGCGGCCTTCTCTGCGGAAATCTCAACGGAGTGGTCACCCGTTCTCGCCACCTTGGCCAGCTTGTGTTTTGCATTCCCGCGAAACGACCTGCCTCTCCATCCGTCCGCAAATTCGCCACTCACTTTTTCGAACGAACCATTGGCGAGGAGTTCTTTGCCCAGCTTTGAGGGCCCTCTTTCTACCGGGCCTGCGCCTGCATTACGCAAGCTTTGTGAGAGCCAAGGTTCGCTTGCATTGGAAAAGTCTTTAATCAGCTCCTTAGCTGCACGTGTGATNGTCTCCCGATCATCAAACTGTATCATTTTGTTGAANGCAGCGAGTCGCACTANCAACTCTTCATCCTGCACAACTGCAGTGTCGAAAAAGGCCTGAAGAGCCTCAGCGTCATTTCCGAGCGCGCTGATGGCGTTCCTCCGAAGGGCCGGATCCCTAGCCATCAAGGCCGCCTGTAGCGTCTCCGGATCAAGAGCGTCGAGTCCTCTCAAACTCCAAAGAGCCTGAATGGCACCCAGTCCGCCCGCTGTGACTTTCCTTTTCAATCCCGGAATCGCAGCATTCATCCCTCCGTCGACCAGAAGCCGTTGCGCGGTATGCCTCCAAAAAAGGTTGTCGCTCTCCAACGCCGCGACAAGTTGTTCATGAGTCGCTCCCCCCAGTGTTTTCACTTTCGACGCGGGGGCATCCTCCCATACAACCCGATAAATCCGTCCGTGCCCACGGTCCCGGTTCGGGTTGACGTGGGCATTCCCCTTACCACGTTTGGCGTCGTATCCGCCCCGGCCTTGGCTGGGTGTCGGGTTGTGCTGAATGATAAAGTTGTACCAGTCCGCGACCCACAGATGTCCATCCGGACCAACTTCCGCCGCTACNGGCGAGAACCATTCATCTGCTGATGCAAGGAAGGCNAAAGCGTTCTTGGCCTTGTAGCCCGCACCTGTCGGAGAGATCTCATACATACCGAGAAGGTGCCCGGTTGGCCCTCCGATAAATGCCATTTTTTCCCGGTAGGATTCCGGGAATGCCGCGGAGGTTGCCAGCGCATGACCAGCGCCGGCGGTATAGTTATTAAATGCATCCACCTGGCGGATATTCGGTGTGATGGGATGGAACGAGCGATCAGTCGCAATCATTTTCGCGGTCATCCCCTTCTTTCCGTTACTGTAGGCGGTGGCCGGGATGCCACAGAAGAAACTGGGGTTATTGTTGGCCGTTGAGCCGAACACATCACCGGACGAATTGAATCCAAGCCCCCAGGTGTTGTTGTTGAACTGGTGCATGAACTCGAGTGCTGATCCGTCCGGCTTCATNCGGAAGACNCCGGACCCGAACCTCTTCTGCTCACCTCCCACCGTGCCGCTGTAGGAGGAATAGCCAACAGCACCCCAGATCCAGTTGTCAAAGCCGTAGCGNAAATTGGATGGCCCGGCGTGCGTNTCCCCCGTGCCCCAT
Source organism: Marinovum sp. (assembly GCA_002726375.1). Lineage (GTDB taxonomy): Bacteria > Pseudomonadota > Alphaproteobacteria > Rhodobacterales > Rhodobacteraceae > CABZJG01. The sequence goes on from PBSX01000017.1 coordinate 2,750, forward strand.
CCGGTATTAAGGACCTCTCGCACGTCAGCTTTATCGTCGCCGTCCGTATCCTTCAGGAAGAGAAAGTCTGGAACGTGCGCCACNATNACTCCCCCACGCGAGAAGGTCAGCGAGGTGGGAATATTCAGGCCGTCAGCAAAGACAGTTACCTTGTCGCATCTCCCATCCCCGTCAGTATCCTCAAGTATCTTGATCTTGTCGTTTCCAACCCGGTCCGGAGTCATCTCGTTAGGATAGTCAACGGTCTCGGCGACCCAAAGACGTCCCCGCTCGTCCCAAGCCAGACCAATCGGGTTAATGATATCCGGCTCGCTGGCAAAGAGCTCCAGCCTGAAGCCGACCGGCGCCTGAGTGTATTTCATACTCTCCTTTGCCGGCAGAGGAAACTGATAGGGTAGTGGTTCGGGACGATTCTCGTAGTTTGCTATGTCCCCACGCTTCTCGTATTCCAGCGGCGCCCGACCCGCGATAAACTTGTCATAGGAATCCTTCCGGCTGTCTCCCACCGCCCAGAGAATGCCGGCTTTGAGCAGCTGATGAAATGCTGNCTGCTCCCACNCCCGTTCGTCGTGCCCTGAGGCAGTGTAGAACACACGCCCCTTCCCTTGTGTTCGCACCCATGTCCAAGGCTCGGGCTCCTTGATATTGTCACCAGCCTCTGCCACCTCCCGGACCATTAACACGGTTCTNTCCTTCTCGTTGTGGTTGCGATGCTTGTAGGTTTCATCCCAACCCTCGAATTCTTTCACGCCAGACATCGCGGGGTGCCCTGCTTTCACCACCTTGGCTGTAAATGTTCCGCCACCGTGGCTATCAAACCTCCCNCCGACCAGCTGATCGAATTCGGGCTCGTTACCGAAACACCAACTTGCGCAATGGACNGGGACGAAGCCTCCACCGCGCTCCACGTATCCCTTCAGATTCTTCCACTGCTTTGGGGTGATTGTTCCGTGATTGGCGTAAAGCAGAACCGCGTCGAACTGGTCGAGATATTCTGCGTCGTCGAAGGCCTCCTCAACCGTCGTTACATAGTCGAAGTAAATCCCGTCCGACCCTAGCCCCTTGGCGAGCATTGGATAAAATTTATTGCTGTTGTGGTGCTTGCTNTCGTGGCCGAGGAAGAGGACTCGGACAGGCCCCGTCTTGGCCGCTTCTGCCTGCTCAGTTTCCTCCTTAGGCTTGGTGGCGGCAAGGGCAACTACCGCTACGCAAAGTANACTCGTAGCCAGGAGAGGAAGGATGGATTGGGTTTTCATCTTAAAATTCCTTTTCATAGGCGGGTATAGGGAGTCTTCTGNAGGGTCGCAACGACCGAATCATGCGACTTCCAAAGGGCTCCTCTCCAAGGGTCTGATCAGGCCAGNTGCCCCCAATGCCTGAAGANCCCCTGGACACCAGAGGCCTAANTAGGACCCGGCGGNNCTACATTTGGTGGGCAGCCTCTTCTAGGNCATCGACGCATTAANCGCTCTAANNACTCGCGGAGGATTGAGTAAACCACGCTGGAATCCCAGTGGGAGGAGCNCCCAAAATGCAGTGAACACCCCTGCCACCGACCAGAAATCCNCTAAGAGCATGCACNAGGGGAGGACCCTNCAGCGGAGATCCATGACAGGCTATTAGCCAGTCGCCAAATTCGACAACCTGCANGCTTGAGCATNCTTTCTTGGNACTGTTCANAANGTGAGATCACATGGGAAGGTGCNCCTACCCGGCGGTGACGGGTGCGGGGGTTTGTAAAATTCCTNTGCCTCGGCCAATAGGAANTGTTTGCAAGCACNTTGGCNGCCTCCTCTTTTTNCGTNAAAATAACACCCTCNANATTGNGCGTTAGCAGTGTCACCCCTAATGCAAGATGACGCCTGCTTTACAGGGAGCCAGNGGATCCCTTATTNTTGAGTTTTCCCACTATGCGGGCGATCAANCCGGGGGCACTTTNAAAGCTCTCCATCCTGTGGATAATTTCAAAATCTGGCAACCGAACTCCGCTAGGGTGTGGGCTGGGTATCCTCCAATGCATCGGAGAGAAGCGCTCGGAATTTCTCTGTGGGATATCTAGTGATCAAACCGTCTCTGTGGAAAACGATCCCCCGCCCTTTGGTGAGCACTGGTCCGTAGAGAATTACTTGAGAAGGGCGTCGCGTCTTATAACGAGATGCTGGAACGTAGCCCCAGATCAAACCCTTGCCACCCTTCATGATGAGAGCCTCTTCGTTCTCCCGCAGTAAATGTTCGGGGACGAGGGATTCAAGGTCGGCGGGATAGGTCCCGTATGTGGCGAAGTAGCTGGTAAGCGCCTCGCCAACCTCCTTTAGCCTTCGATTATTCACGTTCTCGTCGGAGAAAGCGCTCATGACGAGGTGGCCCGGAACGAAAGATAAGGTCATTCCGATAAAGAAAACTCCGATCAAGGTGGACGGATATTTGAGTCCAGCATTCCAGAATATTCGGCAGACCGCACAACCTACCAAAATTCCAACTAGCAACGGAAGCAGCGTGACTAGGATCCCATCGTCGAAATAAGAAAGTATCTCCCAAACACGCATGAGCTTCAATAGCTCTCGTAATCGAGACCCTGATGGCTCCCTCTGACAAGATCAAAAGGAGCCTAGGTGAAATACACAAGGCGTCTTCTGCCTCAATTGTGCCGGCAAACTAAGACCCACCGCCCCTATACGCTTTTAACCATGCGAGCTCGGTCATAATCTCCAAGCCCATGCCTAGCCGTCGCTACTTTCTCCAATCAAGCGCTGCACTCGCCGCCTCGTTCTGCAATCGTCCTGTTCTTGGTTCCGGAGCCAATAAGAACAGCAAACTGCGCATTTTTCAGGTTGGTGCTGGTGGCATCGGTCAGCTGGACCGCAAGGAGCTCGCCAGCCATCCCATGGTTGAATTCGCGGGGTTCTGTGATGTCGATGCTAATTGGTTAGCCAAGTATTCCACGCCTTACCCTGAGGCCTTCAAGGTCTCAGACTACCGGGAAGCCTTCGACAAATATGGAGAGAAATTTGATGCCGTTGTCATTGATACACCTGACCACCACCACGCTCCCATGCTAATTACTGCCTTGCAGAATCATAAGCATGTCTACGGGCAAAAGCCTCTCGTTCAGCAGCTCGACGAAATGCGTCTGGTAGGAGAAGCACTCAAGAAGCGCTCCGATTGCGTGACCCAAATGGGCAACCAAAGGGCGACCAATGAAGGGCGGCTCAAGGCGATCCNGGTTCTGCGNGACAATCAACTCGGGCGCCCCCTCGAAGCTTATGTCTGGACGGGAATGATGGAGCGGGGTTCCCACATGCCGGGGCCTTGGAGTCCTNTACCCAAGGCTCAACCCATCCCCGATCACTACGATTGGGATCTCTGGCACGGGCCGCTCACGACCAACCTCCCCTTTTCCAGCGAGATCGCCCCAAGCCGCTGGCGGGGCTGGTGGGATACTGGCACTGGNATGTTGGGAGATTGGGGATGCCATCTCATAGACGTGCTTTACTACGCCTACGACCTTCCCTCGCCAGAAGCAGTGCGAACTCATACCCCGCGCCCTCCGGCGGCGGCCCATTCTGGTCATAATCGGAGTACGATTACCTATCCAGGTGGTGGGCGTTTTGGGCGCGACAAGTTCGTCCTCAACTATTGCGACGATGAATTGAAGCCTTCCTTTCCTGCTCTGGGTCTCCCAGATTTCAAGAGCGGCTTCAACTGCACACTCATCGTCTGTGAGGAGGGATCCATGCTGTTAGGAGACCTCGGTAAAATCGATATTTTCCGCAATGGCCGCAGGGTTGACGAGCCACTCCCTGAATCCAAACCTACCAGTCATTGGCACGACTGGGTAGATGCCTGTCTCGGAAAGAAAAAGACCCACCGCTCGCCCTTTGAAATGGCTCTACGAATCACCGAGCCTGCCCTTCTCGCGGTTAAGGCTACTCGTTTTCCGGGAGTGGATTTACGATGGGATGGCCTGAACCATCGATTCAAGAATCATGAAGGCGCAAACGAACACATCCTCCGGCGGGCATACCGTGCCGGCTTTGCTCCGCCTGCGATTTCCTGAACCGTCAATTTATACTGCCTCGCGAAAAGCGGCACATCAATACTCTCAAGGACCTTTCTGGCGGAATTCGATAGGCTCGCTAATATTTCCTGCCATTAAGGAGGACCCCTACGAACGAGCGCCTGACCAATAGTTGGTAGCTCGCGAGACATATCACCGTGACTGCCAGACAGACTAGGGAATATTTCACCAAGCCAGGCATGGCCCAACGTTGAAGTAGTGCGGCGAAACCGACACAAAGGGGGCGATGAATGAGATATAGCCAATAAGACGCGCCCACCAGAAACGTCAGAGTAGGGCTCGCTCTTTTGATGAGCCTTTCACAGATCCCGATCAGCATCAGGGTAATTACCCATACGTTAAAGGCCTGGATCCAGACCGTAATGTTTTTCATCCTTACGAACTCCTCCGATAGAGCCGCCCCCTCCGGGTGATTGATGCCAAGCTCCCAAACTGTTTCCGCGCAGTATAGCTGGGCCGTGAGGAGCACTGCGGCCAAAGGGCAAAGCCACCTAAGATTTCGCTTTGCGAAGTCAATAACTCTCAGGTGGTGATAGCCGATCCAGCCAAAAAGGAAGAATTGGTAGTAGGCTAGAGGAATATACCAAGCGGGCTTCCAACTAAATGACACATCGAAATGGAACGTAGAGTTTGCCGACAATATTAACCATGTGCACAAAGCTGCAGCAGGAAGAAAGACCCATCGAAACTTCGATTGCCCGAGTAGGGCAATCGACGCCGTGGCGCGTTTCAAGATTCCTGGCAAGAACGCCTTGGTGATTCTGTGTAGGAAAAAAGTAAGCGCGTAAAAGTAAATCAATTGATAAATAAACCATAAGTGCATGGTGTGCGGTGCAATGTCTCCAGCAAACGGAAGGACCTTGAAGGAGAGGGCCTCGCCCAGGTTTTGCCAGATGGTCTGAGTGGGCTCTTTGTCCAAAATCATCCCTGCCCCGAAATCCCAGGCGAGACGGTCTATCGGCCAAATGAGAACCCAGAACAGAGCCATCGGAATAACGATTCTCTTAAACCGGTTTTTGAGAAACGATGTTGCTCCCCGCTTCTGGAACATCATGGCTCCAAAGAAGCCCGCGAGCAGCATGAAAGCGGGCATCCGAAAGAAATGAATCGACATAACGATGCGTTGAGCGGTGGTGGAATAACTCTCCATATCCCTGTAAGGATCCCGCGCATCCGCGATAATGCCTGAGCTGTCCTCCCCATACGGCATCGCCATATACATGACCCCTGCGTGCAATAGGATGCCCATGAGCATCATTGCCGCCCTCATAAAGTCTAGGCCGTGATACCTGTTAGAACCTGGTGCAGTAGAGGGCTTCATTTACTCGTTATGGGTTGCTGTTAAGCAAGTTTGCAGAGGCCAAAAAATAGCCTCTCCTCCTTTGTTTTAAACAAGATNCAAAGCTTTGCTGATGATCAATTGTCTTTCTTTAATGCCCGAAGGAACCCNGGGCCAATGCGCTGAGACGCGGGACCCGGTGGCATTGTTGGGTTTTACCTGGTGTGCTCCGCGCCGGATCGCCTCTTTAGGACCTTGGCGACCTCTTCCAACTCCTCTACCCGCTCGGCTAAAGCCCTGTGTCTCTGGCCGAAACCTACGAATCCACCTAAGAACACCGGAATTCCCACAAGTCCCACCAAGCCCGCAAGGAGAAATAATATTTGGGCAATCTCAGCGGCCGGATCCCCCATAGACCCCAGTAGCGCGAACGCGAACGCGCATCCTAATAATCCCACAGCGCACAAGAGGGATCCTAACTCCAACGCCCTAATGCCTCGGCCCGTCTTGCTGCGGGAGATCAGGTAACCACCCCAGGCCAAACAAACAGCGGGCACAATCGAGGCTATAAATCCTAACAATCCAAAAAATAGTCCCAAAGTGCCCATGTCTAAGAAATATACCCAAGCCTAGCTTAAAGGTCCAGCGATCCAGCGATCCAGCGTTCTTGCANCTGACAGCCACCACTGCCCCTGCCCTCTTACAGGGTTTCGACTCAAGCGTGATGCATGGCAACCTGAAACCTAACGACCTTTAATCCCTGTCTAAATCCTTCCATTTCTTTATTTGACAACGAATATGGACCTCGTTTCCAACACCCCATCAGAGTTTGCTGCAATGTACCAAAGGACTTGTATAGAGGGAGCTTCGCTGATTTGAGGGCTGCGCTGCAGGCCAACCCCGGCATCACCGAGCGCCCCTAATTGGCCTCCGCTCTCAACTCGCTACCCCTCTTTCCGCCATGTTCGCGAAGGAGGTTAATAGTCGCGCTTTGCGATTTGTTGTAGGTGATTGCAAAGTCTAGCGGAGTCATTCCGGCAGTATCCGTTGCGTTCACATCAGAACCCTTGGCGATCAGGAGCTCAGCCGTAGTCGTATAACCTCCCACAACGACGTAATGTAGAGAGGTTGTGCCATGTTGATCTCTGGCACCGACATCGGCATTGCTCTTGATCAGGAATTGGACCGTTTCTTTGTGGCCCCCAAAGGCCGCAAAATGCAAAGGGGTCCATCCTCCCGAGCGCTTCTTCCGCGCACTGTCCTGGTGCGACGGAATCCAACCACGTCGGTCCTTCGCATTGACAGCCGCACCAGCCATCAAATGCTTTTGGACCGATCTGAGATCTCCTGAGCCAGCTGCTATGTGGAGATCAGAAGGTTCACCGCAGCTGGTAAGGAGGAAGCCAAAAAGAAGCATGATCCCCGATGGCACCCTGAAGACCTGCTGTGGCGCCCGAGATGGGCTAGAAGTAATCATGTTCCGCAAAAGGTCCGGGTAACACACTCGCTTGGCTGGGGTGATCGTTCTAATTCGACAAAGTCTGGGTCTTCCTCGAAGGGGTTTGCCAGCCCATCGACGAGTCGGTGGAACGGAGCGAGATCCCCGCTTTCAGCGGCTGCGATAGCTTCCTCAATCCGATGGTTTCGCGGGATGCGCCGAGGGTTGCTTCGGGACATCCGAGCCAAGTCTGGATTATTATTAGTCAAGGTGCGCCATTCAGCGAGCCATTCGTCCAGGTCCTCTTGGTTGTTGAACTCCGCTCGAAGCGGCGTCTCATCGCCGCCCGCGGCTTGGCCCAACGCCGTAAAGAAACGCGTGAAATCAACTTGAGCCTTCTCGAGGAGAGAAAGGCTGGTCCGAACCCACAGACCGGTTTGATTTCCTACCTGCCGTAACCCGAATTTGTTGGCGAAGCCACGGTAGTATGCCTCCTGGAAGTGGTCCTCGAAATGGGATAGGGCGCGATTTGCCATCTCTATTTTTTCCTCGTCACCACCAGAGACCAACGGAAGAAGACATTCTGCGAGGCGTGCGAGATTCCAGTGCGCAATCGCTGGTTGCTGGTCCCACGCGTAACGCCCACCACGGTCGATTGAACTAAAGACCTTCCCAAACGAAAAGGTATCGAGGAAGGCGCAGGGGCCAAAGTCGATCGTCTCTCCAGAGACCGTCATGTTATCAGTGTTCATCACCCCGTGAATAAAACCGAGTTGCATCCACCCCGCCACAAGTTCCGCCTGCCTCTTTACCACGGCCTCCAGCAAAGCCATCCACGGTTCGGCCACCCCAATCAGTTCCGGGTAGTGGCGTGCGATAACGTATTCCCCCAGCAAACGAAGTGCCTCGGGATCATCCTGCGCAAAAAAATACTGGAAGGTCCCTACCCGGACGTGACTCGCTGCCACCCTTACTAAGATTCCTCCGGGCCTTTCATCCTCACGATTGACTTGCTCTCCCGTCGCCAAAGCTGCAAGCGCCCTCGTAGTGGGCACCCCCAGCGCTTCCATGGCCTCACTAACCACAAACTCCCGGAGGACCGGTCCAAGCGGCGACTTTCCATCGCCCCCCCGTGACCATGGTGTCCGTCCAGCGCCTTTAAGCTGGATATCCCGGCGTCGCCCCTCCAAGTCTAGGACCTCGCCAAGCAGGATCGCCCGTCCGTCCCCGAGTTGTGGCACCCATCCCCCGAATTGATGCCCGGCATAGGCCTGCGCAATTGGGTCGGCACCTTTTGGTAACACGTTTCCGGCCAATACCGCAGTGCCGGCGGGTGAACCGAGCCAGGCTGCATCGATGCCCAACTCGCCTGCGAGGGCGCCATTAAGACGTAGTAGACGCGCTTTCGGAACCCTTGCCGGCTGAACCCGCTCGAAAAACCGATCCGGCATCTGGGCATAGGTGTTGTCGAAGCAGATCGCCATCCCGAATGCTCGGTCCTTAATCCGAAATTGCAATCCCTGCCATAAGGTCCAGGCCGCTCTTCTAAACCCCTCTTTTTTGCCAGGGGTGCCCACATGAACCCACTGGAATTGACGCAAGAAAATCACCCGGGTCGGCCGCGCCTGCAGCGTTGGTGGGAAATTCTAAACTAACAGGCGTAGAACAGCTGCTGCCCGAGGCTTCAGGAGTTCAGTGAACGACAAATAATAAAACAATCTTGATAACGGATACTCGTGCCTTTCATTCTCTTCCCGGTGAGCAGGGTGGTCGTCATTGGAGGAGGGGCTGCAGGATTTTTTGGTGCGATTACCTGTGCCGAACATGGGGTGAGCGATGTCCTAATCCTGGAAAGGGGGCCCGCCGTATTAGAAAAGGTGAGGATTTCGGGTGGAGGTCGATGCAATGTAACCCATGCA
>PBSX01000002.1 GCA_002726375.1 Marinovum sp.
CGCTTGGCGGTTTACGTCAAAGAGTAACGCGCGGCAGCGGCGATCTCAGCGAAGCGGCCTCAGCGGCTACACGCATCCCTGCCGGACATCCAGAAGCTTATCTAGAAGCCTTTGCAACCCTATACAGCGATGTGGCAGATGTTTTGGTCAATGGAGCATCAGCCCACCATCTGCCAAATATAATGGACGGGCTGGACGGGATGTGGTTCATCGAGGCCTGTATCGCGTCCTCAAAGAACAACGGTACTTGGTGTGAAAGAAACCTCTGATAAGAGCTTGCGGGATGTGATTTTCACCCCCAAAAATATGATTTCACTCGCCTTTGCGCTCCACGCAATTCAAGTCGGATCGCTGATATCAAGACTGCCAGAAGTGCAACGCGATCTGGAACTTGGCGAATTTGCATTTTCCCTAGTCCTGATTGCGGCAACACTTGGGTTTTTGGTCAGCACACCGTTTACTGACCGTGTCATTCGAAAGCTCGGAATTAAAGCCACTTTTCATGTTTTCTTTCTATTTTGCGCCGTGGCGCAGGCAATCGCAGTCTTGATGCCCTCGGGAATTGGATTGGGTGCGGCCCTGTTTTTTGCCGGTATTGCCGGCAATTACACCAATATTGCGATCAATATCGAAGCCGATCGTATTGAGGCCCGCGACGGGGTTCGGATCATGAACTTCTGTCATGGAATTTGGGCTGTTGCTTTGCTTGTTTCGACAGGTTTGGCAACAGGCATTATTGCGCTTGAAATCTCCGTTTTTTTGCATTTTGTCGGAATTGTCATTGTGACAGGTGTTTGCTTGGTTTTAATCCAAGTTAGACTTGACGCAGCGCCCCCCAGAGGTGGCACTTCCAAAAAGCAAACCTGGGCGATCCCAGACAGGTCAACCTTTATCCTTTTCGGGTATTTAAGCTATGGCGTGGTTCTCGAATGGCTCATTAAAGGTTGGGCCATAATATATTTTCGGGAAATTTTTGCGGCGTCAGACACTTATGCGTCGCTCGCGTTGCCGGTGATGATATTTGCGATTGCTTTTGCACGACTTCGGGCTGATATTTGGATTACGCAGTGGGGTGTCATCAAAGTCACGACTATTTTACTACTTTCCACATGTGTTGGCATCGTTTTTCTAGTTGTTGCCCCATCCCCAGGACTGGCTTTTGCCGGTCTGGTTTTTATCGGGCTCGGGATAAGCGTGAGCTATCCGGTTGCGTTTTCAACCGCAGCGCGCTGGGGTGGGGCGAATGCGGCGGACCGGGTGGCTGCTATGTCCTTAATGCAGCAATTCGTACTCATCGCAATCCCGCCAATTTTCGGAATGCTGGCGCAAGCCTCAAGTCTTCGCATAGGGTTTGCGGTGCTTATCCTATTTCCCATTATGGGCTTCTTTTTCAACCGCAAGCTCGCGGATTAAAAACGCTGTCTTTTAAAGGACAAAACCCGCACTGTTGCACGGGTTTTGCATTCTTTCGTGGGCGGATTAAACAGCGTGGTTTATTTCAAAGCCGCATCTGTAATCGCGTGGGTCCATGCGCCTTCTGGCATTTTGGTGATAACAGGGTCGGAACCTCCAGCCATAAGCGTTGCGACTGTACGCTCATAATCGGCAGGGTCTAGACTACCGTTAGAGCCCGCAGTTAGTTTGGCAATTTCGCCCATCATACGAACCTGATGCGCTTTGCTCTGGGCACCAGTTTCGTCATTATCAAGCACAATTTCCGCAGCTTCGCCAGGGTTGGCTTCTGCGTATTTCCAGCCCTTCATCGACGCTCTTACGAACCGCACCATTTTATCAGCAAAGGCCGGGTCCTTCAAATTGTCCTCCAGAACATACATGCCATCTTCTAGCGTTGCGACGCCTTGGTTTTCATATTTGAATGTGACCAATTCGTCTTCTGAAACGCCTGCATCCAGAACCTGACCATATTCGTTATAAGTCATAGTCGAGATACAATCAGCCTGCCGCTGCAACAGTGGATCAACGTTAAAGCCTTGGCGCAGAACTGTNACACCATCCGCTCCGCCATCGGTNGAGATACCTTCTTGGCTCATCCAGCTTAGGAACGGATATTCATTGCCAAAGAACCAAACCCCAATGGTTTTGCCTTTAAAGTCAGCAGGGCTGGTGATGCCGGTATCTTTCCAGCAGGTGAGCATCAGGCCAGATGTTTTAAAGGGCTGTGCAATATTNACCACAGGAAGACCTCTTTCGCGCGCGGCCAGTGCCGAAGGCATCCAGTTCAGCATCGCATCAGCGCCGCCACCTGCAAGAACTTGCGGCGGCGCAATGTCCGGGCCGCCCGGCAGGATTNTCACATCAAGATCTTCTGCGTCGTAATATCCCTTGTCCAAAGCCACATAGTAGCCTGCAAATTGGGCCTGTGTGACCCATTGCAATTGCAGCTTGACTTCATCTGCTGCGTGGGCGGCGGTTGCCACCATAAGCGCAACCGCGCTCGTCAATAATTTTTTCATTTTTACCTCCAGGTTTTGTTGGTCGTTTCATTTGCTCTTTTTTAGCCTCGCTGTGAGGGGTGCCAAAAGGTGACCCCCTTCTCTATTATTGCCACCGCGCCNTAAAATGCGCTTCCTGCCAAAGCGGCAACGACAATTTCTGCCCACACCATATCCAGCGCGAGCTGGCCAATTGATGCAGAAATTCGAAAGCCCATGCCCAAAGTTGGAGAGCCGAAGAACTCGGCAACGATGGCCCCAATCAGGGCAAGTGTTGTGGAAATTTTCAATCCGTTGAAAATAAACGGCATTGCGGCCGGTAAGCGTAGTTTAATAAACGCTTGCCAGGGATCTGCCCCATAAGTTTTCATCAAATCACGCTGCATCGCGGTGGTTTCGCCTAAACCGGCAACTGTGTTGACCAGCATTGGGAAAAAGACCATCACCACAACNACAGCTGCTTTTGAGTGCCAGTCAAATCCAAACCACATGACTAAAATTGGGGCTGTTCCAATAATTGGCAGCGCCGCGACAAAGTTTCCAACCGGAAGCAATCCGCGTCTTAGAAAATCAAAGCGCTCCACCAAAACCGCCAATGCGACCGCCGCTGTGCACCCGATAAAGTACCCGTTGAGCGCCCCTTTTACAAACGTCTGGACAAAGTCCTTCCACAGAATGGGCAGCTTTGCAGAAAATGTTTCTGCGATCATTGAAGGCGGCGGAAGGATTACCAAAGGTACATTAAGCCCTTTGACCACCAATTCCCAAACCGCCAAAATGGTAAAACCAAAAATTGCAGGCACCAAAAGCTTCATAAAACGGGTCTCAGAGGCCGCCGTATTGGCCAAAAATACATTCACACGCCAGGCAACAAGCCAAATTATAAGAGCGAGAATAACCAGCGTCATGACATCCCCATTCTTTTAAGCGTGATGCGTTGCGCCAAGCCAATGAGGGCAACCAATGTAGCGGCCAACACCGCGGCGCCCAATAGGGCTGACCAAATTTGGATGGTTTGTCCGTAATAAGACCCCGACAAAAGCCGTGCTCCCAATCCGCGCACCGCACCAGTTGGAAGCTCACCAACGATTGCCCCAACCAAGCTTGCTGCAATGCCAATTTTTAGCGATGCAAACAAGTAGGGCATGGAGGATGGTAGGCGTAATTTCCAAAAGCCTTGGGGTGAGTTGGCGCTGTATGTTTTTAGAAGATCAAGCTGCATATGGTCAGGACTGCGAAGTCCTTTGACCATTCCCACGACCACCGGGAAAAAGCTTAGATAGGCACTAATAATCGCTTTTGGCAAAAGCCCTTGCACGCCAACAGAGTTCAAAACCACAATGATCATGGGCGCTATCGCCAATATCGGGATGGTTTGCGACGCAATAGCCCATGGCATCACACTCATATCCATGGCGCGACTATAAACAATTCCAATCGCCAATAAAATCCCAAGCCCTGTGCCAATCGCAAAGCCCAAAAGTGTGGCACTTAGGGTGATCCAGCCATGGAAAATCAGGCTTCGTTTTGAAGTAATTTTCTTATTGACGGTGGAATTCCATAATTCAATTGCCACCTGATGCGGTGCAGGCAGTCGCGGGCGCTCCAAAGCGAAGGTTGCTTTAATGGCAAAGGGGTTCTGGGCCACAAGCAGTATAGCCGATCTGTCACGCCGCTCTTTAGCGCCGCTTGGCGTGACCACTATGCCACTGCGCTCCGCATCGGTCAGAGCCATTTTGATGTTCATGGGCACGACAGCGATGTACCACATCGCCATCAAGCCACAAATCACGACAATGACTGGAAAAACCGAACGCCTCATTCTGGTCCATGCCCCGCCCTAAGGCCTTCTCTGACCCGTTGGGCAATCTCAATAAATTCAGCACTATCCCGGATTTCTAGGGGCCGGTCAGCCGGTAACGGGCTTTCTATGACATCACTAATGCGCCCCGGCCTTGGGGACATAACAACGATCTTCGTCGATAAGTAAACCGCTTCCGGGATGGAGTGGGTCACAAAGCCGATGGTTTTGTTGGTGCGCCGCCAAAGATCCAGAAGTTGCTCATTAAGGTGGTCCCGAACAATTTCATCAAGCGCCCCAAAGGGTTCATCCATCAACAAGATATCGGCGTCAAATGCCAAAGCTCTTGCAATCGAGGCCCGTTGCTGCATGCCGCCGGACAATTGCCAAGGAAATTTCTTTTCAAAGTCCGATAGCTCAACCAATTCAAGCACTTGTTGTACCCGTTTGGCCTGATCGGATTTGCTATACCCCATAATCTCAAGCGGAAGCCTGATGTTGCCGCCGATAGTCCTCCACGGATAAAGGCCAGCGGCCTGAAAAACATATCCGTAGGCGCGCGCATTGCGGGCCTCTTCGGGTGATACACCATTAATGGTAATTTGCCCGCCAGTGGGCTTTTCCAAATCGGCCATAACCCGCAAAAAGGTTGTTTTTCCACAGCCCGATGGCCCAATGAAACTGACAAATTCGCCCTTTGATATGTCTAGGTTTATGTTCTTCAGGGCGTGCACAGGTCCATCATTGGTTTCAAACGTCAATGATAGATCCTGGGCAGAAATTACTGGTTCATTGGTCATATCAGAATTTGGCTTTCCTAAGATTGCTGGGGCTTCTGAGTTTCGGCCGATTTAAATGCCGGCCGGAATATTCATTGGATCACGGTGAATTTGCTTGGGTGCGGTTAACTCTTTCCACTTGCTCAGCGCAATGTTGGCAGATGGAAAGGCAGGGCGCGGTACAAAGCGGCCACGGCCAGGATTGGGCTGGCTGTTTTGACCCCAAGCCCAGATCACATCACCGCGGCTAATGGTGTAGCGCGACTGGGCGCTGACATCAAAGCCCTCAAAGACGTTGTAATCAAGGATGGAATGATGGTTGGCCACACTTATGGTTTTAGAGATTTTTGGATCCCATACCACGATATCCGCGTCGGCTCCTTCCACAATTGCGCCCTTCTTGGGATATATATTTAGTATCTTGGCGATGTTGGTGCTGGTGACGGATACAAATTCATTTGGCGTCAGGCGTCCGGTTTCCACACCTTCTGTCCACAGCACAGCCAGTCGCTCTTCTAGACCGTTTGATCCATTGGGGATCAGGCAGAAATTGTCTTTGCCCATCAGCTTTTGCTCACTGGTAAAGGCCGCATGATCAGTGGCAACAACCTGTAGCGATCCAGATTGCAAACCCGCCCACAAGCTGGCTTGATGTTCTTTGTTGCGGAAAGGTGGTGACATCACACGGCGGGCGGAATGCATCCAGTCGCCTTTGAAATATTCACTTTCATCCAAGGTCAGGAATTGCGCCAAAGGTTCACCATAAACTCGCATGCCTTTTTGACGCGCGCGGCGAATGGCTTCATGCGCCTGCTCGCAGCTTACGTGCACAATATAGAGCGGAACGCCGGCGGCATCAGCGATTGTAATTGCGCGGTTTGCCGCTTCACCCTCAAATTCGGGCGGCCGTGAATAGGCGTGACCTTCGGGGCCAGTGATCCCTTGGGCCAGCATCTGCTGCTGCATATCGGCAACCAGATCACCGTTTTCCGCGTGCACCATCGGTAGCGCGCCAATCTCTTTACAGCGCTTGAAGCTGGCAAACATTTCATCGTCTTCAATCATTAAAGCGCCTTTATAGGCCATGAAATGCTTGAACGAATTGACGCCCATATCCACAGCGTCTTTCATGCCGTTAAAGACATCTTCGCTCCAACCTGTGATCGCCATGTGATAGCCCACATCCGAGCAAATCTGAGGCGCGGACTTTCGATGCCATTCATTGATCGCGTTTTTGATAGAGCCATCTTCGCCCGGCAAACAAAAATCAACCACCATAGTGGTGCCGCCAACCGCGGCCGCCCAAGTACCAGTTTCAAATGTTTCCGCAGCGGTTGTGCCCATAAACGGCATTTCAAGATGGGTGTGTGGATCAATACCGCCCGGAATGACATAAGCGCCTTCAGCGTCAATATATTCGTCGCCTTTTAGGTCTTCTCCGATCTGTTTGATCACTTCGCCATCAATTAAGACATCGGCCTTCCATGTGCGGTCCGCGGTGCACACCTGACCGCCTTTGATCACTTTGGTCATTCTGGCTCTCCTTGTTCAGCAGCTTATTCAATAATTTGCGCAGTCTCGACCACAGCGTGGAACAGCACTTCCGCGCCTGCGGTGGACCAGTCTTTGGATATCTCTTCGGCCTCATTATGGCTTAAGCCATCAACACAGGGGCACATGATCATTGCGGTTGGGGCCACTTGGTTCACCCAACACGCATCATGGCCGGCCCCTGAAATTATATTTCGGTGGCTATAGCCAAGCCGCTCTGCGGCGTTTCGAACCGCCGAGACACAGTCATCGTCAAATGTCACGGGATCAAAACCCCCAACTTTTTCAAAGCTGACCTCAAGCCCCATGTCATCACAGATTTTTGTTGCGCCCTCTTTGAGGCGCTGCTCCATATCTTGGATCACAGCAAGGTCTGGACTTCGAAAATCGATGGTAAAAACCACTTTGCCTGGGATGACATTTCGTGAATTGGGATACACATCAATATGTCCCGCCGCCCCAACAGCATGCGGCTTATGGCTCCATGCGATTTCATCCACCAGATCGAGCACCCGCGCCATTCCAAGACCTGCATTTTTGCGCATTGGCATCGGGGTCGAGCCTGTGTGCGAGTCTTTTCCAGTGATCGTGACCTGTGTCCAGCTAAGCCCCTGACCATGGGTGACAACACCAATATCAGCATCTTCTGCTTCCAAAATAGGGCCTTGCTCTATGTGCAATTCAAAAAACGCATGCATTTTGCGGGCGCCGACTTCTTCTTCGCCGCGCCAACCGATGCGCTTAAGCTCATCACCGAATGCTTTGCCGTCTGCATCAGTACGCTCATAGGCCCAGTCTTGGGTGTGCACACCCGCAAAAACGCCCGATGCCAGCATGGCCGGGGCAAATCGCGTGCCCTCTTCATTGGTGAAATTGGTCACCACAATGGGGTGTTTTGTTTTGATGTCCATATCATTGAGGCTGCGGATAATTTCAAGCCCGCCCAAGACACCTAGAACACCATCATATTTGCCGCCCGTGGGCTGTGTGTCCAAATGTGATCCAACATAGACCGGCAGGGCATCAGGGTCAGTGCCTTCGCGGCGCGCGAACATATTGCCCATCTGATCAAGGCCCATGGAGCATCCCTCAGCCGCACACCAGTTTTGAAACAATGCGCGCCCTTCGCCATCTTCATCGGTCAGTGTCTGTCGGTTATTACCACCCGCAACACCCGGACCGATTTTGGCCATTTCCATCAAGCTGTCCCAAAGTCGGTCGCCGTTAATTCTAAGGTTTTCACCCGGTGCCGCCATGTCAACTCTCCTGTGCCTGCTACAAAGCTAAGAGACCTTGCAGTCTGTTTTCACGCTTATCTTTGATCGAGCTGAGACGTCACTATTCCACCCATGCAAGTGGTTGTGATCCAAACTCCCTATCCGACACTGCGGCCGTTTTAAGCGTGGTCTTTCTAATTTTTTGACCATCTGGTAGATTGAACCGTAACACAGTTGACTAATCAGTCAAGATTGATTCTTTTTGGTGAAGTCGCGCAATGTCGGAAATGCAGAAATTGCTAAATTTAAAGGCACCAAAAGCTCAGATCAGAGCGGAAAATGAGCGGGTTATTCTTGACGCCGCCGAGACTATTTTTGCACAGCACGGATTTCGTGGGTCAACGATGCAAATGATTGCAGACCAGGCTGATCTTCCCAAGGCCAATGTGCATTATTATTTCGCCTCTAAGAAAGAACTTTACCGACGGGTTGTTGAGCAAATTTTTGGCATTTGGCTGCAAGCGGCAGATAGCTTTGAACAGTCTGACAATCCAGCCGAAGCATTGCGCAAATACATTGAGCAAAAAATGGAAATAAGCCGCTTGCGGAAAAATGGATCTAAAGTCTGGGCCAATGAGGTCATGCATGGGGCCCCGATCATTCAAGACTTTTTGGAAACGCAGCTGACCGAATGGACAGATGGCCGGATTGAAATGATCCAAAAGTGGATTGACGATAAAAAAATTAGACCGATTAATCCCCGGTGGGTGCTCTATATGATTTGGGCTACAACCCAGCATTATGCTGATTTCACCCATCAGGTTGAGACCTTGAACGCAGCTGAGCCTTTATCCAAAGAACAATGGGACGATGCAACCGAAACCATTTTTCAAATTATTTGGGCTGGTTTAGCCCCCAAGTCTGGTACATAGAGCGGTGCTCTGATAGGTGCGTTATCCATGGAGCGATCTAATAAAAAACCGTTAACGCGGATACAGAAGCATAATATCTCGGCAATATTGGATGCAGCTTTAGAGGTGTTTTCAGCGCATGGGTTTAGGGGATCAACCCTGGATCAGATCGCAAACAAGGCCGGTCTTTCAAAACCAAACGTGCTCTACTACTTCAATGGNAAGGAAGCGATACATGTCGCGTTGCTCAGCGATCTTTTGGACACTTGGCTAGATCCCTTGCGGGCGTTAAACCCAAATGGAAATGCCCGGGATGAGTTGCTTGCCTATATTCGCAGAAAACTTGAATTATCGCGGAATTTTCCCCGTGAAAGCCGTCTTTTTGCCAATGAAATCGTCCAAGGTGCCCCAAGGATTGAAAATTTTCTAAAAGGCGAACTGCGTATTTTAGTAGATGAAAAAGCAACCGTTATTTCTCAGTGGATGGATGCCGGTCAAATCGCTAAGCTTGACCCCTATCACCTTATTTTTTCAATTTGGGCTCTGACCCAGCATTATTCAGATTTTGAAGCCCAAATTAAACTTGTCAGAGCCGGTAATATCACTGATCCCTATGACGGCGCACAGTCCTTTGTAGAGACTATTTTTGACAAAATTCTATCGCCTTAAGGACGGCTATTCTGCCGCCCGCGCCATTGGGTTGTTCGGGTGGGTCGTCCAATCACCATGATCAGGTGAGATAGGTGTGCCAGTGCGTTCATCCATTGCGCCAACTTCCAGTGTCTCCATTGTNATGCAGCCTTCCACCGGACAAACATTAATGCAAAGGTTACAGGCAACGCATTCATCATCTCGAACATCGAAAACGCGATCGTCGGACATTGTAATTGCCTGATGGCTTGTATCTTCACAGGCCGCATAGCAACGACCACATTTAATGCAGTCATCCTGATTTATGCGGGCTTTGGTGACATAATTGAGATTGAGATATTGCCAATCGATAACCTTTGGCACAGCCTGCCCGACAAACTCATCAACCGAGCTATAGGATTTTTCGTCCATCCATTGTGACAGACCCGAGATCATTTCTTCGACAATTTTAAAACCATATGTCATGGCAGCGGTACANACNTGCACATTACCGGCGCCAAGAGCCATAAACTCTGCAGCATCTCGCCATGTGGTAACACCACCGATCGCGGAAATGGGGACACCACTTGTTTCACCGTTGCGGGCGATCTGGGCAACCATATTCATCGCAATGGGTTTAACCGCAGGTCCGCAATATCCGCCGTGGGTGCCTTTNCCATCAATGGTTGGTGTNGGCGCCATAATATCAAGATCGACACCAGTGATAGACGTAATTGTATTAATGAGGCTCACCGCATCCGCACCACCGCGTTTTGCGGCCTCAGCAGGTTGGCAAATATCAGAAATATTTGGCGTCAATTTTACAATACACGGCAACCGGCTGTTTTGTTTGACCCAGCGGGTGACCATTTCCACATATTCGGGCACTTGACCGACAGCGGATCCCATTCCACGTTCCGCCATCCCATGAGGGCAGCCGAAATTCAATTCCNCTCCGTCCGCTTCTGTATCCTCAATCAAAGGCAAAATAGCCTTCCATGCAGCCTCTTCACAAGGAACCATCAGCGANACCACCACNGCACGGTCCGGGAAATCACGCTTAATGGTCTTGATCTCTTGCAGGTTTATTTCCAGCGGCCTGTCNGTNATCAANTCGATGTTGTTTAATCCCAAAAGACGCCGGTCTGCACCCCAAATGGCGCCATATCTTGGCCCGTTCACATTCACGATGGGCGGGCCCTCTGAACCGAGCGTTTTCCATACAACACCGCCCCAGCCGGCTTCGAAAGCGCGGCGTACATTGTATTCTTTGTCGGTCGGCGGCGCCGAGGCAAGCCAAAATGGATTGGGGGATTTAATCCCGATAAAGTCGGATGNCAGGTTTGCCATATTAGCACTCCTTTGTGCCTTTGATGTGCCGCCAAGCCTTTAGGCCAGCAGCGTTTTATGTATATCTTCTGCAGCATCACGTCCCTGCGCCACTGCGGTTACGGTTAAATCATCGCCCTCATTTGTACAGTCACCGCCTGCCCAAACACTCTGGAGCGATGTACGCCCAGCACCGGTGACAGCAATTTTACCGCGCGCAAGGTCAAGCCCATTCAGGGCGGTATCTAAGGTCTGTCCAATGGCTTTGAAAACTTGATCTGCTTTTAGGCGAAAGGTTTCGCCAGTCTGTTCAAGTTTACCGCCCTCTTGGCGCGTATAGGCAAATTCTATCTCTTGCACGGCGCCATTTCCAATGACCCCGACAGGCTGCGCGTTTGCAATAATATGAACACCGTGTGACGCAGCAAGATCTTGTTCAAACTTGGACGCGTTCATGTGCTCACGGCCCCGGCGATAGACTAAATGCACCTGCTCAGCGCCCAATAATTTTGCTTGCACAGCGGCATCTACCGCCGTCATACCCCCGCCGATCACTGCAACATGGCGCCCAACAGCCATTTGGGACAAATCGCTTGCCTGTCTTAAGTCTGCAATAAATGAAACCGCGTCTTCGACGTGTTGTTTTTGCTCGCCATCAAGCCCAAGCGCGTTGGTGCCTGCAAGGCCGATGCCCAAAAACACCGCATCATATTCACTGGCCAAATCCTCAAGCGACAAGTCACGACCCAACGCCTTGCCGAGCTCGATCTTGATACCACCGATTTTAAGCAGCCAATCCACTTCCTCAGCAGCAAAATCATTGGTGGACTTATACGCCGCGATCCCAAATTCATTCAGCCCACCGGCTTTTGGCCTAGCGTCAAAAACGGTTACATCATGACCGTACATGGCCAAGCGATGCGCGCAGGCAAGACCTGCAGGACCAGCGCCAAGCACTGCAATAGTTTTACCGGTTTGTGCAGCTCTTTCAAA
This sequence comes from Marinovum sp., assembly GCA_002726375.1. Classification (GTDB taxonomy): domain Bacteria; phylum Pseudomonadota; class Alphaproteobacteria; order Rhodobacterales; family Rhodobacteraceae; genus CABZJG01. The sequence goes on from PBSX01000002.1 coordinate 11,665, forward strand.
CGGATGAATACCCGCAGGGATTACCCGGTCGGTCGCAAAGCGCTGCAGACGACCGATTTCAACTGGCTTGCCTTCAGCTTTTTCACGAACGCANGCCTCTTCACACAGGGTTTCTGTTGGGCAAACCCGGGCGCACATTCCACCAAGAATATTTTGCGATAGGATTGTTTTGGCCGAGGCTTCTGGCGTGCCTGTTGAAATCTGCCGGATGAACAGCGGAATATCAATGTCAGTGGGACAGGCGGTAATNCACGGCGCGTCGTGACAGAAATAGCATCTATCNGCTGCAACCAGCGCTTCGTGATCATCCAAAGCGGGATGCAGNTCGGCAAAATTNTCTTGATAGCCCTGCGGCGTCAACCGGCCAGTGGCGACCCCTGATTTTGTACTTGGCTGGGACACACGGAACTCCTAGCTTATGATCTTTGAGGTGATCATNACATGGAATCATTTTTTTATCAATTGGTAAAATTTCTAAGGGTTTGACAAAAATAGGCTAGGCAGAGATCATTTGGGCAAAGGAATAAAAAACTGGCATTAGATAAAACTTACCTTTCAGCACATGCGAGCATGGTGCTTTTTGCGATTTTGGTTTCCGGCTCCTATCCCATTGGGGCCTATATCGCGAATGATATTGATCCCATTGCCCTCACCTTTATCCGGTTTTTGCTGGCGTCTGTTTTGCTCGCCGTTTTTTTATGGCAAAAAAACATGTTTCTGCGCGAATACTTCAAACGACCGTGGCGGTATTTTTTACTTGGGGGAAGCTTTTCGTTTTATTTTATCTTTATGTTTGAAGCCCTTAAAACCGCATCACCGATTTCCACGTCGAGTATTTTCACCATGATGCCGTTTCTGGCTGTCTGTTTGGACCGCGCAGTTTTTGGTTTAAAAACCAAGNCCAATATTGTGTTTTATCTNCTGGTTGGCGCTGCTGGCGCTTTGGTGATTGTGTTTCAAGGATCCCTCGCCAACCTCATTTACCTAAACCTTAGCTATGGTGAGTTGGTGTTTTTCTTGGGTACAATTTCGCACTCGGTCTATGCGGTGTTTATGCCAAAACTACGCTCTGGCGAGCCTGCTGTTTTTATTAGTTTTGCCGTTATGGCCAGCGCCAGCATCTTAATATTACTCATATTTCCGAACAGAATCGTCCAAACAAACTGGACTGATCTGGGCTGGGATATGTATCTTTGCATTGCCTATCTTGCGATTTTTGCCAGCATTTTTTCCTTTACCCTGCTGACCTTTGCGTCATCCCATTTGGCCAGTGGGCAGTTGACCGCCTATACGTTTAGCACGCCGTTCTGGGTCACCGTTTTTCAAGTGGCTGTCTTTGGTCAGGAACTTTTGGCCTATCTTATTGTGGGCGGCGTAATGATTTTCTTTAGCCTTGTGATGCTGCTTTGGCGTGCGCAGCCACGCGCAGAGCCAAAGCCGCAAACCGTCTAAAAATGGCGCTCCCTTGCCCACGGTTTGGGTGAAAATAGGCCAAAATAGCACATCAGTATCACGTCAGTATCGCAGCTGTATCGCAGAGGTGCCAAAAACATGTTTTTACGCGCTTACCCGGCGGATTCGGTGCGGGGTTCCGTGCTAAAGGAAACCTCAGCAAAGGCAGATGCGATTATGGCTGCGGCGCCCAACCATTGTAGCAGCGCCATCTGCTCGTCTGGCAAAAAGATCGAGGCGCTGATAATGGCCACCAAAACCTCGGACATCATCAGTATACCAACCCGCCCGGGAAACAGGATTTGT
>PBSX01000018.1 GCA_002726375.1 Marinovum sp.
CGCGAGATAAAGACATGCTCATAAAGCGGCATGTGTGCTCCATTCATGTTCTGGCGCGTTTCAAAGGGTAGGTCATCTTTCCGCACCCACCCACGAGAGACCGCGCGATAAAACCGATATCGCGGAAAGAGACGCCTCTTCTACACGATTTTATTGGCCGCGCAAGCGATAGTTAATGTCTGAGAAGCCTCATAAAAAAATATTTTCGGTCTTAAAGGTTTCACATCCGCGTCACATTTATGACGCAATCGGATAGTATTCATACCCATAAGGCTGAGGGATGCAGCTATAATGCAGAAGAATATTTTAGGGGTGGTCAATTTTCCACCGTATTTTAGTAGCAGGGGCGGCAGTTTTTCTGCCGTCCTTATTTTTTTCACACGACTGCTTGCCGTTGCCTTTGTTCTTGCTGCGATTGGCTTTTGGTTTTTCCCTTTTCCACCGCTTGCCGCTAAGTTAGAGTTAATTAGGCTGGGCATTTTTATTGGGCTTGTCCTGACTGCACTTGGTCTGTTTTCAATATAACCCGATAAACCAAACAACCGAGCGGTGCGATGCTCCAGTAACCGCCAGTTGTCAGCATTCAATACTTGCTAATTTGGCCATGAGCCAGACGCATAGCGGGAATGAATAAAACTCCTCTGCACATTGCTTAGTGATGGCATTATTTCAATCCTATCAACAATCAAAGGACTTGGTAGATGGATTATAGAAATTTTCATGATGAGTTGCAGGCTTATGAACTTAAAGCACGGAAACTTCGCTCAGAAGAATTTCGGCGTTTGGTTTCTGGTCTTTTTAGCCCTTTCAAAAGGAAGTAAGGCAGCGGGTAGTGGCGCGTTATGAAAGCGACCCCCTGCATTAATTCCCGCTAAAGGGAACCAAAAAATATCCCTGTGGCCTTGCGTCTAATGTGAGGTGCCAGCTTTGAAAGTGGCCGCAGGGGATTTGGCACTGATCAAAGGTTATTATTTTCATTCAAAGACACGCCAGTTGTCTAATTGGTGTTTGCTTCGGTCGAAGTTTACCCAAAGAAACGAACTCTATTTTAGGCCGCCGGCATACGTTGCTCAATAATCTCGGCCCACCAACTGCACCCGGCGGGGATCGCATCATCGTTAAAATTGTAGTTCGGATTATGCACCGCAGCAGTATCGCCATTACCAATTAGGATATATGCGCCAGGGCGCTCTTCCAGCATGAAAGAAAAATCTTCGCCGCCCATCACCAAATCGGCTTCTGCACAGGCGCCGGATACACTTTCAGCCACTTTGGCCGCGAACTCGGTTTGAGCGTCTGAGTTGCTCATAACTGGATAGGTGCGGCGATATTCTGCATCCGCACTGGCGCCAAACGCCGCTGCGGTGCCTTCCGCAAGCTCGATCAAACGCTTTTCTGCCAAATCGCGCATTTCCACGCTTAATGTGCGTACCGTACCACGCAGGTGGACAGATTCTGGAATCACATTAAACGCGGTGGAAGAGGTTTCAAAAGAGGTGACAGAAACCACCATTTGGTCCACGGGGTTTGCATTTCTGCTAACAATAGATTGCAGTGCAAGCACCAGATGGCTGGCAACGACGGTTGGATCAATGGTCTCTTGCGGTTTAGCGGCATGACCGCCTTTACCGGTAATTTTAATATCAAACATGTCTGACGCAGCAAAAAATGCGCCTGAGCGAATGGCAAACTGACCAGCCGGCATTTGCGGCCAATTGTGCATGCCGTAAACCTCATCAATGCCAAACTGCTCCATCATGCCGTCGTCGCACATTTCTTTGCCGCCGCCGCCACCTTCTTCGGCGGGCTGGAAAATCACCACGGCAGTTCCGTCAAAATTACGTGTTTCGCTGAGGTACTTCGCCGCGCCCAAAAGCATCGCGGTGTGGCCGTCATGGCCGCAAGCATGCATCGCGCCTGGCGTTTTACTGGCGTACTCAAGCCCGGTTTGTTCCTCGATCGGCAAAGCGTCCATATCAGCGCGCAGTCCAATGGTTTTGCCCGAGGCGTTTGATTTGCCTTTGATCACTGCGACAACGCCGGTGCGACCAATGCCGGTCACAACCTCATCTGCACCAAAGCTGCGCAGCTTATCGGCCACCAGCGCAGAGGTGCGCTGTGTGTCGAAAAGAATTTCTGGATGCTGGTGAATGTCGCGGCGCCATTCAGTGATTTCGGGATGCAATTCTGCCAAACGATTTTTTACGGGCATAGCTTAATCTCCTGTCAGTCTTTCAAGCAGTTTTTGCATAAATTTATGCCCTGCTTCAAATTGTGATTTTTCAATAAATTCATTAGGTTGGTGCGCTTGCGCAATGTCACCGGGGCCGCAGATTACGGCGGAATATCCGCGCTCTTGGAACTGGCCAGCTTCGGTCCCATATGACACCACATGAAGCGCATTATCCCCGGTTATCTGTCGCACCAATGTTTCGGCTTCCCCGTCTTGTTCGGGGCGCAATCCGGGCACAAAAAATCGTGGTTCAATTTCAATATGTGCCTCTGGATGGGATGCTTTCATATCTGCTTCTAGCGCGTGCACTTTTTCCTCGAAGCGGCCCCGCCAGTCTGCTTCTGTTTCATCGGCCACAATTCTAAAATCTAGACTAAAGTGGCAATCTTTCGCGGTGATGTTATGGGCTGTGCCGCCGCTGATCATTCCCACATGCGCTGTGGTATAGGGAGGGTCAAACATGGCAGCAATTTCAGTGGGTTGCGCGGCGCTGTTGGCTGCGTTGACATGATTTGCCCAGTCAATCAACTTTGCGCCGGACATAATCGCATTAACTCCTGTGTGCAGGATCGACGAATGAACCTCAAAGCCAACAAAATGGGTGCTAAAACCCAAACCACCCTTATGTCCATTGACCGCCAGCATGGTTGAAGGTTCTCCTACAATCACAGCGCTGGCTTTGGGCAGGGTTTTGAGCATTTGATCAATCATTGGCGGCGCACCGACGCAGCCGACCTCTTCATCATAGCTCAAGGCAATTTGCAAAGGTTGCGTGAGGGGCAGATAAGAGGCTTCTACAAGTGCCCAAATTGCCAAAGCGTCAAAGCCTTTCATGTCACATGTGCCGCGACCAAAATATTTCCCGTCACGCTCGACGACTTCATAGGGGTCACTGTCCCAAGGCTGCCCGTCGACCGGAACCACATCCGTATGACCCGATAGAACCAGACCGCCTTCGATATCCGGGCCAACATGGGCAAAAAGCGCTGCTTTGTCTCCAGCCTCGTTATAATGGCGGTGCGATATTATATTGTGATCAGCTAAATACGCTTCAACCCAGGCCACAAGATCTAGATTGCTATCGCGGCTGACTGTGGGAAAGGATACAAGTTTACGCATTAACTGCAGCGGCGAAAGACGTTCTTTGCTCATAATTAGTACCCGCTATCTGTGGTTAAAACAAAATGTCCATCCGATACTTCACGGTACTCAGAGGATTCTGCGACATAATTCATACCGTGGATTGGTGAGGGGATTGGTTTGAAGTTAAGATCTTTTTCGGACTTGCGTTGGGTAGGATCTGCGATCGGAACCGCTTTCATCAATGCCTGCGTATAAGCATGTTGCGGTGCTTCAAAGACTTTGCTGCGCGGCCCTATTTCGACCAAACGCCCCAAATACATTACGCCCACATCATGGCTAACCCGTTCCACCACAGCCATATCATGACTGATGAATAGAAAGGACAGCTCAAGCTCTGCCTGCAATTCCATCATAAGATTAAGAACCTGTGCCTGAACCGAGACATCCAGCGCGCTCACAGCTTCATCAGCAATAATCAATTTTGGATTAAGTGCCAGAGCGCGCGCAATGGCAACCCTTTGGCGCTGGCCGCCAGATAACTCATGCGGATAGCGGCGCAAAAAGCTGCGTGGCAACTCGACCCGATCGAACAGCATTTCAACGCGTTTTTGCAATGCATCGCCGCTGTGCGTGTCATAATTGCGCATTGGCTCGGCGACCTGATCCATGAGCAGCATTTGCGGGTTTAATGATGCAAAGGGGTCTTGAAATACCATTTGCATATCAACGCGCGCAGTTCGCAACTCTTCGGGAGCCATGGCTATGATATCTTTGCCGGCAATGCTGACTTCGCCAGATAAAGGTTCAACCAAACGAAGCAGTGATCTGCCAACGGTGGATTTGCCGCAACCCGATTCGCCGACCAACGCTAAAGTGCGCCCTTTCATCAAGGTAAAGGAAACATCTTCGACAGCGTGAACGTTGGCGACCGTGCGCCGTAAAATACCGCCTTTGACTGGAAAGCGAGTGACAAGATTTTTAACCTCGAGCAGGGGTTCATTCGTCCCTTCAATGGGCTTTCGAACAGTGTCTTCATCACCAAAAAGGCGCATTGGCTCAGGAAAATCCTTACCTTTCATCTCGCCAAGTTTTGGAACCGCTGCGAGTAGGGACTGGGTGTAGCTATGCTGTGGGTCTTTGAAAATCTGCTCGACCAAGCCTTCCTCTACCTTATTGCCACGGTACATCACAACAACACGGTCTGCCATCTGTGCGACCACCGCCATATCATGGGTGATAAACATCACTGCAGTGCCAGTTTCCCGTTTAAGGCGGTCTATCAGGGCAAGGATTTCAGCCTGAATGGTTACATCAAGCGCCGTGGTTGGTTCATCCGCAATGAGCAATCTTGGCTCGCAGGCTAGCGCCATTGCAATAACCACCCGTTGACGCATGCCGCCCGATAGCTCGTGCGGAAATTGTTTCAGCCGTCGCTCAGGTTCGGGTATGCGCACCTGCCGTAGCAGATCAAGCGCCTGCTGCGCCGCTGCTGATCTCGTCATACCCTTGTGCACCCTAAGGCCCTCAGTCAATTGACGGCCCACCGTGAACACCGGGTTAAGAGCTGTCATAGGCTCTTGAAAGATCATGCCAATTTCATTGCCACGAATCGTACGCATCAATGACTGGTCCACTTTTGTGACGTCAACTATGCCTGATTCTTTTCGGTCAAATTCAAGTTTGCCGCCCGCCAGACGTCCGCCGCCAAATTCCACCAATCGCATCATTGAGAGCGATGAAACCGATTTGCCAGAGCCTGATTCCCCCACAACGCAAACGGTTTCCCCTGCGTTAATCTCAAAAGAGACATCCTCAACCCCAACGACTGTTCCGTCTTTGGTTTCAAATTCAACCCGCAGGTTTTCAAAGCTTGCGACGGGAGTTTTGGGGTGATCCAGCATTACAGTGCTCCTATGCTTTAGAAAGTATTGGTAGCGAATTGAGTCTATTGATGTCAAACACATCGCTTAAATTCGGAGGTTTGCGATATTGCAAAAGTGGAATATTATTCCTCGACCCGCTTTATTGATGCATTCTAGTATCATTTGGGCTTGCATTTTGAGAAAAGTCTGCTTCGATAGTCGAATGTTCGTAATCCGAATAGTTAGCGCTCACATGCGCTCTGTTCTTTAACAATACGATCGAAAGAAAATGGGGAAAATTTATAACTAACGTTTGATGTTTTGCCTGATGTGAAAACCGCAAGGAGGTTTAAATGAAAATCAAATCACTTATGATGGGGGCCGTAGCTGCCTGTGCGTTTGCACCGGCCAGTTTCGCTGAGCGTGGCTCAGATGGCAACGTCAGTATTATTTACTGGCAAGCTCCGTCGATCTTGAACCCATATCTGTCCGGGGGAACAAAGGACATCGAATCATCTAGTCTCGTCATCGAGCCATTGGGCCGCTTTGATGAAACAGGTGCTATGGTGGCATTTTTGGCAGAGGAAATTCCAACTGTTGCCAATGGTGGGGTGAGCGAAGATTTGACGTCGATCACTTGGACGCTGAAAAGTGGCCTGCTCTGGTCAGACGGATCAGCAGTTACTGCGGCGGACGTAAAATTCACTGGGGATTATTGTATGCACCCAGAAGGTGGTTGCGCTCAGCTGGAAAAATTTGATGGTGTTACTTCTATTGAAGTCATCAATGATTTGACAGTTAAAGTTAGCTTTAACCAGCCAAAGCCAAACCCCTATGGTCCATTTGTTGGTGGTCAGACACCAATCATCCAGAAGGCACAGTTTGAAAATTGCATGGGTGCAGCTGCGCCAAATTGTACAGATCAAAACTTTGGCCCAATCGGCACAGGTCCTTTTGTGGTAACAGAATTCCGTCCAAACGACGTGATTCAGATGAAAGCCAACGACAATTACCGCGTCGCAAACAAGCCGGCCTTCGCAACGCTGACCTTCAAAGGTGGTGGTGACGCCACTGCAGCCGGTCGCGCTGTAATGGAAACCGGTGAATTTGACTATGCCTGGAACCTGCAACTCGCACCAGATGTGCTTGCCAAGCTGGCCGAAGGTGGCAAAGGTACACCGATTTCAGCATTTGGTGCTCTTGTTGAGCGTCTTGAAATGAACATGACAAACCCATCGCCTGATCTGGATGCAGATACGCGCTCAACACGCGCAGCACCGCATCCGTTCCTCAGCGATATCAATGTTCGGAAAGCGCTTTCTATGGCGATTGACCGTCCGTTGCTCGTTGAAATCGGCTATGGCCAAGCGGGACGACCAACATGTGATCTGGTTCCTGCACCCGCGATTTATGCGTCAGGCAACACTGATTGTTTGACACAAGATATCGCAGGCGCAAACGCATTGCTCGACGAAGCAGGCTGGGCCCGTGGTGGTGATGGCATCCGCGCCAAAGACGGCGTGCGTTTGTCTATTCTGTATCAAACATCAACCAACGCTGTACGTCAGGATTTCCAAGCTCTTATCAAAGAGTGGTGGAGCCAAATCGGTGTCGAAACCGAATTGCGTAACCTGAATGCTTCAGTCTTCTTTGGTGGTGATCCAGGTTCGCCTGACACATACCAGAAGTTCTATGCTGATGTTGAAATGTACGCCAACGTGTTTGACGGAACCGACCCACAAGCCTATCTGGCAGCTTATCGCTGTGGCAATGAGCCAAAGCCAGACAGCCAGTGGCAAGGTGCAAACATCAACCGCTTCTGTGATCCAGAGTATGACAAGCTGATTGATGAAATGGCCCGCACAGGCGACATCGAGCGCCGCGGTGAACTTGGCCGTAAGATGAACGATATGCTGACCAATGAAAGCTACACAATTGTGCCTCTCGTTGACCGCGGTCGTGTTTCTGCGCATGCCAAATCACTTGGTGGTGTTGTTCTTAACACGTTTGATTCAGAGCTGTGGAACGTTGCCGACTGGCATCGTATCGACTAATAGCTAGTCTTTCTTGCTGCGCCCCTCATTGTGAGGGGCGCAGTTTTCCTTTGAACTGAAATACTAAGGCGTCACTAAATGCTGACATTCACTATTCGTCGTCTGCTGATCTCTATCCCGACGCTTTTGTTCATCAGTTTGGTTATTTTTCTTCTTCTAAACCTTGCACCAAACGATCCGATGGCACAGGTGCCATTAACCGTGCCCCCAGAGGTCAAAGAAAAAATGCGCGAGGCTTTGGGCCTTGGCCAACCTCTCTACATCCAATTTGCCAAATGGCTGATGCAGTTTTTCTGGATCGAACCGCAGGTTTTTATAGATCATATGTTCGGGACAACCTTTTCCGAAGGTGATCTGCGCGTGATAAGCTGGCAGACCCGTAGCCCGGTGATGGATATTGTCGTGCAGAGAATGCCGCAAACCCTTTGGGTGGTTGGGATGTCTTATGTGGTCGGCATTTTAATCGCGCTGCCGATCGGTATTTATTCTGCCTATCGGCATTATTCGGTTTTTGATCAGGCCGGAACTTTTGTGACAATGATTGGCTATTCCATCCCGCCATTTTTCACAGGTCCGCTTGTGATTGTGATTTTTGCGGTTCAACTTGGCTGGTTGCCTTCTACCTATGATACATTGCATCAGGTGATTAACTGGGACACCTTTGTCATTCAACTAAAACAGATGGTTTTGCCGGTAATGGTGCTTGCACTGCAAACCACAGCTCAAATCAGCCGCTATATGCGTGCATCTATGCTTGATAACCTTAATCAGGATTATGTGCGAACCGCGCGGGCCAAGGGTCTAAGCGAGTGGACAGTGGTGATGGTTCATGTTCTGCGCAACTCGATGATCCCTGTGGTCACTGTAATTGCGCTTAATCTGCCCTATATTTTTGGCGGCGCGATTATCACCGAGCAGATTTTTAAAGTAAACGGAATAGGTGGGCAGTTAATCAATGCGATCTATGCCAATGACTTGCCAACGGTGCAAACATTGACTTTTATGTTCGCGTTTTTGATCGTTGCCTTCAACCTAATCGCAGACATTTTATACGGGCTTTTGGATCCGAGGATACGCTATGACTAACACCGCCNAGCCACTTCCTCAGCAACCCGCNCGCAGCAAGTGGCGTGATGTCTGGGACCAGTTTAAAAAACACAAAGGCGCTTTAATCGGCGGCATAATCTTTTTCACCATCGTTATATTGGTGATGGTGGGCCCTTGGGTGTGGCCCTATGAAGCTAATGAGATTAATATCCGATTGCGCAATCAAAGCCCAAGTTGGGCGCATCCNTTTGGGACCGATCAGTTGGGGCGTGATACTTTTGCGCGGATGATTGCAGGTGGAAAAACATCCATCTCAGTCGGAATCGCAGCGATGACGCTTTCGCTCATGCTGGGCAGTTTAATCGGAGTGTGCGCAGGGTACTATCGCCGATTAGACGGGATTCTGATGCGATTGACGGATCTGTTCCTTTCGCTTCCGCTTTTGCCTCTGCTGTTGGTGATGATGCTTTTATTTCGTGAGCCGCTCAGCCAAGCCTATGGGCCCGAGCGTGGCATGTTTGTTTTGATCGTGGTCTCCATTGGTATCACCAGTTGGATGCCAACAGCGCGCATTGTGCGGGGCGATGTCATGGCATTGAAAGAGCGCGAGTTTGTGCTTGCNGCCCGTTCAATCGGAACNACAGACCGTAAGATTATAATGCGGCATATATTGCCCAATGTGTTGTCGCCAATATTGGTTTCTGCAACGTTGGGAATTGCCAATGCGATTATCACAGAAAGCGCACTATCGTTTTTGGGCCTTGGGTTTCCACCTGATTTCCCAACTTGGGGCCGCTTGNTAAACGATGCAGTGGATTATCTTCAGCTCTATCCTGAGCGTGTCTTATGGCCCGGCTTGGCGATTTCTTTGACTGTTCTGAGCATTAATTACCTTGGCGATGGNCTACGTGATGCCATGGATCCGCGAATCCGCGGCCGGTAAGCAAAAGCTAGTTGGGCTGCCAAGGAAACGAGGCTTCTAAATGTGCACTGCACTATGGGGCAGTCANGTCATCTGATTGCGTATCCGCCGGATAGCCCACCCGACCAATGCCACAACCGGCAGGGTTAAAGCTGCGGTGAGCGTCCCTTTGCTGATCCCCAAATGAGCAGCGAGTGGATAGCCCAGATAACCGGTCAAAGAAACTGCATAATAGCTGATTGCGACGACTGATAGACTTTCGACGGTTCTTTGCAATCGTAACTGTAGATCAGCGCGTCGATCCATGCTTTTGAGCAAAGCTTGGTTTTGCGCTGAGCGTTCGACATCAACACGGGTACGAAGCAAATCACCCGATCGCATGGCGCGATCCGCCATTGTTACAAGCCTATTCTGACAGGACTTCACCGTGCGCATGGCNGGATCATAACGTCGAAGCATAAATTCATGGAAGGTCTGNCGACCCTCGAAACGCTCTTCACGTAAAACAGCAATCCTTTGGTTCACAATTGCTTCGTAAGCTCCGGTTGCTCCAAAGCGAAACGCACTTTGTGCGGAAATATGTTCAAGTTCAGCAGAAACATTTAACAACGCTCCAAGCGTAACCTCGGCGGGACTTTCTGCATTTGTCATATCAGACATCAAGGCGCTGAGTTTCGTATTAATCTGTTCCATCTCGCTGTTCATATTTCGCGCGGCTGAAAAGCCGAGCATTGACATTGTTTTATAGGTCTCAATTTCACAAATTCTTTGGACAATTCTGCCGATACGCCGGCTGCCGGTACCTTTTGAAATAAACACTGCAAAGCGCTGATGGCCACTGGCATCAAGACGAAAATCACCGGCGGCTACTGCCGCGCCGTCCAGTACAGAGCTTACAGCGACGCTCTCTTGGACAAACCAATTTTTTAGACATTTCTGAATTGTNGCATCATCTGGCCGTTGTTCGACACGTAGGTTAATCGACGTTACACAGACGTCNTGCAAATCTAAAAGCCAATCTTCGGGAAAGCCATAAAATTCTGCAGGATCAAAGGCNCGCTCGGAAAGACCGTCTTGAAACAAAGTGTAGGTAACAAACTCAGTATGTTGTTCCCATTTAAGATTATATCGGCCCAAAGGCTCGGAATAATGNGTCGCATTAGGTTGGGGGTGTGGTGCTCCAAAGCGGTCCAGNAGTTTGATCAATTGGGCTCGATCAAGATCGCGGTCTCGCGTTGCTGCCTTTGTTGGATGCATCAATGCTAGAAANGCCACGCTTGAGGGCGCGTTCAAAGAGGGAAATGGGCGCGCGTGCATCTCATTGGTCATCTCGAACCGTAAAGGATGATCTATTAATTGCTTCATGAAATCAAACTCTCCTNCCGTAATTATAGCCATTTTGGGTTATTTATGAACAAAATAATCAANGCCTCACTCCGCAGCTTGTCCCTCANAAATTCCCGCAGGTTTTNCGTNAGTTCACATTTGANATNTGTTNACCGATGCGCTTANNGTTCGCGCNTGCGNNCNTAGCCAACANTAAAAGACAAAAGCANGATCANGGAAAGAGCTTTGAGCGCGGCAAAATGCAGCAACTTNGNGCNTAAGATATTTGCGCTGAGTTGGTCCTNAAAACGATTTTATANAAATNNGTTNNAAGCAGAGGCTTTNTAAGCATNCAGTTACCGCAATTGCCCTTGTGACACTTTNGNAANCTGATTTAATTCCNTCATGGCTTGTTCGAACTCAACAGGCTCTAGGATCGGGAAATAGCGCCAGCTTCCGCCTGCCTGAAAAGTGAACACGCCCGGTGGCTGCGCGGTCGGCGGATGGCTTCGGATGGCCTTTGCTGTATTCTAGGTGGCTGAAAGGTGGACACGCCCGGTGGCTGCGCTCTCGGCGGATGACTTCTGTTGTATTCTACCTGACTGAAAAGTGAACA